>NZ_CP133779.1:3057798-3363578 GCF_034347425.1 Undibacterium sp. CCC3.4
CTGGCCGGCGAGATACGACCAGCCCCTCGAGGTCAAGAGCGGCTTAAGGAAGCGGCGAAACTCGGTTTCACCATTGCCATGATTCCGAAAGCCAATGCACCGAAGCAGAAAATTGAAGGCTTGACTATCATCGCTGTCGATCGTATCGATGAGGCGATGAATAAAATCCGTGAGATCGACGATATGACGTAGGGAAGCGCGGATTAAATCCGCGCTTTCTTAGCTTAGTGCCGCGGCGCGCAGTCCGCTGTTGACCGCGCCTTCCAGCGTTGATGGGTAAGGGCCGGCGGTATAGTCGCCGGCGAGCAGTAAGCCGGCTTGGCCGGTCTGATTATCGGGACGTGCCAAGGCCACCTTGCAGTTGAAGGTCGCGCGCTTCTCGGTAATGACGCGGCTCCAGCGTGGCGCTGCCAGTTCCGGCATGGCAAAGCTCAGTGCCAATTGCTGAGCGATGGCGGCAGCCAGTGTGCTGTGATCAGGCAAGCCGTGCGCGGCGCTGATGACGACCGCCAATAGGCCGGCTTGACTGGCATCGAGTTGGCCGCGATCGAAGACATATTGCCCCCAGGCTTGTGCTGCGACATCGTCGCGCAGCGCAAACAGTGGACGTGCCAGTTGCAAATCTGCTCGGTATTGTAAATAGCAAGTACAAATCGCGGCTTGTTCAAACGCCGGTACGCTCTCTTCGCCGCAAGTCTGCAGCAAGCGCCGGGCATTATCGGGGTCGCAGGCGACGATGACACCATCGTAGTGCGGCGCGTCGACATCTTGGCTCAGTTGCCATTGACCAGAGGTGCTTCGCTGCAATTGTCGTATCGCTTGTCCGAAATGGACATGTGCACCGCGTTGTAACAGGTATTCGGTGGCACGCTGCGGAAACAAGGAGGATAAATCCATGCGTGGAATCAACATGTCCGAGGCCGCTCTTCGGGCCCCTAAGCTGTCGCGTAAGACATGCAGAAAAATTTGTGCCGATGCCTGTTCGGGCGGCGTATTCAAAGCCGCCAAGCATAGTGGCACCCACATCAGGCGACACAGCCGTTCGCTCTGTTCAAACCCTTGCAGTAATTCAGTGACGCTGCAATCTTCATTGAGCTGCCAATCCATCCAGCGCGCCGTCGAGGAAAAACGGGCGAGTGCCATTTTATCGGCGCGCGTTAAGCCAGTAGCTTGCCAAAGAGCAATGGTCAGATGCAAGGGGGCTGGCCACCAAGTGCTGCGTGGCGCAAGAAAATGCATGCCATCTTCGCCTGGTGGGTAGATCATTTGTAAAGGCAGGCGTAACAAGGCCAGGTCAGGATCGATGCCGACCTGGCGCAGCATCGCCAAGCTGTTGCGGTACGCGCCTAGCAATAAGTGCTGACCATTGTCGAGCGCCATGCCTTGCAGTTCGACACGACGGGCTCGCCCGCCGGCCGTGCGGGTGGCTTCAAACAGACTGACTCGGTGACCTGCTTGATTTAAAGCAATGGCTGCAGCACAGCCAGCCCAGCCGGCACCGATGACGGCGATGTCGCGCGCACCCACCTCAAGCACGCAGGTAAGTTTTCCATGCCAACCAAAGCTTGCGTATTGGCGTCAAGGAAATGCGCTGATTCAAAACGTGGAAGCCATCGTTACGTATTTCTTCCAACAAGCTGCGATAAATCGCCGCCATGATCAAGCCGGTACGCTGGGCGCGCCGGTCTTCCGGTGGCAGCAGGGCGAAGGCTTCATCATACAAGCGTTGGGCCCGTTGATATTGAAACTGCATCAATTCAACAAACTCGGGACTGTGCTTGGCGTTGAGAATATCGGCTGCCGTGACTTTGTATTCTTGCAATTCGTTTACCGGCAAGTAAATCCTGCCTTTGCGCGCATCATCGCCGACATCGCGGATGATATTCGTCATCTGAAATGCCAGTCCGAGTTTTTCCGCGAAACTGCGGGTTTGCGGATTGCTGATGCCGAAAATACTGGCCGACAGGATGCCAACCACGCCCGCAACATGCCAGCAATATTTTTGCAAAGCCTGGAAATCGAGGTAGCGGGTTTGGTTCAGATCCATTTCCATGCCGTCTATGATTGCTTGCAAATGCGCGCCATCGAGTTCGAAGCGACGCATATGAGGCAGCAAGGCGCAGCAAACCGGATGGGTGGGTGTGCCGGCCAGCATGGCTTGAATTTCTTTGCGCCACCAGTTCAGTTTGCTACGCGCGACCATGTCATCACTGCTTTCGTCGACCACATCATCGACTTCGCGACAAAACGCGTAGAGTGCGGTAATGGCGCGCCGTCGTTCGGCGGGCAAAAACAGAAAGCTGTAGTAAAAGCTCGATCCGCTCTGGGCGGCTTTTTGTTGGCAATATTCGTCAGGGGACATTGTCTTCGTATAAGTAATTGGCACAAAACCAAATAAATCGCTATGCTAACAAACTTCATCACTGTGTGAAATGAAATCACGCAGGTAGGAGGCATAGACGTATCGTAATGTAATTGCGACGCAGAATTGTTAACCTGACGCGCACCAGCTCGTATAATAGTGCTTTGGTTGGCGCATTATATGGTCGCTCTGCAAAAAGAGCCCGGCTTTCGCAGTAAAAAACTCTTAATTTGGACAAACATCTTGAATAAATCAAAACTTGCAGGAATTCTGGCCGGACTCGGACTCGTTCTGGTCGGCTGCGGCGGCTTTGTGTACACCACCGTCAGCGGTACCGTCACCGGCTTGGGCACGAGCGGTACCAATTCCTTGGTTCTGCGCAATGAAGGCAATTACCACCAAAGTTTGACGGTTGACGGCACATTTTCCTTTAATGAAGCCAGTAATGCCGTCTACGCCATCACGGTGGCAACCCAGCCAAATTTGGTCAATTGTAGCGTCGCCAACGGCAGCGGCACGATGAACAGTTCGTCCGGCGTGGCCAATGTTGCCGTTACTTGTGTGCCGAATGTGCAAATCGTCGGTAGTATCACCGGTTTACCGGATGGTGACAGTCTCTACCTCAATAATAATATCACCAACACCAGTCAGAGCCTCAACCTCGACGTCGACAGTGCTTCCGCGCTGACCAGTAATGGTACGTTTGTGCTGCCAACCTATGTCGTCAGTGGTGATAATTACAATGTCACGGTGTCGCGCCCACCTGCAGGTAAATTCTGTACCGTCGCCAATGGTGCCGGTTTGGCCAATAATGCCAATGCTGCTGCGGCAGCCAACGTGACCGTTGCTTGCGTGAGTGCGACGCCAGTGACCGTGACGGTGACGGGCCTGACTGCCGGTAATACCCTGGTGTTGACCGATACCTCGACGGCACGAGTTGATAATCTTACATTGACCACCATCGGTGTGTACAATTTCAACTGGTCTTTGTTGACAGGGATGCCATATAAAGTAGCGGTGCTGACTCAGCCGACCGGGCAAACTTGCTCGGTGCAAAATGCCAGCGGTGTTGCCAATCTTGGTAACCCGGCTGCTTCAGCGAATGTCGTGGTCAACTGTATCTGATCACCTCGTTAAATAAAAAAACCGCTGCCACCCTGAGGGGTTGGCAGCGGTTTTTGTTTGGCCAGCGCTGGCGCTGATGTGATCCGCGCTGGCTTTTCTTTATCTTAGAGTTCTTCCAAATTACCCGCTTGATTGAAATAGAAAATACCTTCGCGCTTGAAACCCCATTTACCACCCTTGAGACGAATAAAAGGTTCAAAGCTGAAAAACGGCACGTCTGCGAGCAGGGCATGGTTGTTCGATTCGATATACTGGCGCGCGTCGCGCTCGCTAGCAATGCTGTGACCGACGTTATTGCGGTAATCGAGGTTGACGAAGCCATTTTCGCGAATGCGCATATTGGCCCAGTCGAACAATTGCGCGAAACTGGTTTGTGGCCGTACCAGTTTGAGCATCTGCAAGTGCATTTGCTCTAAAAATCCCAAGCCGTTTTGAAATTCGCGTAATTGCGGCGTCGTCGTGACGCGTCCATTCTCGATCGGAAACGAGCGTGCGCAATCACCCCAGAAGCGGTCGCGAGTCGGGCTCAGGTCGATGGTGACGAGGTTGGAGCGGCCGACCAGTTCTTCGCGCGGTTGATAGTCGCGGCCCGAAATCGATACGCAACTGCGCGAGCCGAGCAATACCAGAGCTGGGCAGGCGTAGTACCACGTATCGGGGTAGCCTTGATCTTGCAGCAAACGATGGGCTTTGTCGGCGATGCTTTTTTCACTGTCTTCGGCCGTGATCAGACTGGCTAATTGGCTCAGCACTGCTTTGGCGGCGGCCTGAATCTGACGATGTTGCTCGATTTCGAGTTCGGTGGGCATGATGTTTTCTATGTCTTGGCTCTGGCTATGGTGAGCTGGCCGGATTTATTTGGCAGCGCTGCCGGTGACGGCACCGACTCCGGCTTTGGTAACATCGACGGCCGTGCCGACCACCGCGCCGCCAACCTTGACCGTGGTCGCTACCGCTACATCGGCAATCGCCAGAACCGTACAACCATTGAGCGAGAGCATGCATAGTAGGAAAAACAAAGGCTTTATACAAGTTTGGTTTTGCATCATCAACTCACGCTCGGGCAGTGGAAAAACTAGGGATAAAGCATACGCGCCACGGTAAAGTGGCTTTTCCGCCATTATGCGCCAAATTGCGCCGATTCATCCGCGCTTCCTTGCTGAAATTTACATTTTCAGTGCGCGCCACAGCAGTAGCGGCCAATCACTGGCGACGATTTTCGGGCGGCGCTGGAATACATCGCCATTGACCGCCTCGATTTTTTCAATGATGCGTAAGCCGCCTTGCACCACCAAGCGTAATTCCCAACCTATCCGTCCCGGCAAGCGTTTCGCCAGACCACTGCCGGACAGCATCAGTGCATGAGCGCGGCGCGTTTGAAACAACATCAAGGCTTGCCAGGCCGGGTCTTTGGCGGGGCCGCTGCAGGCGCGCTCGTCCAGCCCGAAGTGCTGCAAGTCTTCGAGGGGAATGTAGATGCGCTGTTTTTTGATATCGATCGCCACGTCTTGCCAAAAATTAATTAATTGCAAGGCGCTGCAGATTGCATCGGAATCGAGCAGATTTTTTGGGTTGGCGGCACCATACAAATGCAGCATCAGGCAACCGACCGGATTGGCCGAGCGGCGGCAATAATCGAGCAAGCTGGCGTAATCGCTATAGCGCGTGGTGGTAACATCTTGCTTGAAGGCATTTAATAAATCGCGCAATGCTGACACTGGCAACTGATATTCAGTCATCACGGCGGCCAGTGCCTGAAATAAGGGCTGGCTTGAAACCTGCCCGGCAGCGATGCCATCGAGTTCTTGTTCGTACTGTTGCAAAGCCTGCAGGCGCTCGGCTGGGCTGGCATCGCCCTCGTCGGCGAAATCATCGGCGCTGCGGGCGAAGGCGTAGATGGTTTGTACGGCCGGCCGTAAATGCGGCGGTAACAGCATCGACGCAACTGGGAAATTTTCGTAGTGTTCTGTCGGCATAAGGGGAAATTATTTAATGACCGAAAAGTCATTGGCAAAAGCAAAGGCCTTAATTATAATAACTAACCGTTGAGTCATTTATATTTAAGATTGCTGCTGCGCCTACTTTTCGGCGTTTCAGTCTGAACCGCCAGATAGTAAAGGAAAACCCCAGTGAGCATTGTTGCATCCACCGCCGCGCCATCCCCGCGCCTACCTCATTTACCGCGTGGTCGCGCCGCTGTGCGAGGGGTCAGTCTGGCGTTTGCCACACTGACCCTCTTGTCGGCCTGTTCCAAGCCAGTCGAAAAAGACGAAGATATTCGTCCGGTCCGTGCCGTGACCGTGCATGCGGCCAGTGCCGTGGCAGCACTGGAGTTGTCCGGTGAAGTGCGCGCGCGCATAGAGTCGCGGCTAGGTTTTCGGGTGGCTGGCAAGATTATCCACCGCCAAGTCGAGTTGGGTAGCTTGGTGCGCCGTGGTCAAGTCTTGATGCAACTCGATCCGCAAGATTTGGCGCTGGCACAGACGCAAGCCAAGGCCGCGCTGGCGGCAGCTGATAGTAATCGTGAACTGGCGCGCGCAGAGTTGCATCGTTACCAAGAATTGCGTAGCAAAAATTTCGTTGCCGCCGCCGTGCTCGATGCCAAGCAAGTTGCTTGGCAATCGGCACAGTCGGCTTATGAGCAGGCGCTGGCTGCCCATTCCAGTCAAAGTAATCAAACCGGCTACGCCAGTCTGGTGGCTGATGCCGATGGTGTGGTGACGAGCATCGATGCCGAAGTCGGTCAAGTGGTGGCGGCTGGCACGCCCGTTATCCGGGTAGCTCAGAAGGGTGAAATGGAAGTGGTGGTTGGTGTGCCGGAAAATAAAATCAATGGCATTGCGAAAATGAATGATATTCGCGTCAGTCTGTGGGCTGAGCCGGGCAAGACGGTGGCGGGGCGCTTGCGCGAACTATCTCCGATTGCCGACCCGGTTACCCGTACTTACAGTGCCAAGGTGGTGCTACCGACCGAAGCGGCCAATGTGCGCCTCGGTATGACGGCGACGGTACGTTTCGCTCTCGTTACGCCTGATCAAGTGATGCATGTGCCGATGACAGCCTTGCTGCAAGAAAAGGGTAGCGACGCGGTGTGGGTGGTGCGCGATGGCATAGTCAAGCTGACGCCAGTGCGCGTGCTCGGTGCGCAAGGTGAGGAGGCCTTGGTCGCTGGTGGGCTTGCTGATGGTCAAACCGTGGTCACGGCTGGTGTGCATTTCTTAAAGCCGGAGCAACGGGTAACGCTGCTTGGTGCGCCGGCTGCGGCAGCACCAGCGGGAGCGGCGCGATGAGTGGCGCTTCCGGAGGCTTTAATCTATCGCGCTGGGCGCTGGAGCATATCGCGCTGACGCGTTATTTGATGGTAGCACTGCTGTTGGGCGGTATTTTCAGTTTCGGCAAACTGGGCCAAGATGAAGATCCGCCGTTCACTTTTCGCGCCATGGTGGTCAAAGCGGTCTGGCCCGGTGCCACGGCTTTGCAGATGGCCGATCAGGTGACGGATAAGTTGGAAAAGAAATTGCAGGAAACCCCGTATATCGACCGTATTCGCAGCTATTCCAAGCCCGGTGAAACCTTGATTACGCTGGAATTGCGTGAATCGACGCCGCCGAAAGAGGTGCAGCAAGCTTGGTACCAAGTGCGTAAAAAGATGAGCGATATCAAGGATACCCTGCCGCCAGGCGTGATCGGACCGATGTTCAATGATGAATTCGGCGATACCTATGGTTCTATTTTTGCCCTGTCCGGCGATGGCTTCAGCTACGAGCAAGTACGTGAGTACGGTGACTTCGTGCGGCAGCAATTTTTACGCATCCCTGGCGTGGCAAAAGTCGAATTATTCGGTGTTCAAGATGAAAAAATTCAAATTGAATTTTCTCAGAAGAAATTTTCTCAACTCGGTATTTCTTTTGATGCAATCGTCACACAAATCAGTGCGCAAAATGGTGTCGAAGGCACAGGTATCTTGACGACGGCGGCCGATGATCTGCAGGTGCGGGTGTCGGGTGCCTTGATGCAGGCCAAAGATTTGGAAAATTTGCAGTTGCGCGCGAATGGCACCACCTTCCGTCTCGGCGATTTTGCCACCGTCAAACGACAATACCAAGATCCGCCGCACGACACCATGCGCTTCAATGGTAAGGACGTGCTGGGCTTAGGTATTTCGATGGAGAAGGGCGGCAATATTGTCGCACTGGGTACGCATTTACAGGCGACGGTCGCGCAGATCAAGGCCAAATTGCCGGTCGGAATACAGCTCGAGCAAGTCAGTAATCAGCCTGATGCGGTGCAGGCCTCGGTGGGGGAATTCGTTCACACCTTGATTGAAGCGGTGATCATCGTGCTGGCAGTCAGCTTTCTCGCACTCGGCTTGCACACCAAGCCATTTCGGCTCGATATCTGGCCTGGTTTGGTGGTCGGCTTGACGATACCGCTGGTGTTGGCGATCACCTTTTTGTTCATGCATGTGCTTGACATCGACTTGCATAAGATTTCGCTCGGTGCCTTGATCATTGCGCTGGGCTTGTTGGTCGATGATGCCATCATCGCCGTGGAAATGATGGTGCGCAAGATGGAAGAGGGCTTTTCGCGTTTCGATGCCGCCACCTTTGCCTATAGCTCTACCGCCATGCCCATGCTGACCGGTACCTTGATTACCGCTGCCGGATTTTTGCCGATCGGTTTAGCCAAGTCGGCGGCCGGCGAATACACGTTTTCCATGTTTTCGGTCAATGCTCTGGCCTTGTTGATTTCTTGGTTTGCGGCGGTTTTATTTACGCCTTATCTCGGCTTTCTGCTGCTGAAGGTGAAGCCGCATGTGGGTGAGCATGGTCAGCAAGAGCTATTCGATACCCCTTTTTACAGTGCTTTCCGGCGCGCCGTCACCTGGTGTGTCACTTGGCGCAAAACGACCATCGTGATCACGTTGGCGATCTTCGGTCTCGGTATTTTTGGCTTCAAATTCATCGAGCAACAATTCTTCCCTGACTCGAGTCGGCCAGAGTTGATGGTTGAAATGTGGTTGCCGGAAGGCTCTTCTTTCCGCGCTACCGAGGCGCAAACCAAGAAATTCGAAGCCTTCATTAAAAACCAAGAGGGCGTGGCCAGCGTCACCAGTTACGTCGGTAATGGCAGTCCGCGCTTTTATTTGCCGCTCGATCAGATTTTGCCGCAAACCAATGTGACGCAAATCGTCGTGCTGGCGAAAAATTTGAAGGCGCGTGAAAGCTTGCGTTTAAAAATTGCCCACATCTTCAAAGTCGATTTTCCGGAAGTGCGTGGGCGCGTCAAATTACTACCGAATGGACCGCCGGTGCCGTATCCGGTGCAATTCCGTGTGACCGGTTTGGAAGTTGAGCAAGTGCGAAAAATTGCCGACCAAGTCAAGCAAGTCATGCGCCAGAACGCCAATACCTTGGGCGTGAATGATAACTGGAACGAAGCCATTAAAGTGGTACGTATCGATCTCGATCAGGATAAATTACGTGCTGTCGGTGTTACCTCGCAAATGGTCATGCGCGCGGCAAACACGATACTGAGCGGTAGCTCGGTAGGGAAATTCCGTGATGGCAACAAGCTGATCGATATGGTCGTGCGGCAGCCACTTGACGAACGCTCAACCATAGAAGCGCTTGGTAATGCCAATATGCCTACCAGCAGCGGCAAGTCGCTACCTCTGTCGCAATTGGCCACGATTGCACTGGTTTGGGAACCCGGTGTAGTCTGGCGTGAAGGGCGCGAATGGGCGGTGACGGTGCAATCAGATGTGGTGGATGGCATTCAAGGGCCGACCGTGTCGGCGCAGATTTTACCGGCCTTGCAAAGCATCATCGCAAGCTTGCCGCCTGGTTATAAAGTCGCGCTGGCCGGTGCGGCTGCCGACAGTGGTAAGGCACAAGATTCCATCGCTGCCAATGTGCCGCTGGTGGTGTTCATTATCTTTACCCTCTTGATGCTGCAACTGCATAGTTTCTCGCGTGCGCTGTTGGTGTTTTTAACTGGCCCGCTGGGCGTGGCCGGTGCCGCCATGGCGCTGTTGCTGCTCGGTCGACCATTCGGCTTTGTTGCTCAGCTAGGGGTAATTGCGCTGTTCGGTATGATCATACGTAACTCGGTGATATTGATCGATCAGATCGAGCATGATATTGCCGAGGGGACGGCAGCGTGGACGGCGGTGATCGAAGCGGCAGTACGACGCTTCCGGCCGATTATCCTGACCGCTGCCGCTGCGGTGTTGGCCATGATTCCCTTATCGCGTTCGGTATTTTGGGGGCCGATGGCGGTGGCCATCATGGGTGGCTTGATCATTGCGACCGGCTTGACTTTGCTGTTTCTGCCGGCCTTGTATGCGACCTGGTTTCGGGTTCGTCAGCCAGTCTGAAAGGCGCGGCGCCGCCTTGTGCGGCGCAGCGTAGAGTTGACGCCAGGCTTTTTTTTAAGGCAATAAAAAAATAAGACACGCCGCTACAAAATCCAGTAGAATATCGGGCTAGAGTTGTAATGCTACTTGCATGAGATTGGGCGACGATTGCTGTTCGGGTCGCCCTTTGTTTTTGTGTAAGTGCTGCCGGTGTTGCCGGCACGCAGCTGTGCACTCATCCCGCGAGGATGGCGAAATTGGTAGACGCACCAGGTTTAGGTCCTGACGCCAGTAATGGTGTGGGGGTTCGAGTCCCCCTCCTCGCACCACAGAATTTTTACTATTTGGACGATTTTCATGGCAACTGCAGTCGAAACTTTAGATAATTTGGAACGCCGCCTGACGATTTCTTTTCCGGTCGCTGATGTGCAATCGGAAGTTGAAAAACGTTTAAAAGTGCGTGCACGTTCCGCCAAAGCACCTGGTTTCCGTCCAGGTAAAGTACCGATGAAGATGGTTGCTGCTCAGCATGGCTATCAAGTCGAGAGCGAAGTCTTGAACGATAAAGTCGGTCAAGCATTCGCCGCAGCCATAGGCGACAGCGGTTTGCGCGTAGCCGGCTATCCTAACATCGAGCCGGTCGCTGCCGAAGCTGCGGTCGAAGGCGTACTGGGTTTCACTGCAACATTTGAAGTGTATCCGGAAGTGATCGTCGGTGATTTGTCGACTGCTGAAGTTGAGCAAGTTAAGTCCGATGTTACCGATGTTGAAATTGATAAAACCATCGACATCCTGCGCAAGCAGCGCGTGCATTTCCACGTCAAAGGCGAAGCCGGTGAACATGGTGATGGCGGCGAGCCGACGGCACAAAACGGCGATCGCACTACGGTTGACTTCGTCGGTAAAATCGACGGCGTCGAATTTGCCGGCGGTAAAGCTGAAGGCTACGCCTTTGTTTTGGGTGAAGGCCGCATGTTGCCTGAGTTCGAAGCTGCCGCCTTGGGCTTGAAAGCGGGCGAATCGAAAGTATTCGAACTGGCTTTCCCAGCCGACTACCACGGTAAAGATGTGGCCGGCAAAACTGCCGAGTTCACTATTACCCTGACGAAACTGGAATGGGCGCACTTGCCAGCCGTTGATGCAGAATTTGCGAAGACGCTTGGTGTGGAAGATGGCGATTTGGTGAAGATGCGTACTGACATCAAAGAAAACCTCGAGCGCGAAGTCAAAGGCCGTGTCAAAGCCAAGACTAAAGAAAGCGTCATGGATGCCTTGGTGAAAGCTGTTGCATTCGACGTGCCGAAAGCCTTGGTTGCACAAGATGGCGAACGTTTGGCTGAAATGACCCGTCAAGACATGGCCCAGCGCGGCATGAATGTCACGGACGTGCCATTCCCGCTGGAAATGTTTGCAGCGCAAGCAGAGCGTCGTGTTCGCCTCGGTTTGATCTTGGCTGAATTAGTGAAAGCCAATGGCTTGCAAGCAACTTCGGAGCAAATCAAAGCCCAGGTAGAAGATTTCGCGCAAAGTTATGAAGACCCACAACAGGTCGTCAAATATTATTTCAGCGATCGTAACCGCTTGGCTGAAGTCGAAGCCCTTGTATTAGAAGAAAACGTCGTCAACTATGTGCTTGGCAAAGCGAAGGTAGCAGATAAAGCTGTACCGTTCGACGAGCTCATGGGTAACAACGCTCAAGCTTAAGTTTAAAAAAAGGAAATCACATGACAGGCATCATCCGCAATTCGGCGTTGGATACAAATATGCTGGGCATGGTGCCTATGGTGGTCGAACAGAGCGGGCGTGGCGAGCGTTCTTACGACATCTATTCGCGTCTGCTCAAAGAACGTGTGATTTTTTTGGTCGGTCCGGTCAACGACCAGACCGCCAACCTGGTCGTGGCGCAGTTGCTGTTCCTCGAGAGTGAAAATCCGGAAAAAGATATATCTTTATATATCAATTCCCCCGGCGGTTCGGTTTCGGCAGGGATGGCGATTTACGATACCATGCAATTCATTAAGCCTGATGTATCCACGCTGTGTACTGGCTTGGCTGCCTCGATGGGTGCGTTTTTGCTCGCCGCTGGTGCTAAGGGTAAGCGTTTTTCTTTGCCGAACTCGCGCATCATGATTCATCAGCCTTTGGGTGGTGCCCAAGGGCAGGCGTCGGACATTGAAATTCAAGCGCGTGAAATTTTGTATCTGCGCGAGCGCCTCAACGGTATACTTGCTGAAAAAACCGGTCGTAGCCTCGATCAGATTGCCAAAGACACCGATCGTGATAATTTCATGTCGGCCGATACGGCAGCTGAGTATGGTTTGATCGATAAAGTTCTCACGCACCGCGTGTGATTGCTTGAGTTCAAATGAACGCCCGTTACCCAAAAGGTCGGGCGTTTTTTCATTGAATCGGTTTGCCAATTCACCTGCATCAATACCGGTAGCAATGACGTAAACGGTTTTTGCGGGTAAGATGCATCTTATTGCTATGCAAGCAAGCACCGCAAATGTTGAAAATGACAGATCAGCGTTCCCCCTCATTAACTTTGTTTCTATACTCGTATCATGCCCGATAAAAAATCCTCCAGTGGTGAAAAGCTGCTCTATTGCTCGTTTTGCGGTAAGAGTCAACATGAGGTTAAAAAACTCATTGCAGGGCCGTCAGTCTTCATTTGTGATGAATGCATAGATTTATGCAATGACATCATTCGTGATGAAGTCGCCGATATCGATAATATCGCCAGCGCCAGAACCGAATTGCCAACGCCGCAGGAAATCACCGAGTTGCTTGATCAATATGTGATCGGGCAAGTTAATGCCAAGCGTATCTTGGCTGTGGCAGTCTACAACCACTACAAACGCCTCAAGCATTTGGGTAAAAAAGACGATGTTGAATTGGCCAAGAGTAATATCTTGTTGGTCGGCCCTACCGGTTCCGGGAAAACATTGTTGGCGCAAACCTTGGCCCGTATGCTCAATGTCCCGTTCGTGATCGCCGATGCGACCACCTTGACCGAAGCCGGCTATGTTGGCGAAGACGTAGAAAACATTATCCAAAAATTGCTGCAAAATTGTAATTACGAAGTAGAGCGCGCCCAAAAAGGTATTGTCTACATCGATGAAATCGACAAAATCTCACGCAAATCGGATAATCCTTCGATTACCCGCGATGTTTCCGGTGAGGGTGTGCAGCAAGCCTTGCTGAAACTGGTAGAGGGCACCATGGCATCGGTGCCACCACAGGGTGGCCGCAAGCATCCTAATCAGGATTTCATTCAGATCGACACCACCAACATCATGTTCATCTGTGGCGGTGCCTTCGATGGTTTGGCTAAAATCATTTCCGATCGTTCTGAGCGCAGCGGCATCGGTTTCTCGGCCAGTGTCAAGAGTCAGACTGAAAGAAGTGCCAGCCAAGTCATGCTTGATGCTGAGCCGCAAGATTTGATTAAATTCGGTCTGATTCCGGAATTGGTCGGCCGTTTGCCGGTGATTGCTACTTTGAGTGAACTCGATGAAGCGGCTTTGATTCAAATTTTGGTTGAGCCAAAAAATGCCTTGATCAAGCAATACGGTAAATTGCTGGAAATGGAGGGCACGGAACTCGAGATACGTCCGGCGGCACTGCAAGCGATTGCCAAAAAAGCCATTGCCCGCAAAACCGGCGCACGCGGTTTGCGTTCTATCCTTGAGCACGCTTTGCTCGACGTCATGTATGACTTGCCGAGTCATCAAAACGTTGAGAAGGTCGTGATCGACGAGGGAACCATTACCAATGGTGCCAAGCCTTTGTTGATTTACCACGAAAAAGCGAAAGTTGCTGGTGCCTGAACAGCATTTGCTGTGATTGATAGAAAAAAGGGAAGAAATTCCCTTTTTTTACGTGCCGAGCCAACGCGTTTTTTTGAATCGCAGTAGAATGAACTCAGACCATGCGTCTGGCTTCCAGTAAAGCTGCGTAGCCCGAGCTGCGCTCTGCGCAGCTTTTTTTATGGTTTTTTTTTAACTCTGGGCTTGTGTTTTGGCCTTGTGCGCCAACATTAACAACTAGTATTTTTGAAAGGTGCGCCATGACAACTACTCTGATTACCGAGCAAATCCAACTGCCCTTGCTGCCATTGCGGGATGTGGTTGTATTTCCGCATATGGTCATCCCCCTGTTTGTGGGGCGACCGAAGTCAATCAAGGCGCTTGAAGCCGCGATGGAACAAGGAAAGAGCATCATGCTCGCGGCCCAGAAAGCGGCTGCAAAAGATGAGCCTTCTGCCGATGATATCTACGAAATTGGCTGCGTAGCCAATATTTTGCAGATGCTTAAATTACCCGACGGCACCGTTAAAGTGTTGGTCGAAGGTGCGCAACGCGCACGTATTCACAAGATTCACGACACAGAATCGCATTTTTGGGCCGAACTGAGCCCTGTGGCTGCCGAAGAAGAAGATGATTCGGAAGTCGAGGCGATGCGTCGCGCCATCGTTCAGCAATTTGATCAGTACGTCAAACTGAATAAAAAAATTCCACCGGAAATTCTCGCTTCCTTGTCCGGTATCGATGATGCCGGCCGCTTGGCCGATACCATTGCTGCACATTTACCGCTGAAGTTAGAACAAAAGCAAGTGATCCTCGAGATTTTCAGCGTCGCCAAGCGACTCGAGCATTTGCTCGGTCAATTGGAAGGTGAACTCGATATTCTGCAGGTAGAAAAACGCATCCGTGGTCGCGTCAAGCGCCAGATGGAAAAATCGCAGCGCGAGTATTACCTCAACGAGCAAGTCAAAGCGATACAGAAAGAGTTGGGCGAAGGCGAAGACGGTGCCGATATCGATGAACTCGAAAAGAAAATCGTTGCCGCCAAAATGCCGAAAGAAGCGCGCGACAAAGCCATGAACGAGTTGAAGAAACTCAAGATGATGTCGCCGATGTCGGCCGAAGCCACGGTGGTGCGCAATTACATCGATACCATCGTCGCCTTGCCATGGAAAAAGAAATCCAAGGTTAATAATGATCTGACCAATGCCGAGAAAGTGCTCGAGGATGAGCATTACGGCCTCGATAAGGTCAAAGAGCGCATTCTTGAGTATCTCGCAGTCCAACAACGCGTAGACAAACTCAAAGCACCGATATTGTGCTTGGTGGGGCCTCCTGGCGTCGGTAAGACTTCGCTGGGGCAATCGATCGCCCGCGCGACCAATCGTAAGTTCGTGCGCATGGCCTTGGGTGGGGTGCGTGATGAAGCGGAAATTCGCGGTCATCGGCGCACTTACATCGGCTCCATGCCAGGCAAGATTTTGCAAAGCCTGGCGAAGGTCGGTGTGCGTAATCCATTGTTCTTGCTCGATGAAGTCGATAAGATGGGCGCCGATTTCCGTGGTGATCCTTCATCGGCGCTGTTGGAAGTGCTCGATCCTGAACAGAATCATACATTTTCCGATCATTACATCGAAGTCGATTTCGATCTCTCTGATGTCATGTTTGTGGCAACCTCGAATTCTTACAATATCCCGCCGGCGCTGCTCGATCGGATGGAAGTGATTCGTTTGTCCGGCTACACGGAAGATGAAAAGACCAGCATTGCACAACGTTATTTACTGCAAAAACAAATCAAAAACAATGGTTTGAAAGAAGCGGAGATCAGCATTGCGGAAAGCGCGATTCGCGACATCATTCGGTATTACACGCGTGAAGCCGGTGTGCGCGCCTTGGAACGAGAAATTTCCAAGATTTGCCGTAAGGTCGTCAAGATGTTGCTGCTCAAGAAGACCGAAAAGAAAGCCACGATCAATTCTAAGAATCTCGACAAGTACTTGGGCGTGCGTCGCTATGACTTCGGCGTAGCGGTCAAGGACAATCAAGTTGGTCAAGTGGTTGGTTTGGCTTGGACTGAAGTCGGCGGCGATTTGCTGACGATAGAAGCCGTGGCCATGCCGGGTAAGGGTGGCGTGATACGCACCGGCACCCTCGGGGATGTTATGAAAGAGTCGATTGAAGCTGCGCGCACGGTCGTGCGTAGCCGCGCCAAGCGCCTCGGCATCAAGGCGGATGTGTTTGAGAAAAGCGATATTCACATTCACGTTCCTGAAGGCGCGACGCCGAAAGATGGTCCCTCGGCCGGTATTGCGATGACCACTGCCTTGGTCTCGGTGTTTACCGGTATTCCGGTACGGGCCGATGTCGCCATGACGGGTGAAATCACTTTGCGTGGTGAGGTTTTACCGATTGGTGGCTTGAAAGAGAAGTTACTGGCGGCACATCGCGGCGGCATCAAAACCGTCTTGATACCAGAAGAAAATGCCAAGGACTTGACCGAGATTCCCGATAATGTGAAAAACAAACTCGAAATCATTCCGGTGCGCTGGATTGATAAGGTGTTGGAAATCGCACTCGAGCGTATGCCGCAGGAATTGCCCGAGCCTGAACTGGTGGCGGCGGTGGCTGTTGCCGCTGCAGCTGCAGTGGTTGAGCCGGTGGTTGATCTCACCGTGGTCAAGCACTGAGCCTTACTTGAATAAAAAATGCCCGCGCAGTGTACTGCGCGGGCATTTTTTTTGGCACCAAACGGCGTACCGATCAGCTGCAGATCACACCCAATTGCGCATCAGGCCGACGGCCAAGCCTTCGAGCGAAAAATCCTGTTCCTGGTCATCGATGCGGATGGTCGAATAATCGGGGTTTTCCGGGATCAATTCTATGCAATTACCGGTCTTTTTGTAACGTTTGACGGTAACATCATCACCGAGGCGGGCGACGATGATCTGGCCATTGCGCGCTTGATCTGATTTTTTAACTGCCAGCAGATCGCCGTCGAGGATGCCGGCGTCGCGCATCGACATGCCGCGTACCTTGAGTAAAAAATCGGGCTTGGCAGAGAATAAGGCCGGATCGAGTTGATAGCTGGCTTCGATGTGCTCGCTGGCGAGTATCGGTGAGCCGGCGGCGACGCGCCCGACCAGGGGTACGCTGAGCTGCAGCAGCGCCGCCGGCACGGCGAAGTGTGCGCCGGTAATGTGGCTGGACAAGGCTGATTCAAGCAGGCGAATGCCGCGCGAGGTGCCGGCGGCGATTTCGATCACACCTTTGCGTGCCAGTGCTTGCAAATGCTCTTCGGCGGCATTGGTCGAGCGAAACCCGAGCTCATTGGCGATTTCGGCGCGGGTCGGGGGGAATCCGGTATTGTGGATCGCGTCTTTGATCAGATTTAGGATTTGTTCCTGGCGGGCGGTCAGCTTAAGCATGAGGTGGCGGCGCACGTAATTGCGCTGTATATATGAACAGTCTGTATTTTTATACAGTGTCGCATTATGTGCAAGGAAATTCTGCTTTGTTTGCCTTAGCGGCCGTCAATCTCTGTTCCGTAGTCGACAAGTGAGGGAAGTGATTGAATGAAATGAAAAACTGGGTTACACTTGTTGGCTTTCCTCTTCCTGCACTCGTCTTGACGCCGAGGCAGGCTATTTTATTGTCCACAAGGAGAATATATGCGTCATTATGAAATCGTATTTATCGTACATCCCGATCAGAGCGAGCAAGTGCCTGCAATGATCGAACGTTACAAAGCCAGCGTTGTTGCACGTGGTGGTCAGGTTCACCGCGTTGAAGATTGGGGCCGTCGTCAATTGGCTTACATGATACAAAAATTGGCTAAAGCACACTATGTTTGCATGAACATTGAGTGCGATGCAGAAACATTGCTTGAGCTGGAAACAGCATTCAAATTCAATGATGCGGTTCTGCGTCACCTGACAGTCAAACTGAAAAAAGCTGAAATCACTCCATCGCCAATGATGAAAGCGGTTCAGAAAGAAGACGCAGCAAAAGCTTCGCGCGTCGAAGCCCCGGCTGCTTAATTCGTTTGATTTGAAGAAGGTCGTCTGAAAAAAGAGTGAATCACCTCCAAGTTGTTGCGCGCATCATAGAGAAATCGCCGTTGCGCTACACCCCAGCCGGTATACCGATCGCATCTGCTACTTTGATGCACAGTTCCCGGCAGGTCGAAGCCAACATCGAGAGATTGGTCGAATTTGAAATGACTGCGCAAGCCGCAGGGCAAATTTCAGCACAGTTCGCCAGCTTGCCGATGGAAGTAGAGATGGTTTTCACTGGTTTTTTAGCACGCAAAAATCGCAACAGCAAAAGTCTCGTGTTTCACATCAATGAAATCGGGACCAATTTACTAGATTAGGAGCCAAAAATGGCATTCGGTAAAAAATTTGATAAAAGCAAACTGAAGCAAAAGCGTCAGCAACAAAACCCTTTGTTCAAGCGCAAAAAATTCTGCCGCTTCACAGCAGCACATGTAGAAAAAGTTGATTACAAAGATATCGACACCTTGAAAGATTTCGTGCAAGAAAACGGCAAAATCATGCCAGCACGTTTGACTGGTACGAAAGCTTTGTACCAACGTCAAGTTGACACGGCGATCAAGCGCGCACGCTACTTAGCGTTGTTGCCATACACTGATCTGCACACAGCGTAATTGACGGCAAGGTATAGGAGAAAAATATGCAAGTTATTCTGATGGATAAAGTCGTTAATCTCGGCAACCTCGGTGATGTAGTTCGTGTTAAAGATGGTTATGCACGTAACTTCCTGATCCCACAACGCATGGCTCGCCGTGCGACAACAGCAGCGATCGCCGAATTCGAAGCGAAGCGCGCTGAACTCGAAAAAGCTGCAGCAATCAAATTGGCAGCAGCTCAAGCTCAAGGCGAAAAACTGGAAGGTTCTACCGTTCAGATTTCCCAAAAAGCTGGCGTGGATGGCCGTTTGTTCGGTTCTGTCACGAACTCTGATATCGCTGAAGCCTTGGCTAAGCAAGCTTGCGTAGTTGAAAAATCGCAAGTGCGTTTGCCACAAGGTCCGTTGAAAACAACGGGCGATCACGCGGTAGCTGTTGCATTGCACACAGACGTCGTTGTGAACATCACCGTAACAGTAGTTGGCGAGCACGCATAATTGCTGTAAAGTGAAGTAACAAAAAAAGCCGGGGATGACCCGGCTTTTTTCATGTGCGCTAGAAATTATTTATACCATTTCGATGCCTGTTTGCATTGTTGTTTAAAATAAACTCTCAGCGTTCTCCTCGTATGTAATCGTTTTGTAACATGATTTAGCAGGTATAATGCGCGCCATGAAAGCCGCTTCTGATCCGCAACTTGACGCTATTCGCGTCCCTCCTCACTCCATAGAAGCAGAGCAATCTGTTCTTGGCGGCCTGTTACTTGATAATGCTGCTTGGGATCGTATTGCTGACTTCATCAGAGAGGAAGATTTCTATCGCTATGATCACCGCATTATTTTTCAATGCATGATCAAGCTCATCAATTCTTCTCGTCCAGCTGACGTGATCACAGTCTTTGAGGCGCTCAGCAGCGTGGGCAAAGCCGATGATGTTGGCGGGCTCAGTTACCTTAATGCATTGGCGCAAAATACGCCCTCAGCCGCAAATATCCGCCGTTACGCTGAAATCGTGCGTGATCGCGGAATTTTACGTAAGCTCATCACGGTTTCCGATGAAATCGCCGGCAATGCATTCAATCCGCAAGGCAAAGAAGTCAAGCAAATGCTCGATGAAGCCGAATCAAAAATTTTTGCGATTGCCGAAGAAGGTTCGCGTGGTGCCCAAGGCTTTCAAGCGATTCAACCGCTGCTCACGCAGGTGGTCGAACGGATTGATGAATTGTATAACCGCGATAATCAAAACGATATCACTGGGGTGCCAACCGGCTTTGCCGATTTGGATAAAATGACCTCAGGCTTGCAGCCAGGCGATCTCGTTATTGTTGCCGGTCGACCATCTATGGGTAAGACCGCGTTTTCGCTCAATATCGGTGAACATGTCGCGATCGAGAGCGGCTTGCCGGTTGCCGTGTTTTCGATGGAAATGGGCGGGGCGCAGTTGGCCATGCGTATGCTCGGTTCGGTTGGTCGGCTCGATCAGAGTCGTTTGCGGGTAGGCAAGCTCAGCGATGAAGATTGGCCGCGTCTGACCCATGCGATACAAAAAATGAACGATGCCCAGTTGTATATCGATGAAACACCGGCCTTGAGCTCGATCGAGTTGCGCGCCCGTTCACGCCGCTTGGCGCGTCAGTGCGGCAAGCTTGGTTTGATCATTGTCGATTACTTGCAATTGATGTCGGCCAATTCTGCCGGTGAAAACCGTGCCACCGAAATTTCAGAAATTTCCCGTAACTTGAAGGGCTTGGCGAAAGAATTGAATTGCCCGGTGATTGCCTTGTCGCAGCTTAACCGTTCGCTCGAGCAGCGTCCGAATAAGCGTCCGGTGATGTCGGATTTGCGTGAATCGGGCGCGATTGAGCAAGATGCCGACGTGATCATGTTTATTTACCGTGATCAGGTGTACAACCCTGATTCGCCCGACAAAGGCACGGCCGAAATTATCATCGGTAAGCAGCGTAACGGACCGATCGGCAGTGTGCGTTTGACCTTCCTCGGTGAATACACGAAATTTGATAATTACGTCGGTTCGCTGTCGGTGTATGGTGATAACGAATAAATAGTAGAAATAGGCCGTACAAATAAGCAGCAGTTCTGGGTGGCCACGGCCACCTACTCATACTCAGTACGACGGGGATGGGTCAATTAGATTTTTATTTTCAGTGAGAAAAAAATGTTTGGACGCTTCATGCCTACCGAAGGCAAATTCTTTGAACTCTTTAACCAACATGCAGAGCTCTGCGTCAAAGGTTCGAAAGAAATGCTGGCCTTGATGACGAATTTTGATGATCTCGAAATTCGGGTTCACGCGATTGAAAGTCTGGAAAAGCAGGCCGATACCGTAACCTATCAAACGATTGAATTGTTGCATAAAACATTCATCACGCCGCTTGATCGCGATGACATTCATCAACTCATCACGCGCATGGATGACATTCTCGATTTGCTCGAAGATGCGGCGCAAACTATCTCGCTCTACGATATCCGTGAGATCACCCCGGAAGCCAAGCGTTTGGCCGAGTTGTGCCTGGCGTGTGCGGAGAAGGTGAAGTCTGCAGTCGGCTTGCTGCATAATATGGATAATTCGCGCGAAATTCTGACGATCTGCGAAGAAATCGACCGTCTTGAATCGGATGCCGATCATGTCATGCGTGCGGCGATGTCGAAATTATTCCGTGATGAACCGGACGTGCGCAATCTGATCAAGTTAAAAGCGATTTATGAAATTCTCGAAACTGTGACCGATCGTTGTGAAGATGTCGCCAACATTATCGAAGGCATCATCGTCGAAAACGCCTGATTAGGCCGTGCCTCGCAGGCGAGCGGTGCTCCACCTAGCCAGCGAATGATCAATGTGTTTGCCGCTACGCCGTTTATCGGGTCGGCGGTAACAGTATAAATAGTAGAGAGCATTTCATGCATACCATACAAATCAGCATTTACGTCGTCGCCGCGCTGGTGGTGCTGGCCTTGCTGTTTGATTTTATGAACGGCTTTCATGATGCCGCCAATGCCATCGCCACCGTCGTCTCGACCGGCGTTCTCAAACCGCAGACGGCAGTAGCCATGGCGGCTGTGTTTAATATCATCGCCATTTTCTTTTTTCAGCTTAAAGTCGCCTCCACCATCGGCAAAGGTACCATTGATCCGGCTATCATCGATCACTATGTGATTTTCGGCGCGCTCGTCGGTGCTGTATTCTGGAATTTAGTGACCTGGTACTTCGGTATTCCTTCTTCCTCTTCGCATGCTTTGATCGGTGGTTTGGTCGGTGCCGCGGTTGCCAAAGCTGGTACCGGTGCCTTGATTTCTTCCGGCTTGATGTGGACTATCAGTTTCATCGTGCTCTCGCCCTTGCTTGGGTATCTGTTGGGTTCGCTGATGATGCTGATTGTGTCTTGGCTGTTCGTGCGCTCGACGCCGGCCAAGGTGGATAAGTGGTTCCGGCGCTTGCAACTGGTATCGGCTTCGATGTACAGCCTCGGGCATGGTGGTAATGATGCACAGAAAACCATGGGGATAATCTGGATGCTGCTGATCGCCGGAGGCTATTCGAGTGCGCAGGATAGCATGCCGCCTTGGTGGGTGATTTTGTCATGCTATTCGGCGATCGGCTTCGGAACCTTGTTCGGTGGTTGGCGCATCGTCAAAACCATGGGGCAAAAGATCACTAAGCTCAAACCGGTAGGCGGCTTCTGTGCCGAAACCGGTGGTGCCATCACACTGTTTTTGGCGACGGCGCTCGGTGTACCGGTGTCGACCACGCATACCATTACCGGTGCCATCGTCGGCGTCGGTTCGGCGCAAAAAATGTCAGCCGTGCGCTGGGGGGTGGCTGGTAATATTGTTTGGGCTTGGATTTTGACGATACCGGCAGCGGCATTTGTTGCCGCCATCGCTTGGTGGATCGGTAAGCAGATTTTGTAAGTCAGTCGAACAACTAAATGGATCGTCGCAAGCGACGATGGAAAAGACTCTGGAAGGGGTTGGCATCCCTCCCATCGGGTCGCTCCTTCGTCGCTCACCGGCCAAAAGAGGCTGTCGCAAAAGCCTGATCATTACCCACAAGTCAGGTCGATTGCGCGCCCACCCATTCGCCCAATTCCTCATTGTCGCGCAGGCGGCAACCCAGTGGCGCGTACGCGCCCTTTATATCTGTGATATCTGTGCTGCTCAGGCGCAGCATGACGTGTTGATTGAACAGAAAAAAAAGTGCCCTTGATCGACCCTCCCACCCTGAAGGCACTAAGGTGCCACTCGATTCCTGCCTACGCAGGAATGACGAGGCGAGAGCACGGGGAGTGACATGTCTGCCGTTAGAGTAATGATACCGACTGAAAACCCTTTTGCGACAGCCTCTGAAGGCCGGGGTTTCAAACCCTAGTCAGATTTTTTTGCCTACTCATGGCTTACATCTGCTTGAACAGATGAACGTAGCTGCGTGATACTTCGAGTTTTTCAGTGGAACCCTTGATTTGCACCAGGTGCCGACCGCGCAGATCGCGCACCACACCGGCAATCGCTTTGGCATTCACCAAGGTCGAGCGGTGAATTTGCCAGAACAGCGCCGGATCGAGTTCTTCGCTCAGTTCGCGCACCGGTTTGCGGATCAGCGCTTCGTAGTTGGCCGTCTGCACCCGTGTATACTTTTCATCCGATTGAAAGAACAGGATTTCTTCCACCGCAATGAGGCGCAGTTCTTGGCCGATTGAGGCTTGTATCCATTGCAGGTGCTGCAGCGGTGCTGCCAAGCCGATTTGTTGCGCCAAGCGGCTCAGTAATTGACTCATGTCGGCCGGTTGCGCGCGTTCTTGCAGACGCATTTTGAGACGTTCGACGGTTTTTCCCAAGCGTTCGAGGTCGGCCGGTTTCAGTACGTAATCGACCGCGCCGTGGTCGAAGGCTTCAATCGCATACTGGTCGTAGGCGGTGATGAAGACGATGTGGGCGCGGTTGCCGATGGCTTGTGCCGCTTCGAGGCCGGTTTTCACCGGCATGCGGATGTCGAGGAAGATCAGGTCGGGCTGCCATTGTTCGACTTGGGTAATCGCTTCCTCGCCGTTTTTGGATTCGGCGACGATCTGAAGTTCCGGCCACACTTGTGCTAAGCGCGTCCGTAATTGCTCGCGCATCAGTCTTTCATCGTCGGCAATAATGGCAGTCGGCATGGTCTGGCTCACTTGGCTGGTTCGTAAGGAATTTCTATGGTCACGCACACACCGCTCGGTTGATTCGGCGTGATGATCATTTGCGCGCGGTCTTGGTATAACAGTTTCAAGCGTTCGCGAATATTTTGCAAGCCCAGGCCGGTACCGGTGCTCGGGACTGCGCCGAAACCGAGGCCGTTATCGCTGACGCTGACGCGTAATTTATGATCGGCCACTTCGGCGCGAAACACGATGGTGCCGCCGTCGGCCTTGCTTTCCAGTCCGTGCTTGATGGCGTTTTCCACCAGCGATTGCAGCATCATCGGCGGGAAGGCGGCGCTGCGCAAGCCGGTCGGCATGATCAAATCGACCGTCAGCCTTTCCTCCATCCGCATTTTCAGCAAATCGAGGTAAGAGCCTACCATGTCGGCTTCGCGGCCGAGGTTGGTAGTCGGGGCATTTTCGCGGATTTGGGGCAGCACTGCTCGCAGATAGCTGATCAAGCTGCGCTGCATCGCTGCCGCGCGCGGCGGGTCGGTGATGATCAAATGTTCGACCGAGGCCAGGGTGTTGAAGAGGAAATGCGGCTCGACTTGCGCTTGCATGGTTTGCATCTGTGCCTGACTGACTTGGCGCAGCAAGGCTTCACGTTCGGCGGCTTGGCCGGCGCTGCGCGCTTTCTCTTCGGCGCGCACTTTTCCACCCATCAGTATTTTCATGCCGAACAAGCAGAATACCAACAGCAAGACAAAGTTGGCAAACCACTTGGAGGAGGTTTTTTTGTAGCTGCGAACTTCTTCGTCGGCGGCATCGGCCACGGCACTTTTGAGGTCTTCGCCTAGCGCTTGCGCGACCTCGGGCGGCAGTTTGATATGGATGTCCGCATTGCTGGCGGCGGCAGGCAGGCTTGCGCTCGCCGTCGCTGGCGGCATTGGTGGTAGCGGTGTTGCGGGAGTATCGCTGCTGCTGGTACGGATACCATGCTCATCGATAGTAATCTGTTCGCCAGTCACGATGCCGCTGTGGTTTTTATGGATGCGTATGCCGGTGCTGTCGATCTCTACGCTGGTGTCGCTGTCACTGTTGTTCTTGATCGTGCTGTTCTTTTTGCTCGGGCGTGTGACGACGACGCTTTCTTCGGAAGTAAATAACAAATCCTGCAGGATCGCGCCGGCCAGCAGGGTGATCATGGCGAAAATAAAAAATTTCCACCATGATAATTTGGTGACCCAAGCAGCCGTTTTGTCGAAACTCAGGCTCAAGAATTGTTTAGTTTGTACAAAAAGGTCCTTGATCGTGTCAGTGGTGTGCGGATTCATGTGGTAACTCGTCTAATAAGTGAAGGAGGGCGCAGACGGAACTGTAAGTGAAATGCACGCAAGATCTGGTCGCAATGCGACAGTCGGTAGAAATCGACGGGCAGAATGGGTTGCCGTGGGTTTGGCTGGCGCGCCTGGTTACGGTCGCTGCGCTAACCAGGCATACAATTCTTGGCGCGGCAGCGGACGAGCGTAGAAATATCCTTGCGCCAAATGGCAGCCGAACGACAGCAGGGCTTCCGCTTGCATTTGATTTTCCACCCCTTCGGCGATGATCGCCAAGCCCAGGCTCTGACCCAATTGCACGATCATTTTAGCGATACTGCCTTGGTTGGCGTCTTTTTGGATTTCATTGACGAAGGCGCGGTCGATCTTGAGTTTGTCAACATGAAGTTTTTGCAAATGGCTGAGCGAAGAAAAACCGGTGCCGAAATCGTCGATCGAGACACTCACGCCGAGTTGCTTGATCTGGTGCAGAGTCTTGACCAGCAAATCGGGGTCGTTCATAGCCATTGATTCGGTGATTTCGAGTTCGATGAATTGCGGCGGTACTTGTGTGTCATGCAGGGCTTTTTGCAAGGTCTCCATGAACAAGGGGTGCGAAAACTGTGCCTGTGACACATTGATCGCCATTTGAAAGTCGGTATGACCAAGGCTGCGCAAGTGAACCAGTTCGGTGCAGGCGCTGCGTAATACCCATTCGCCGATATCGATGATGAGGCCGGAGTACTCGGCAATCGGAATGAACTGGTCGGGCGGGATAAACTTGCCATCATCGGTCTGCCAGCGCAGCAGTGCTTCTGCACCGAGGATTTTTCCAGTACTCATGTCAACCTGTGGTTGATACACGAGAAACAGTTTTTCATGTTCGAAGGCGGCCCGCAGCGCATGCATCAGCAATACCCGCTCACGAATGTCTACCCCCATATTGCGGGTAAAGTATTCGAAGCCACCGCGTTGGTGAGTTTTGGCGCGTTTGAGCGCGATATTGGTGTCTTTCAGTGCTTCTGAACCATCGCCATCATAATCGTCGAACTTGATCAGGCCGATGGTGGCGCTGAGTTGGACTTCTTGGTGGTCGACATCAAAGGGGGCGGTGAATAAGGCCAGAATTTTTTTCGGTGAGACCAGCTCAACATCGCCAAGCAGGGCGAAGGTATCGCTGCCAACCCGGGCAATTTGGCACAGACTGCCGAAATACTGTGACAGCCGCTGTGCCACCGCGACTAATAATAAGTCGCCGAACTGATGGCCGAGCGCATCGTTGGTTTCAGCGAAGTGATCGATATCGATCAGCGCTAAGGCGCTGCGGTTCTTTCTTGCTGAGGCCAGTGTCTCGTTGATGGTTTGCAGTAACTTCAGGCGATTGCACAGGCCGGTCAGTAAATCGTAGAAAGCATAATTGTGCAGGCGCGTGTTGAGAATGACATTATCGAGACCAATCGATACATTGCCGCAGAAAACCTCGAGCAAGCGCTGCTCCATATCATTGAGCGAGAGACCGGTTTCGAGATATAAACTGAAGTCTTCTTGCGCTACATTGTTGAAGTACAGTGCCGTGATGGTCGGCTGATAAATACTTTGGCGCGTGCTCAGCGACCGTGTGACGATATCGTGCGCTTGCTGGCAGTTTTGGCGCTTGAGTGGGGTATTGAGCAGGCTTGCAAACTGTGTGGTGGCCGCAATGATATGCAGCGCGTCGTCGGCCGATTGATTGTTGACCGGATGAGGGCGGGCGCAGATCAAGCCGGCAGCATCGAGCTTGAGTAGGTCGGTAATTTGGCTCAGTACCTCGACGGCAAACTCGTGCAGTCCGCGCGAGCCCATCAAGGTGTTGCTGGCGCTAACAATCAGTTCGAGGCCGCGCCGACTGTCATTGATGGCGCAAATTTGCTCGTAGGAGCGAATCGCTGAAGTCACTGCCGTGTACAGCTTGGTGCGCGTGAGTTCAGACTTGGTTTTGTAATCGTTGATGTCGTAATCGCGAATTGCATCGATTTCCGGTGCGTAGCCAGGCTGGCCGGTGCGCAGAATGATGCGCACATCAGCCAGTTGCAGGGTGCTGCGGATATAACTGACCAATTGCAGGCCGGCGTCCTCTTGCTCCATCACGACATCGAGCAAAATAATCGCGATGTCGGATTCTTTTTGCAGGATGTCGCGCGCTTCGGCGGCCGAATAGGCATGCAAAAAACTCAGTGGACGATGCTGGATTTCCAAACTGCCGAGCGCAAAGGTGGTCGCCGAGTGGACATCGGGATCATCGTCGATGATCATGATGCGCCAGCTCGCTTGATTTGCTGTCAAAAACTCATCATGCTCTGGTTCATCCAGAAAGACCAGATCATCTGCGGTAGAGTGCATCGGTGAGTTCATCTGAAGTACGGCTCCATGCTCGGCATATATTCGCTACGGATAGGGCGATTTGTTGGTAGTTTGGAAGGTGCTGCTTTTAACGCAGATTTAATCCCTCCCTCGTAGTGGAACTATGACACTAAACGGCGCGCCAGCCAAGCTGCATTGTTCCTTCTTTGCCAAGAAAAAGCAATCGTCACCACTTTGCGCGCGCCTGCCGCGCGCGCTGCGGCATTTGCGCCACAGCGCGCGGCGCGCATGCTTGGGGTATTTTGCTGTTGCAATCGATAGAAATGAAGCGATAAGGCTGTTAAAATGATTTTAATTTCGTTTTTAACCTTGATCGCAAAATTTATATGTCTGGCAATACTTTCGGAACCTTGTTTACCGTTACCACCTTCGGCGAGTCGCACGGTCCGGCCATCGGTTGTGTGATCGACGGCTGCCCGCCCGGCTTGGAATTATCAGAGGCGGACATCCAGCCCGAGCTCGACCGGCGGCGTCCCGGCACCTCGCGTCACGTGACCCAGCGCCAGGAGCCCGACACGGTAGAGATCCTGTCCGGCGTTTACCAAGGTAAAACTACCGGCACGCCGATTGCTTTATTGATAAGAAATCAAGATCAACGCAGTAAGGATTACGGCAATATCACTGAAACTTTCCGCCCCGGCCATGCCGACTTCACCTACTGGAATAAATACGGTATTCGTGATCCGCGCGGCGGCGGGCGCTCTTCGGCGCGACTGACGGCACCGGTGGTGGGAGCGGCGGCGATCGCCAAAAAATGGTTGGCGCAACAATTCGGCATCACGTTTCATGGCGGTATGCGTGAATTGGGTGAGCTGGCGATTCCATTTCAAGCTTGGTCGCATACCGCCGATAACCCGTTTTTTGCCCCTACTGGCGATGCCACCCTGATCGCTCGCTTGGAAGACTACATGGATGCACTGCGTAAGGATGGTGACTCGATCGGTGCCCGCATCGACGTGGTGGCCAGCGGTGTGCCGGTCGGTTGGGGGGAACCGATTTATGACAAGCTTGATGCCGAAATTGCGTATGCGATGATGGGTATCAATGCCGTCAAAGGGGTGGAAATCGGTGCCGGCTTCGCCAGCGTGGCGCAGCGTGGTTCTGAGCATGGTGATGAGCTGACACCGAGCGGTTTCATCGGTAATCACGCCGGCGGCATCCTCGGCGGCATCTCGACCGGTCAAGATATTACGGTCTCGATCGCCATCAAACCGACTTCGTCGATACGCACGCCGCGCAATTCTATTGATAAGAATGGTCAAGCGGTGGTGGTGGAAACCTTTGGTCGCCATGATCCTTGCGTCGGCATCCGTGCCACGCCGATTGCCGAAGCCATGCTGGCTTTGGTGTTGATCGATCACGCCTTGCGTCATCGGGCGCAGTGTGGCGATGTGCAGAGCACGCCATTCCCAGCGGCACACTGAGCTTTCTTGTTTCAAAATAATTCACGGTTATTTCGATTGTAATAAGCAAAAAACGAGTGAAAATTCGGCGCATTCTGCTAAAGCTGATTTTTCTCTCGCCTACGCGGGCCGCATTTTTGCCCCTCAGCGTGGTTTTGCGGCGCACAATTGTGGCATAATCAAAGACAAAAATTCGATTCAACTCGGGGTGGCGGACAGTTCTGGTCCGACCTGTGCACGCCGACCTCTCCTTGCAGGCTAGAGACTATGCTTAAAACGCTGTACGACAAATTGTGGGAATCGCATGTAGTGCATTCTGAAGAAGATGGCACGGCAATTCTGTATATCGACCGTCATTTGCTGCATGAAGTGACTAGTCCTCAAGCCTTCGATGGCCTCAAGCTGGCTGGGCGTCAGCCTTGGCGTTTGTCGGCCAATCTGATGGTGGCCGACCACAATGTACCGACTACCAATCGCATTAATGGTATCGACGATCCGACTTCGCGTCTGCAGGTGGAAACGCTCGACGCCAATGCCAAGCAATATGGTATGACGTATTTCGGCATGGCCGATAAACGCCAAGGCATCGTCCATGTGATCGGTCCTGAGCAGGGCGCGACCTTGCCTGGTATGACCGTGGTGTGCGGGGATTCGCATACCTCGACGCACGGGGCTTTCGCTTGCCTCGCGCATGGCATCGGTACTTCGGAAGTCGAACATGTGCTGGCGACGCAAACCTTGATTGCCAAAAAATCCAAAGCCATGCTGGTGCAGGTTGATGGGGTCTTGCCAGCTGGCGTAACGGCCAAAGATATCGTGCTGGCCATCATCGGCAAAATCGGCACGGCCGGTGGTACTGGTTATGCGATCGAATTTGCTGGCAGCAGCATCCGTGCGCTGTCTATGGAAGGTCGCATGACGGTCTGTAATATGGCGATCGAAGCCGGTGCACGCGCCGGTATGATTGCCGTCGACCAAATCACGATAGATTACGTCAAGGGTCGGCCATTGTCGCCGGTCGGACCGCACTGGGATCGCGCACTCGATTACTGGCGCACGCTGCACTCGGATGCCGGCGCGCGTTTTGATCTGGTGGTCACTCTCAATGCTGCCGAAATCAAGCCGCAAGTAACTTGGGGTACCTCGCCCGAAATGGTGGTGGCGATCGATAGCCGCATCCCTGACCCAGACTTGGAAAAAGACGAAGTCAAACGCGATGCCATCGAAAAAGCCTTGGCTTACATGGAATTGAAGCCGAATATGGCGATCACCGATATCCGCATCGATAAAGTGTTCATCGGTTCCTGCACCAATTCACGCATTGAAGATTTACGCGCCGCGGCGGCTGTGGTGCGCGGAAAATTCCGTGCTTCCAATGTCAAGTTGGCATTGGTGGTGCCTGGTTCCGGCTTGGTCAAAGATCAGGCTGAGCGTGAAGGTTTGGACCGGATTTTCCGTGACGCCGGCTTTGAATGGCGCGAACCAGGTTGCTCTATGTGCTTGGCCATGAATGCCGACCGACTCGAACCGGGTGAGCGTTGTGCCTCTACCTCGAATCGCAATTTCGAGGGACGTCAAGGGCAGGGCGGTCGCACCCATTTGGTGTCGCCGGCGATGGCAGCGGCGGCCGGTATTGCCGGTCACTTCGTCGACGTGCGCGCGCTGTAATCAACACAGTGGAATCAATGACCGTACTCCCGTTTGGGCGTGCAAGGGAAAAATGATGAAAAAATTCTATACCATACTGATTTGCCTGACTGGTTTGCTCGCCGTGAGTGCGTGTAATACCGTGCAAGGCATAGGCAAAGATGTCAAAAAAGCTGGCGAAGCCGTTGAAAGCGTCGGCAAGAAATAACGATCATGGAAAAATTTACTATACATAGCGGTTTGGTGGCACCGATGGATCGTGCTAATGTCGATACCGATGCCATTATTCCAAAACAATTTCTCAAGTCGATACTGCGTACCGGCTTTGGCCCGAACCTGTTCGATGAGTGGCGCTATCTCGATCACGGCGAACCCGGCATCGATAACAGTCGGCGTCCGCTGAACCCCGATTTCGTGCTCAATCAAGCGCGCTATCAAGGTGCCTCGATACTGTTGGCGCGCAAAAATTTCGGTTGCGGTTCCTCGCGTGAGCATGCACCGTGGGCGCTCGATCAGTATGGCTTTCGCTGCGTGATTGCGCCGAGTTTTGCCGATATTTTTTATAATAACTGCTTCAAAAATGGCTTGCTGCCTATCGTCTTGCCGGAAGCGCAGATCGATCGCTTATTCCATGATGTCAAAGCCTTTCCGGGCTTTCATCTGGTCGTCGATCTGGCGGCGCAAGTCGTTACCAGCAGCGATGGCAGTCTGGTCATGCCATTTGAAGTGGATGCTTTCCGTAAATTTTGCCTGCTCAATGGTCTCGATGAAATCGGTTTAACGCTGCGTCAAGCCGATAAAATTCGCGCCTTCGAAGAGCGCCACCTGGCGGCGCAACCATGGTTGGCCAACACGATTTAATAGAATAAAACGATAAAAATATGAAGATAGCAATCTTACCTGGCGACGGCATTGGACCGGAAATCGTTGAGCAAGCGGTACAAGTGCTCAATGCACTGGGCGAATCGTTCGAAATGGAAACCGCACCGGTCGGCGGTGCCGGCTACGAAGCTTCCGGGCATCCGCTGCCCGATGCCACGCTTAAATTGGCGCAAGATGCCGATGCCATTCTGTTTGGTGCCGTCGGTGACTGGAAATACGATACGTTGGACCGTCCGCTGCGGCCTGAGCAAGCGATACTTGGCTTGCGTAAACATTTGAAATTGTTTGCCAATCTGCGTCCGGCGATTTTGTATCCGGAACTCGCCGGTGCGTCTTCGCTCAAGCCTGAGGTGGTGTCGGGTCTCGATATTTTGATTATCCGCGAACTGACTGGTGACATCTATTTCGGTCAGCCGCGTGGTGTGCGCATCTGTCCGGATGGGCCGTTCAAAGGTGAGCGTGAGGGTTTTGATACCATGCGCTATGCTGAAAGTGAAATTCGGCGCATTGCGCATGTGGCCTTTCAAACCGCGCAAAAACGCAGCAAACGTCTGACCAGCGTCGACAAAGCCAATGTGCTCGAGACCTTCCAATTCTGGAAAGATATCGTTACCGATGTGCATCGCGAATATCCCGATGTGGCACTCGACCATATGTATGTCGACAATGCTGCCATGCAGTTGGTGCGCGCGCCGAAACGCTTTGATGTGATCGTTACCGGCAATATGTTCGGCGATATTCTGTCCGATCAAGCGGCGATGTTGACCGGCTCTATCGGCATGTTGCCATCGGCTTCACTCGACGCCAATAATAAAGGCTTGTATGAGCCTTCGCATGGCTCGGCACCTGATATCGCCGGCCAAGGCATCGCCAACCCTCTGGCGACGATTTTGTCGGCAGCGATGATGTTGCGCTACTCGCTCAATAAAGCCGAGCAAGCCGACCGCATAGAGCTGGCGGTAAAAAAAGTATTGGCACAGGGATTACGTACCGCCGATATCTACGAAGCCGGCACGACTCAGGTTGGCACGGCCGAAATGGGGCGCGCCGTGGTAGCTGCATTGGCGCAGTAATTACGGAATCGACAGGCACGATGGCGGGCAGGGACTTCCTGCATATTTTAGGGAAAAATGATGAAATTGGTGGGTTTGGTAGGTTGGCGTGGAATGGTGGGCTCGGTCCTGATGCAGCGTATGCAAGAGGAAGGGGACTTTGCTGATATTGAACCGGTATTCTTTTCTACTTCGAACAGCGGCGCAACTGCGCCGGCGATGGCAAAGAATGAAAAGACACTGAAAGACGCCAACGATATTACGGCGCTGAAAAAGTGCGACATCATTATTACCTGCCAAGGTGGTGACTATACCAATGAAATTTTCCCGCAATTGCGCGCGGCCGGTTGGAATGGCCATTGGATCGATGCTGCTTCGAGCTTGCGGATGAATGACGATGCCGTGATCGTGCTCGATCCGGTCAATTTGCCAGTGATTAAAGATGCGCTCGTCAAAGGGCAAAACAATTGGGTCGGTGGAAATTGTACCGTCAGTTGCATGCTCATGGGTGTAGGCGCCTTGTATAAGGCGGGCTTGGTTGAGTGGATGAGTACTCAGACTTACCAAGCGGCTTCCGGCGGTGGCGCGCAACATATGCGCGAATTGCTCACGCAATATGGCACCCTGTACAGCGAAGTACGTGCTTTGCTCGATGATCCACGCAGCGCGATTTTAGAAATCGATAGGCTGATCATTGCCAAGCAACGCTCTTTGACGGCAGCGGAAACGGCGAATTTCGGCGTACCACTCGGTGGTTCGCTGATTCCGTGGATCGATAAAGATCTCGGTGACGGCATGTCGAAAGAAGAATGGAAGGGCATGGCCGAAACCAATAAGATACTCGGGCTCGGTGCCGCCTACGGCAGCAGTGCGATTCCGGTCGATGGTTTTTGCATACGCATCGGTGCGATGCGCTGCCATAGTCAGGCGCTGACCTTCAAATTAAAGCAAGATGTGCCGCTGGCTGATATTGAAGCGATGATTGCTGCTGATAATGAATGGGTCAAAGTTGTTCCGAACACACGTCACGACAGTGTGCGTGATCTGACTCCCGTCGCCGTGACCGGCACCATGACGATACCGGTCGGTCGTATTCGTAAGCTGGCAATGGGCCCTGAATATGTCGGCGCGTTCACGGTCGGGGATCAATTGTTGTGGGGTGCGGCAGAACCCTTGCGTCGTATGTTGCGTATTCTGATCGACTGAGACAACGTGAATTTGTGTTGTGCGCGGTGAAAAAAAGGGGAGCTGTGGCTTCCCTTTTTTGCGCGAGTAATGAAAAATCCGCAAATAATTCGAGGAAAACCTCAGAATTGTTAAATGGCAACAACATTTAGGCAACTTCCCTCACTGCTAGGCTTCTTAATGTATTTACCATGGGGATAATTCGCGGTAAGCTTGCAGCGCAAACTGTGCGCGCTGATTAGATTGCAATCTGTTGCTGCGCTTGATTGTGTCGGTGCCTTTCCCCGCGGACTTTATTCGCCAAATTCCCAATATGTCTGACAAAATGTATAAACAAAAAAGAACATCTGTGATTTCTCTGGGACGCAAAGCTTTGAGCGTCGCGGTTGCCTCGACCTTGTTGCTGGCAGCCGGCGCGCAGGCGACCGGGCTCGGGCGTCTGACTGTTTTGTCAGCGCTGGGTCAGCCGCTCAATGCTGAAATAGAATTGACTGCACCGAATAAAGATGAAATTGACTCCCTGGCGCCTAAGCTGGCATCGGTCGAAGCGTTTCGTCAGGCGAATATTGAATTGAGTCCGAGCTTACAATCGCTGCGCTTTACCATTGTGGCGCGCGGAAACGGCTATGTGATCAAAGTCGCTTCTTCGCAAGCGATGAATGAGCCGTTCGTCGACATGTTATTGGAAATGACCTCATCGAACGGCAAGTTGTTACGTGAGTACACCTTCTTGCTGGATCCGGCTGAATTGCGCAACAGTCAATCGCCGCAAGTCAGTAATCCTGCCTTAGTCGCACAGAAAACAGCGAGTACGCCGACACCACTGGCGGCCCGTGCTGCGCCTGCTGGGTCTGCCGCGCCGGCTGCCATTGCGGCGGTGGCGGCCGAAGTAGCGGCCGAGATGGCAGCGAAAAAAAAACCGCAGACAGCGGCTAAGCCGGTCGGTGAATATACGGTCAAGTCTGGCGATACCTTGGGTAAGCTGGCTGCCAACTACAAGCCTGAGGGCGTCTCGCTCGATCAAATGTTAGTGAGTCTGTACCGCAGCAACCCACAAGCCTTCGCCGGTAAGAATATGAATCGCCTTAAGGTTGGGCAAATTCTGGCGCTGCCCGATGCCGATGCTATCCGTGCCGCCGATGGCCGTGCCGCGCGCGCGGTGGTGGTGGCGCATGCGAGCGACTTCAATGCCTATCGCCAGAAATTGGCTGATTCTGTGTCGCGTGCGCCGGCCTCGAAAGAGCTTGCCGCGACCAAGCAGAGTGCAACTGGCAGTATTACCAGTCAGGTCAAAGAATCGGCCGCGCCTGGTGCTGATTCGCCCGATAAACTGAAACTCTCCAAAGCGGCCCCGACGGCCGCTGCCAATGCGGGTAACGGCAAAAGTGCCGTGGATGAAGATAAAATTGCCAAAGACCGTGCTGCAGTCGATGCTGCTAATCGGGTCAAGGAGTTGGAAAAAAATGTAGGTAATTTGCAGCATTTGCTGGACTTGAAAAATCAAGACTTGGCGAATAAAGAGGCTGAAATCAGTGCCAAACAAGCGCAAGCGAAAGTCGATGCCAAAGCAGTATCAGCAAGCGTTACTGCGACTGCCGCTTCGGCAGCCGCAGTGACCGCTCCAGCAGCGGCCACATTGCCGGCAGTGGCGTCGGCTGTGGCTGCTGCGTCGGAGCCGGCGGCAGCCAGTGTTGCAGCGACCAGCAAACCGCGCCGCAAGATCGTCGCGCCACCGCCGCCACCGCCGGAAGTCAGCATTTGGGATGAATGGTCGGACTGGCTCATGCCGGGTGGTGCTGTGTTGCTCGCCGTATTGGCCGGCGCCGGGGTATGGTTGAATAACCGTAAGAAAAAACTGCAGCAATTTGAAGACAGTATTTTGACCGGTTCAAGCATGAAGGCGAACTCCATGTTCGGTTCGACCGGCGGTCAAAGTGTCGACACCAATAACAGCGTGTTCAATTCCAACTTTGCGCCGTCTGCCAGTCAGCTCGATGCCAATGAAGTGGATCCGGTCGCCGAAGCCGATGTGTACATTGCTTATGGCCGCGATTCTCAGGCGGAAGAAATTTTAAAAGAAGCCTTGCGTACGCAGCCTGATCGCCATGCGGTGCGGGTAAAATTGTTGGAAATTTATTTTGCTCGCAAAGATGCCAAATTGTTCGAACGTCTGGCCAGTGAACTGTATGGCATGACCAGTGGCGAAGGCGACGAATGGGCGCAAGCCGCCTCGATGGGGATTGTGCTTGAGCCGGGTAATCCTTTGTATGTCGGTGGTAAGGCGAAAACCGAACTCAATTATGGTGCTGCGCTCGGCTCGGCCACGCAGCCGCTGGAAGATTTGGATCCGGAAGCTTTGCTCGGTAATTCACTCTCGCGCGATATGCTCGATGCGATCAGTGTCATCGATACGGCCTCGCATGAAGAAGTCGCCGTCGACAATGGCCTCGACTTTGATCTTGGCATGGGTTTCGGTGATGCAGAAGTGCCGACCATTCCTGAGCCGGTAGTTCGTAAGGAAGAAGCGACCCCGGAAGTGCTGCCGGAAGTCGATTTTGGTACCATTGATTTTGATTTCAGTGAAGCGCCAACTGCGCCGCCGCTGCCATCGGTTGCCGCGGCCGCGCTGGAAGAGCCGGAATTCGGTCTGGCTGACAGCTTGAGTGCGGAGTTGCCAGAGATATTGCAGGAAAACGCGCCGGAACCGGCCCCGGTTGATTTGGCTTCACCGTTCGAATTTGATTTGTCCGGGATTGATCTCGATCTCGATACGCCGCTCGCTGTTGTGTCAGAGCCTGAAACGGCGGCAGTGGAGCAGCCGGAAAATGCGGAAATGTCGACCAAGCTTGATCTGGCCGTGGCCTACCATGAAATCGGCGATAAAGAAGGTGCGCGTGAATTGTTGGATGAAGTTCTCAAGGGTGGCAGCAGCAGCCAAAAAGAACGTGCCAACGGCATGCTTGCGCAAATGAGCTGATACGGAGACGTAATTCTGCGGGCACCTTATTTCAGGTGCCCGTTTTTGTTTTTTGAACGGATGAATGCTTGTGGAACGGCTTGTGAAACGATTGGTTTTAGGTGTGCAGTATGATGGTGCGGATTGGCATGGCTGGCAAACTCAGCCTGATGGTCACACCGTACAGGATGCATTGGAGCGTGCTTTGCAGCAGTTTTGCGGCGCGCCGGTGAGTACCGTCTGCGCCGGACGCACCGATGCCGGTGTGCATGGGCTAGAGCAAGTAGTGCACTTTGACAGCGATTTAAGGCGTGCACCGTATTCTTGGGTGAATGGCGTCAATGCCTTTTTGCCTGCCAGTATAGCTGTGCAATGGGCTAAAGAACTGCCGCTCGACCCCTTGTCGCAGGACAATTTTCATGCTCGTTTCAGCGCCAGGGCGCGTACTTATCATTATGTTTTATATAATGCGCGGATACGTAAGCCGATGTGGGTGGGCCGCGCCGGATGGGTGTTTCGGCCGCTCGAGGTCGAGCCTATGCGCGAGGCAGCGCGTCATTTGATCGGCGAACATGATTTTTCAGCCTTTCGTGCCGCCGCCTGTCAAGCGAAAACACCGGTCAAACATTTATACGATTTGCAAATCCGCCAGCAAGGAGAGTTGATTGTCTTCAGTTTGCGAGCCAGCGCTTTTCTTCATCACATGGTCAGGAATATCGTCGGCTCCTTGCTGGCGGTCGGACAGGGTAAGCATAGCCCAGAGTGGCTGGCAGAAGTCTTGCAGAGTCGCGACCGTAGCCTGGCAGCACCGACTTTCATGCCTGACGGCTTATATCTGGCAAAAATCGATTACGAAAAAAAATGGGAATTGCCACAAGCGGAGTCGGATAGCTTGCCTGATTTCTTGTCGCTTTAATCATTCATCTCTGCGTCAGCGATGATTTCTCGGTTTTCCCCTCTGAAATCCGGTAAAATGACGTTTTGCAAAACTCCGGACTAACGGTGTTTGCTTGGCGGCTGTTGCCTGTATCAGCGTGCTGTTACAGTGAAAAGCAGCGCCACGTAGCGTGTTTGTCGCCGCAGTAAGAACGCCAAAAACGGCGAAATCGCGTTGCTTGCGGCTCGCCGCGGCACGCCTTTTGACTCCCGTTACCATTGTCCGCCGGCATTTTTTAAGCCGGTCTTCGCCTCACCTTAGTAATTTTTAGTATTCAATGAAAAACATCCGCAATTTTTCTATTATTGCCCATATTGACCATGGCAAATCCACGCTGGCTGATCGCATCATTCAATTGTGTGGCGGCTTGTCCGATCGCGAAATGGAAGCGCAAGTCCTCGATTCGATGGATATCGAACGCGAACGCGGAATCACCATCAAAGCGCAAACCGCTGCGCTGCATTACAAGGCCAAAGACGGCCAGGTGTATAACCTCAATCTGATCGATACGCCCGGTCACGTCGATTTCAGTTATGAAGTCAGCCGCTCGCTGTCGGCCTGCGAAGGGGCTTTGTTAGTGGTGGATGCCTCACAAGGGGTGGAAGCGCAAACGGTGGCGAACTGCTATACGGCGATTGAATTGGGCGTTGAAGTCGTACCGGTGCTCAATAAAATTGATTTGCCCTCGGCCGATCCCGATAATGCCTGTGCCGAAATTGAAGAAGTGATCGGCATTGATGCCAGCGAAGCCGTACATTGCTCGGCCAAGACTGGTCTCGGCGTCATCGATGTGATCGAATCGCTGATCGCCAAAGTGCCGGCGCCGAGCGGTGATGTGACTGCGCCTTTGCAGGGTTTGATCGTCGATTCTTGGTTCGATAATTATGTCGGCGTGGTCATGCTGGTGCGTATCATGAATGGTACCTTGCGTCCTAAGGATAAAATCCTGTTCATGGCGACCGAAGCGCAGCATTTGGTTGAAAGTGTCGGTGTCTTTACGCCCAAGTCGGTGGGGCGCGATCATTTGTCGGCTGGTCAAGTTGGTTTTGTGATCGCCGGTATTAAAGAACTCAAGTCGGCCAAGGTCGGTGATACGATCACGGTCGCCAATCGTCCGGCCGCGGCGCCTTTGCCAGGCTTCCAGGAAGTGCAGCCGCAAGTGTTTGCCGGTTTGTTCCCGGTCGAAGCCAATCAGTATGATGCGCTGCGCGATTCGCTGGAAAAACTCAAGCTCAATGACGCGGCCCTGATGTATGAGCCGGAAGTGTCGCAAGCGCTTGGTTTCGGCTTCCGTTGTGGTTTCCTCGGCTTGTTGCACATGGAAATCGTGCAGGAACGTTTGGAACGTGAATTCGACATGGATCTCATCACCACGGCGCCAACGGTGATTTATGAAGTCGTGATGGCAGATGGTAGTATCTTGATGGTAGATAATCCATCGAAAATGCCAGAACCATCGAAAATCCAAGAAATTCGTGAACCTATCGTCACGGTCAATTTGTATATGCCGCAGGAATATGTCGGTTCGGTGATTACCTTGTGTACTTCCAAGCGTGGCGTACAGCTCGATATGAATTATCATGGTCGTCAGGTAAAACTGACCTATGAAATTCCTATGGCTGAAATTGTGCTCGATTTCTTTGATCGCCTCAAGTCCACCTCGCGCGGTTACGCCTCCATGGATTATGAATTCAAAGAATACCGCGCTGCCGATGTGGTGAAAGTCGATATGCTGATCAACGCTGAAAAAGTTGATGCGTTGGCAATTATTGTTCATCGCGCCAATAGTCACTATCGTGGTCGTGCCGTTGCTGCAAAAATGCGAGAATTGATTCCGCGTCAGATGTTCGATGTCGCGATTCAGGCCGCCATCGGTGCTAACATCATTTCACGTGAAAACGTGAAGGCTTTGCGTAAAAACGTCTTGGCAAAATGTTATGGTGGCGATATCAGCCGCAAACGCAAGTTATTGGAAAAACAAAAGGCAGGTAAGAAACGCATGAAGCAAGTCGGTTCTGTTGAGATACCGCAAGAAGCTTTCCTGGCAATTTTACAAGTGGATGAAAAATGAGTTTTCAATCGATTTTAGGCAATTTTGCATTGATTTTATTTGTGCTCACGATTGCTACCGGCATCATCTGGTTTCTTGATGTGTTTGTGTTGGCGAAACAGCGCCGCGCCGCGGCCGATTTGGCCTTGGCAGAATACGATGCACGCATCGCTAAGCTGACCGCCGAAGGCATCCGTGTGGAAGAAAACAAGCGCGCCGAAATCGCCGCGAGTATTTTGCGTCAACCGCTGTGGGTTGAGTATTCGGGCAGTTTTTTCCCCGTTATTGCTCTGGTGTTTTTCTTACGCTCGTTTTTGTACGAACCCTTCAAGATTCCTTCGAGCTCGATGTTGCCGACCTTGTATGTCGGTGATCTGATCTTGGTCAATAAATTCAATTATGGTATTCGTTTGCCGGTACTCAACAAGAAGGTCATCGAAATCGGCAATCCCCAGCGCGGCGACGTGATGGTGTTCAAGTACCCGGAAGATATCTCGGTCGATTACATTAAACGTGTCGTCGGTGTGCCCGGTGATACCGTCGTCTATAAAAATAAACGCTTGAGCATTAACGGCAACGAGCTCAGCTATCAGGCTTTGCCCGATTTTCTCGACGAAGAACGGCTCAGTTATTCCAAGCAATATGCGGAAAATCTGACCGGCGTCGAACACCGCATTCTCAATGATGAGCAGCGCCCATCCTTTGTCAGCGATCCGCATAATTTCCCGAAACGTGAAAATTGCAGTTACAACGCCGAAGGATTTTCTTGCGTCGTGCCGGAAAAGCAATATTTCATGATGGGTGATAATCGCGACAACAGTCTCGACAGTCGCTATTGGGGCTTTGTGCCCGATGAGAATATTGTCGGTAAAGCTTTCTTCATTTGGATGAATTTAGGGAATATCAAGCGTATCGGCGGTTTCCATTAATCCCCACTCGGAGCACACTTTCATGCATAATTTGGCCCCTACTCAGCTGCCTGCGCAGCGCGGCATTTCGCTCGTCGGCATGCTGTTGTCTATGGGCGTGTTGGTTCTCTTGGCTATTTTGGCAGCGAAAGTGGTGCCGACAGTGATAGAGTACAACTCCGTCAAGCGCGCTATCGTGGCTGCCAAAGCCGGTGCCAGCACGGCCAATGAAATCAAGCTTGCCTTTGATCGGCAAGCCGAAGTCGGCTACATCACCTCCATCAGCAGCAAAGATTTGAGCATCGATGCTAACGGTGGCGATGTGATTGTGAGCTTTTCGTATCAGAAAAAAATTCCTTTATTTGGACCGGCGAGCTTGTTGCTGGAATATCAAGGTACCACGGCGACTAATGGTGTTATTGCCAAAAAGCCAGAATAAGCAGATGCACGTATGAATCTTCAACTATTGCAAAATAGACTGGGGCACCAGTTCAGTCACCCCGCTTTATTGCAGCAGGCTTTAACGCACCGTAGTCATAGTGTGTTGCACAATGAACGCTTGGAATTTCTCGGCGATTCGATTTTAAACTGCGTGGTCGCATCAGTCTTGTTCGATAGTTTTGCCGATATCGATGAGGGTGATTTGTCACGGGTGCGGGCCAACTTGGTTAAGCAGCAATCTTTGTATGAAATTGCTCAGCGCATAGAATTGTCACAGTTTTTGCGCTTGGGCGAAGGCGAATTGAAGTCGGGCGGCTTTCGCCGGCCTTCGATTCTCGCCGATACGCTCGAAGCCTTGTTCGGTGCGGTGTTTCTCGATGCCGGTTTTGATGTCGCCAAAGAAGTGATCCGTTCTTTGTATGCGCCAGTATTGGAATCGGTCGATCCGACCACGCTCGGCAAAGATGCCAAAACTTTGCTGCAAGAATTTCTGCAAAGTAAAAAAATCGCGCTGCCGCAGTACAACGTCGTCGCCACCCATGGTGCGGCGCACAGCCAAGAATTCGAAATCGAATGCTTGGTACCCAAGCTTGACATTCAAGTGTTTGGTGCCGGCGGCAGTCGCCGTGCCGGTGAGCAAGCCGCCGCCAAGTTGGCACTTGAAACTGCGATGGCGGCGCTGGCGCGGATGCCGGCCGCGCGCAAAGCCAAGCCGCGTTCGGCACAATTGAAATTGGCCGGTATTGCCACCGCTCAATCGAATGGGGCGAGCCCATCCGAGAGCAAAAAATCGACAGCAAATGCTGATCTCGAACGGGGTGAGGCGCGTGCCGCCAGCCCTGGTCACCACCCTAAAACAGCGTGAGCAACCCCATGAATCCTATCGTAGACAATCCGGAATTTCGTTGCGGGTACATTGCCATCGTCGGCCGTCCGAATGTTGGTAAATCAACCTTGATGAACGCCTTGATCGGTGCCAAAGTCAGTATTACTTCGCGCAAGGCGCAAACCACGCGCCATCGTATTACCGGCATTCAAACCAAAGATCAGACCCAGTATATTTACGTTGATACCCCGGGTTTTCAGACGCGCCATGCCAATCCGCTCAACCGCACACTCAATCGCACGGTCACCACTACGCTCACGGCTTCCGACGCGATTCTGTTCCTGATCGAGGCGGGCACCTTCGGCGCGGCCGATCAGCAAGTCATCGATCTGCTGCCGAAAGACGTGCCATGTATTTTGGTCATCAATAAATCGGACCGCGTCAAAGATAAAGCCGTGATGATGCCGTTTGCGCAAAAAATTGCTGCCTTGTTTCCATTCGCAGCGATTGTGCCGGTATCGGCGACCTTGCGCTTCCAATTAGAAAATTTGGAAGGCGAGATTCGTCAATTTTTACCGCTCAACCCACCGGTTTTCGCCGAAGACGACATCACCGACCGTAGTGAAAAATTCCTCGCTACCGAAATCGTGCGCGAAAAATTATTCCGTTTCGTCGGCGACGAATTACCTTACACCAGCACAGTCTTGATCGAAAAGTTTGAGCAGGAAGGGAATCTGCGCCGTATTTTCATTGCCATTCTGGTCGATCGTGACGGTCATAAATCGATGGTTATCGGTAATAAGGGCGCACGTTTGAAAGATATCTCCTCGCAATCGCGCGTGGATATGGAAAAACTGTTCGGTGGCCCGGTTTATTTGGAAATTTGGGTCAAAGTCAAATCGGGTTGGGCCGATAACGAAGCCGGTCTGCGTGCCTACGGTTACGAGTAAGTCAAACCATGAGCGAGGCGGTCAGCGTCGTTGACAGTGCAGTCGCATCCGCGGCGCGCAAAGCCATACCGAAACGGCCGCCGAGCGTGCGCGAATTACGTGTGCATCAACAACCGGGTTTCGTGCTGCATTCTTGGCCGCACAAGGAAACCAGTCTCATCATCGACGTCTTGACACGCGACTACGGCCGTATCGCCTTAGTTGCGAAAGGTGCCAAGCGCCCCCATTCGCAATTGCGCAGCGTATTGCAAACTTTTCAGCCTTTGCAACTGAGTTGGACCGGTAAATCTGAATTACGTATCCTGACTGGTGCCGATTGGGTAGGCGGTATGTTGCCGCTGGAGAAGTCTGCGCTATTGTGCGGTTTTTACCTCAATGAATTGCTGGTGAAATTTCTGATGCGCGATGAAGCCCACGCTGCCTTGTTCGATCAGTATGTCGCCAGTCTCAATCAACTCGGCCATCAACAGGCTGCTCCCACGGTTTTGCGGCAGTTTGAGTTGGTCTTGTTGCGTGAATCCGGCTTGCTCAGTGACTTGAGTTTTTGCACGCACAGTCGGACCAGCGTGTTGGCTGAACAAAGTTATATAATTGATCCTGAACTCGGTGCGCGACCGGTGCGCATCGATGACGCCGCGCCTGTCGTGCTGGGTAAAACTTTACTCGATATGTGCGCCGCCGATTACAGCGATGCGCAGACGCGCTATCAAAGCAAAATGCTGATGCGCTTCTTACTCACCCATCATTTGCACGGCGCAGTTTTAAACACCCGACAAATTTTGATCGACTTACAGAATTTATGAATATTCATCAGCAGCGGCAAGTGATAGAGCTCGGTGTTTCTCTGCGCCCTTTGGTTCGACTTTGCCAGGCCGGCGAAATCGATACGGCGAGCTTGACTCAACTGGCTGGTTTGGCGGAGCAAGCTGGTGCTGATGCACTCAGTTATGCGCTCAGCTGTGCGATGGATGCCGTGCCACTGCAATTGCCGCAGCTCGCTATGCCTGTCACTACCTGGGTTGACATCGATGCCTGTGCCGCCTTGGATACCAATGCGCCACAGAAAATCATGCTGTGCGGTGCAAACACGGCAGCTCTCGATCTGCTGCAAGACTTGGCACGGGTACGTGCTTGCGTAGCTGGCTTGCAAGCTACTGGCAGGGTCGTCAGCTTACTGCTGGCACCAGACAGCGCGCAACTTCAGGCGGCCGCGGCCATCGGCATCGACAGGGTGATGCTGGCCACTCATGAGTACGCTGCTGCCACTAGTGCGGATGCGCTGGCAGTTGCACTCGATAGCTTGGCGGTTGCGCTGGCTGCCGGCATCCGCTGCGGTTTGCGGCTGCAGGCTGGCGGCGGTCTGACGTATACCAATGTTGTGGCACTGGCTGCCATGCCCGACCTGGAGCGGATAGAACTCGGCCGTGCTGTGTTTGCGCGTGCCCTCGTCAGTGGTTGGGAAGTGGCGGTACGTGATGCCAAGGCCGTGTTGGTGCGTGCCCGGGTGGCGGCGCGGGTCGCGCAATGATATACGGCATCGGTACTGACATCGTCGACGTCGCCCGTATCGAGCGCGCTTGGACGCGCCACGGTCAGCGCTTCGCCGAAAAAATACTCGGTGAGCAGGAGTTGCAGGTGTTTGCCGAACGTCAGGCACAAGCGGTCTTGCGCGGCGTCCTGTATCTGGCTACCCGGTTTGCTGCCAAGGAAGCGTTTTCCAAAGCCATCGGTACCGGCGTGCGCTGGCCGATGACACTGCAAAACATGCAAACCTTGCCGGCCGAGCATGGTCGTCCGGTGGTATTTGTCAGCGGCAGCTTGCAACAGTGGATGGCGGCACGCGGCCTGCGCGCACACATTTCGGTCAGTGATGAAATCGGTCAAGTAGTCGCCTTTGCCATTGTCGAACAAGACACGGCTGCGTGTGGCGGCGACAGCGCAGTGAGCTCGACATGACATCTGAGATACCCGCTGATATAGCGCCAAATTCTGAGCCCGATGTGGCCGTGATCTCGGTGGCCCGTCAACTGGTGCTCGACACCGTCGCCAAATTGCCGCATTTGCCCGGCGTGTACCGTTATTTTGATGATCAAGATCAGGTGCTGTATGTCGGTAAGGCGCGCGATTTAAAAAAACGCGTGACCACCTATTTTCTCAAAACCGTGTCGAGTCCGCGCATCGCCATGATGGTCGCAAAAATCGCCCGCTTGGAAACCACCGTGACACGCAGCGAAGCCGAAGCGTTGATCCTGGAAAATAATTTAATCAAGGCGCTGCGGCCGCGCTACAACATCTTGTTTCGCGATGATAAATCCTATCCGTATTTAAAAATCACCAACGAAACCACGCCGCGCATGACCTATTATCGCGGTGCCGTCGACCGCAAGCACCAGTATTTCGGGCCTTTCCCATCGGGCTGGGCGGTGAAAGAGTCGATGCAAATACTGCAGAAAGTATTCTTACTGCGCAGTTGTGAAGACAGTGTGTTTGCCAATCGCACACGACCCTGCTTGCTGCATCAAATTCAACGCTGCAGCGCCCCCTGTGTCGACCTCATCACACCGGAAGACTATCGCGAAGATGTTGGCCATGCCGCCGATTTTCTGCGTGGTCGTCAGCTCGAAGTGATGGCGACCTTAGAGCGGAAAATGCTCGCTTATGCCGAAGAGCTCAAATTTGAGCAGGCCGCGGCGATCCGCAATCAAATGTCGGCGCTCTCCAAGGTGCTGCATCAGCAAAGCATGGAAACCACCGGCAATGCCGATGTCGATATCATCGCCGTCATCGTCGAGGGCGGGCGCGCTTGTGTGAATTTGGCGATGATACGCGGTGGCCGCCACCTCGGCGATCGCGCGTATTTCCCCAGCCATGTTGACGATGCCCGCGTGACTGCCGAAGAGAGTATGGAAAGTGAAGTGATGGCGGCGTTTCTGGCGCAGCATTATGTCGATCAATTTATTCCGGCCACATTGGTGCTCAATATCGCCTTCGATGCGCCAGATTTAATGCTGGCCTTGAGCGAACAATGCGGGCATAAAATCTATCTGTCATTGCAGCCGCAAGAACAGCGCCGCATCTGGTTGGAGATGGCGCAAAAAGGTGCTGAGCTGGCGCTGGCGCGTTTATTGTCGGAGCAGGGCTCGCAACAAAGCCGCACGCGTGCCTTGGTCAGTATGCTTGAGCTGGAAATTGCCGAGCTCGATGAGTTGCGCGTCGAATGTTTCGACATCAGTCACATGCATGGCGAAGCCACTCAGGCCTCGTGCGTGGTGTATCAACATCATGCGATGCAAAGCGCCGAATACCGCCGCTACAACATCAAAGACATCACGCCCGGCGATGACTATGCTGCGATGCGTCAGGTACTGATGCGACGCTATGAGCGGATTCGGAATGCGGATGCCGACAGTGGCGCGCGTATGCCCGATGTAGTGCTGATCGATGGCGGCAAGGGCCAAGTTGAAATGGCACGCCAAGTATTCGTCGAGTTAGCGCTCGATATCAGCCTCATCGTCGGCGTCGCCAAAGGGGAAGGGCGCAAGGTCGGCCTGGAAACCCTGGTGTTCGTTGATGGGCGCGCAGAAAAAGAACTGGGCAAGGAATCGGCGGCGCTGATGCTGATCGCCCTGATTCGCGACGAAGCGCATCGCTTTGCCATCACCGGCATGCGCGCCAAACGCGATAAGGCGCGGCAATCCTCGCAACTCGAAGAAATCGATGGGGTCGGGGTGAAGCGGCGGCAAAAGCTGTTGGTGCGCTTCGGCGGCCTCAAGGGCGTGTCCGATGCCAGCGTTGAAGAATTGGCCAGCGTCGATGGTATATCGCAGCAATTGGCAGAAGAAATTTACAAGCGCTTACGTTAGCGAAATATAATTGAGCTTATCCGCCGCGAGAGATGCAGCAAACCAGCGCTGACTGCGGCCATGCTTTTCGATCACGATCACACAGAACAGACTGTCATGCCACTGAATTTCCCTATTTTACTGACCTGGTTGCGGGTTGCCCTCATTCCTCTGGTGGTGGGCGTGTTCTATCTGCCTGACAATTGGCTGACGCCGTTTGACAAGAGTTTGGCATCCACCATCGTGTTCGTGGTGGCGGCCATCACTGATTGGTTTGACGGTTTTTTGGCGCGGCGTTGGAACCAAACTTCCTCGTTCGGTGCCTTTCTCGATCCGGTGGCTGATAAGCTGATGGTGGCGGGGGCGCTGCTGGTGCTGGTGCAGCTTGATCGCGTTAATGCCGTGATCGCCTTCGTTATCATCGGCCGCGAGATCACCATCTCGGCGCTACGCGAATGGATGGCGCTGATCGGGGCATCCAAGTCGGTCGCTGTCAGTTCGCTGGGAAAAATCAAAACCACGGCGCAGATGGTGGCGATTCCCATGCTCTTGTATTACGATGATTTTTTCGGTGTCATTCATACTGCGTTGTTGGGATCGGTACTATTATTGGTGGCAGCGGTGTTGACGGTTTGGTCGATGTTTTATTATTTGCGCCGGGCGTGGCCGCTGATTAAAGAGTCAACCGAGAAACTCGACTAGCTCGCTTGACAGAATTCTAAAATCCTATATAATTCTGGTCTTCGTCGATGCGGGAATAGCTCAGTTGGTAGAGCGCAACCTTGCCAAGGTTGAGGTCGAGAGTTCGAGCCTCTTTTCCCGCTCCATTGTTTCAATATGACGAAAATTGGCAGCAGTAAAGTAGTGAATCATTGGCAACGATTGTAGTAATAGTAGGACCAAGCGCGGGAGTAGCTCAGTTGGTAGAGCGCAACCTTGCCAAGGTTGAGGTCGAGAGTTCGAGCCTCTTCTCCCGCTCCAGAATTTTGGAACGTCACAGCATTCGGCAGCAAGTGGCGAGCAGGCAAATAGAAGCACCGAAGTAGAAGCAATGCAGTACATGCGGGAGTAGCTCAGTTGGTAGAGCGCAACCTTGCCAAGGTTGAGGTCGAGAGTTCGAGCCTCTTCTCCCGCTCCAGATTCCAAAAGGGAAGCCGCGCTTCCCTTTTCAGTGAGAGTATAGTTGCACCGCATGCGTGTTACTGCTGTTTGAGCGGTGACGGTATCAGCAACCCTTGGCGGGGTAGCAAAGTGGTTATGCAGCGGCCTGCAAAGCCGTTTACGCCGGTTCGATCCCGACCCCCGCCTCCAGTATTAAAAAAGCGCTAGCCGGTGGTCAGCGCTTTTTTTTCCAGACAAACAGTGTAGACTGTCTGTTGATGTGATGGGCCCGAGTGGTGAAACAGGTAGACACATCGGACTTAAAATCCGCCGCTTCGTTCATAGCGGGCGTGCCGGTTCGATTCCGGCCTCGGGCACCAAAAGACGGAAAATGATTACATGTGGCACTGGCTTTGATAGTATGAGCACAGTTTGTTTTTGATGCGATATACTATGCTCCACGCACAAAATACGCACAGTAATCCCGCACAGATGGCATATATTCGCAAATACCGAAATAAGTGGCGTGCCGAAGTTCAGCGCCATGGTTTTCGTTCAACTCACGTCACCGATACAAAACGCGAAGCCCAAGCATGGGCGCTCAAAAAAGAAGCTGAGCTTGATTTGCTCAAAGGCGGCGGTGGAAAAACCTTTCTTGATGCCGTCGAGCATTACAAAAATACGGTAAGCATCACAAAGCGTAGCCCTGTATGGGAAATGCGACGCTTTAACGCAATGCTTGAGTATTTTCTACCTCATACGCGATTAGCAGACATCGGCAGCGCCAGAATTGGAGAATGGCGAGATGAAAGGTTAAAGACTGTCTCTGGATCGACCGTTCAGCGTGAGGCAAATTTGTTGCGTCACCTATTCACTATTGCCGTTGATGAGTGGCGCTGGATAGAGCGCCACCCATTCAAAGGGGTACGCCTGCCGGCAGAAAATGCGGCTCGGTTTCAGCGATGGGAATGGCAGAAAATCAAGATCATCCTCCGCGCCGGACAAGCAGCAGGTGGAAAAACTGGCGAGATGGCTCTTGCATTTCACATTGCCCTACGCACTGGCATGCGCTTATCTGAAGTGTTGAACGCTCCGCAAAACTTTAATTCTGCACGGCAAGTAGTCATCCTCCCAAGAACAAAAACAGGTGGCCGCGACGAGGTGCCAGTCGGGCGAATCGCAAAGAAATTGATCTTATCGGCCCACTTTACTGTAGGGCCAAACGAGGGAAGCACCCTATTTTCAAAACTGTGCAGACAGAAAATGATATCTGGACTGACTTTTCATGATGCTCGTGCAACAGCACTTACATTGCTAGCAAAAAAAGTTGATGTAATGGTATTGGCTCGAATTAGTAGGCATAAAAACATCAGCCTACTTTACCGAGTTTATTATCGAGAATCGTCCGACTCGATTGCATCGAAACTCTGATCGACAGAGCCAGATTGCTCTAAAAATGCCGTCGCGCAAATCTCCGCTCTATCGACCTTTTTAAGCCCTTCCAATTCCTTGCCGGCCGCGCAGGGAGTCATGTCAATATAAAATTACTTTTCAGGAAATATTTTTCCTTCTCTTTCCCCTGTTCAAAGCTGCGGTGCTAACAGAGGGAGATACGATGTGCTTGCACCTTAACTATTGATGTAAATAATAATAAAGCAATAAAAATTAATAAACAAATATCAAAAATACAATTAATTCAAAATAAAGTACCCCCTCGGGAAAAGGGTAACCAGGGTAACGTAATTTTTAAAATGCATGTTAAGTCATTGATATATATAGGTTTTTTATGACTTTTAAAAAGGTAATTTATTAGTAATCTTAAAGTAATCAGGTTACCTTTTAAAAAGGTAATTTCCTTTAAAAATTACTTCAATAAAATCAAGCACTTAGAAAAGATTACCTTTTTAGTTATCTATGGTTACCTTTTAAAGGTAACCATAAAAATCCTTTAAAATCAAAGACTTATATAATTAAAATAGAGCAGATTACCTTGGTTACCTTTTTCCCGAGGCTAAACCTGGGATGTGGGGAGTTGGCTTTTTTGAGACAATCGCCCCCCGCGTAAAATAATGGTGTTTTTGCAAACAAAAAATAATCGACTACCAAAATGAATGTGACGATGTTCTGTGGAACTACTGGACTAAGGGCATCGCCAGCCGTTCCATTAGCGTCACTGGTTTGCCCATGTTATTGCCGCGTGATCCAGTGCCGTCGATCGGCATGCGCGGGAGGGACAATGTTCTCAAGGTACGCGATATGGTGTTGCTACATGAGCAAAAATTCAAACTCATGAGACAAATTGAGCAAAGCGCCAGCCTGGCAATTCGGGCCGGACTTTTTGTCGATTTGCGGCGCGTATCGGATGCGTTGGGGGTGGATGTTCCTGATCTCTGCGCTTTTAAGGTGCCAGAGATACCCGTACCGCATCAATTTGACTGAACGCCCGAAACGGCATTCAGGTGCGTCAAACTGCGTCACTTTTTGCCGCGTGTGCTCGCCCTGCAACGGCGGTTTTCTCCTCTGTGCGTCAGTTTCCAAAATTTGCGTCAAAACCGGGCTATTTAGCCCGCAGGCGTGGTGGGGGGATGACTGCGCGCCAAGGGGGAAAAGCTTGAAATCTGAAAAATTTTCTTAAAAGAAATAACTTTTCTGTGATCGATGTCACAGTGATGCGCTGCCGCAAGAGTCGCGTATGAATGGTAGCGCTTGGAGGTGGTCTTGTTGCTATAAAAAAGCCCCGAACACGTCGGGGATTTTCCATGCTGTAGGGCTATCTGCCGGCAATTTTTAAGGTCCGTTGCTCTTTCTCAAAATCATCCCGGCATTCCTTATTGCAAAACAGCAGTCCGAAGGCGACCGGCTCGTCGCAAAACAAGCAATACCCATCGCTTTGCACATGCACCTGGCGGCACGCGTTGGCGATCGCGGACGCGATGAAATTTTCGATATTCTTATCTGAGACATCCGCGTGGTCGCTCATTGGGCTGCCCCTACCGATTGTAATAATTTGGAAGAGTCGAAGCGAATGACTTCTTCGCCCAGCCAGTCATTGACTTGCATGAAGCGCGCTTGCAGCGGCTCGAGTTCGTTTTGGACGAATACCCGCGCTGCCGGTTCGACCGCGCCGAAGCCGCCGGTGTTATTCGGTACCAGGCCCAGCAACTGGGGCGGCACACGGTGGGCGGCGAGCATGTCGTCGCGTGTTACGCCCTTGATGTTGAAAAATTCATCTTTGGCGGCGACTTCGGAAACCGGAATCAGCTGTATCCCATCCTTTTTTCCGTTCGGGGCATACATGAACACGTTGCGGAAATTGCCTGGTCCCTTGCTCTGCTTGAGCGCCTCGCGCATCTTGTCGACGTCGGTCTGGTTTTGCGCCGCATCGGTCATGTATAAAATGAAGCCGGCATGCGAGCCGTTTTGGTAGTATTTTCGGCGAAACAGCGTCGCGGCTTCATTCAACCAGGCCGAATGCAAGGCGCTCAGGTATTCGGGCAGGCCGTAGATTTCTTGGTTGATGTCGGCTTCGATCAGATGGAAAATCAAGCCAGGGGCAAATTCGTGCTCCTGTTTCCAGCCGTGCACATACAGATAGGCACTCAGATCGGTGGCACTGCGGCGCATGTACTTGGCCAGCGCAGGATAGAGTCCGAGCGTGCCACCCAGGCGGTTGGTTTGCCGCTCGAGGTAGCTGTTACCGAAGACCAGAAAGTCGAGCGCAAAGCGGCTGAAGTGTTCCCGCGATAACAGCCGATGTGGGACAAAGGTCGAGGCCAGCAAGTTGCGCTTGGCATAGATGGCTGAGCTGTGATGTACGCTGGCGCGGAACGATCTGGCTAAGCCGTCAAAGCTGATCGGCGGTTCGTAATAGCGGCCGTTCGACCAGCTCTCGATATAATCGAGAATTTCTGCGCGATCCAATACCGGCGTCGGGTCGCCAAAACTGAATGCTTCCAGCGCCGCCGACTGGCTGACGGCCGTCGCACGCTCGGTCCTGACTTCCTGCGCTGCATTTATCTGCCCGCGCTGCTTCCTGCGTATCATGCGTAGATCTCCATAAATGATTGACTGTTGTGGTGGCCACCATCGAGCGGTTCGTGGTCAAGTGCATGCATACATGCCCAGGCCAGATCGGCGTGACCGGTTTCTTCATTGCGGTCGGCCTTGTAGGTCACTTGCTGGCCGCTGGCGGTCAGTGTTTTTTTGATCGCCATAAAGGATTGCGCCAGTTCTGTCGCACCGGCGTCGAATTCGAGCCGGCCTTTGCTGATCACGTCTTGCGCTTTCAGCACCATGCGACTTTTGATGGCGGGGTCGTAATTGATCTTGGTGACCGAGGGGTAAAAATTCTTCACCAACTGATACACCCCTTCGCCCATTCCGGTCGCATCAATACCGATAAAGCCGACGTGATAGCGTATCGTTGATTGCCGTATCAATTCGGCCTGGGCAGCAAAATCCATCCCACGAAATTGGGTTTTTTCTAACACGCGGAACTTACCGCCGGGTGTGCGCGGCGGGGCAAGGATAACGATACCGGCGCTGTCGCCGGTATGGGCGGGGTCGTAGCCTATCCAGACCGGATTGTCGCCATAGGGGCGGGTGGTAAATGGTTTGAAATCGGTCCATTCAAGCCATGCGTCGACCATGCATTTTTGTAGTTCGGTCAAAGGAAATATTGACTTGGTATCGTCGATGAAGTGACACATCAGCAGATTGTCGAACTGGTCCGGGCTGTATTCGTAGCTGCGCAGCTCATCGATGTCGAACAAGTTGCAGCCGCCGCGCTCGGCATCCATGATCGTCACGATCTGGCGCCAGATTTTGTCTTCGCCGGTGTAACCGCTCTGTAGTCGTGCATGGCTGATGTCGATGTGTACTTGGTCTTTTTTGGGGCGACGCTTGTTGAATAGATCGCCCGTCCAGAACGGATAAGCTTCGTGCGTGATGCTGGAAGGCGTGGAGAAATAGGTCTTGCGCCACTGCTTATGCAGCGCCATGCCGGACGCGACTTTGTTCAATTCTTGGAATTGATGCGTCCAGAAGAATTCATCGAAATAGAAATTGCCATGGTAGCCTTGCGCCGTGCGCGCATTCGTTCCCAAGAAGTACAAATGCGCGCCATTCGGCAGAACGATAGGATCGCCGCTGAGCTCAATGCCCGCCGCTTCCTTTGCAAACTGGACGATGTATTGTTTGAAGACGTGCGCCTGCGCTTTTGAAGCAGACAGGAAGATTTGATTACGTCCGGTTTCAAATGCATCCGCCAAGGCTTCGCGCGCAAAATACCAGGTCGCCCCAATTTGACGTGATTTTAGAATGACGCGGGTACGTTGGTGGCCGTTTCTCAGCCAACTCTTTTGATAGTCGAATAAGGAATCGCGGAAGGCCTCCAGCAGTTGCTCACGCTGTTCGTCGCTGTAATCGTTGCGTGCTGCTTTTTTCTTGGGGCCGGCGTGACGCTTGGCCAGGTTGGGGTTTAGGTCAACTTCGTTACCGCCCGGTTCTTCATAGCGCCTGACGCGCGCCATTTGCACGACCTGACGTGTCAGTAAGTCGATTTCTTTGAAGTCGCCACCGGTTTTGAGGTCTTTGGCGATCAATTGCACCAGGCGGGCATCTAAGGCGGTTTCGATTTTTTCGATGACCGAGGCCTTGTCCCAATGATCACGATCGCACCAGCTTTGCACGGTGCTGCGTTTGATGTCGAGGTGTTGTGCAATCGATGAGATCCGCCAGCCTTGCCAATATAAGGCCCGCGCAAGACGACGCATGTCGGTTTTGTTTGCAAGGAGCGTAGCGTCATTTTCCATCATGCCGCCAGCGTAGGGGCTACGCGCGTGCGCAGGCAGTCTGGCGGAGTTGATAAACTGATTAACAACCCTCAGGCAATTGATGCAGAAGACAGCAAGGCCGACCATGTGGGCTTCATTCCCCCATAAGCTGAGTCAGTTTGGCTACCACACCATGTCAAAAAAATTCGCCTCTAAGTTTTTCCGTGTCGCCTTGGAAGGTGCGACCACCGATGGCCGCCAGATCGAGCGCAGCTGGATCGAGCAAATGGCAAAGAACTTTGACCCGGTTAAATACGGCGCACGTGTTTGGATGGAGCATATTCGCGGCACCTTGGTTGACAGCCCTTTCCGTGCCTACGGCGATGTGACAGCACTCAAAGCAGAGGAAGTCACGATTGACGGCGTGAAAAAACTCGGTTTATACGCACAGATCGAACCGACGCCTGATCTGGTTAAAATGACCAAGGCAAAACAAAAAATCTACACCAGCATCGAAATCAATGAAAAATTCGCTGACAGCGGCGAAGCCTACCTGGTAGGTTTGGGCGTCACAGATAGCCCCGCCAGCTTAGGCACAGAGATTCTCTCATTCGCGGCACAAAATCCCCATGCCAGCCCATTCGCGGCGCGCAAAAGCAGCCCCGGCAATCTGTTTTCAGCAGCCACCGAGGTGACGCTGGAATTTGATGAAGTTGACACAGAAGCCAGCTCACTTTCCATCAGGGTCAAAGAATTGCTCGGTCGTTTCAATAGCAAAAAGACCGGCGACGATGCGCGCTTTGCCGATATCAGCCAGGCGGTCGACACGCTGCTCGAGCACGTTGCGCAGCAAGCCTCGCATGTCAGCGCGGCGGGCCAGCGTATTGACGATCTGGAAAAATCGCTCCGGTTCGTGACTGCCGATTTTCACAGCGTGAAGGAGCAGCTCGCCCAGGAACCGGGCAAGCACAGTACGCGTCCGTCATCCACCGGCCATCAGGGTGGCCAACAAACCGATTGTTGATGTTGACGTATACCGCGCACAGTCTGCGCTTCGCACCACTTTTACCAAAGAATTTCGGAGATACTTGCAATGAACAATACTACCCGCACCGTCTATCACTCTCTGCTGACTCGGCTTGGCGAACTCAATGGTGTCGCCGATGTAACGAAAACCTTTGCGGTTGACCCGTCGGTGCAGCAGAAACTGGAAACGAAGATGCAGGAGTCCAGTGAGTTCCTCGGTAAGATCAATATCATCGGTGTGACCGAAAAAGAGGGTGAAAAACTCAAGTTAGGGATCAGCGGGCCGGTTGCCAGCCGTACCGATACCAACAAGAGCGAACGTCAGCCACGTGATTTGACCGAGCTTGGCGATGACAAGTACCGCTGCGTGAAAACGAATTTTGATACCCATATTCCGTATGCCAAACTCGATGCCTGGGCTAAATTCGCCGATTTCCAGACGCGCATCCGTGATGTGATTCTGCGCCGTCAGGCGCTCGATCGCATGGTCATCGGTTTCCATGGCGCGTCGGTGGCCGACACCAGCGATATCGCCACCTATCCGCTGCTGCAGGATGTCAATAAAGGGTGGTTGCAGAATATGCGTGAACACGCCCCGCAGCGTGTGATGGGTTCGGGTCAAACCGCCGGCACTGTCAGCGTCGGGGCTGGGGCCGGCAGTGATTATGCCAACCTCGATGCGGCGGTGTTCGACGCCATCACCTTGCTTGACCCGTGGTTTCGCGACGATACCGGCTTGGTGGTGATGGTTGGCCGCGAACTGATGCACGATAAATACTTCCCGCTGGTGAATCAGAAGCAAAGCCATGTCGAAACTCTGGCGGCCGATGTGGTGATCAGCCAGAAGCGGATCGGCGGTTTGCAGGCGGTGAGTGTGCCGTATTTTCCAGCGAATGCTTTTTTGATCACGCGTTTCGATAATCTGTCGATCTATTTTCAAGATGGTGCTCGTCGTCGCCAGGTGGTGGAAAATCCTAAGCGCGATAGGATTGAAAATTATGAGTCATCGAACGATGCCTATGTCATTGAAGATTATGGCATGGCCGCCTTGGTTGAACACGTTGAGCTGGTGAATTAATCATGGCGCGCATCAGTCCAGCACAACAACACTACCTGCGCACTCTGGCAGCGCTGGCGGCCGCGAACGCGTCTGCTGGTGGCGTCGTGACCGGCAACGCTTACGAATTGATGTGCGCGCAGCTGATTACCGACCGTCAGCGCCTTAAACAAATCCAGTCGATTGAGCGCAAGATCGAGACTAAACGCGCACTGCTGCCGGCCTATCAAGATTGGATCGACGGTGCGCTCGCGAGCGGTCATGGTGCACAGGACATGGTGCTGACCACGCTGTTGGTATGGCATATTGATGTCGGCGATTTCGCGCGCGCTTTGCAGATCGCTGAGTATGTTTTGCAGCACAATATGAAACTGCCGGATCAGTATCAGCGCGATACCGCGACCATGCTGCTCGATGAAATTCCGGACGCCTTCCTCCAGCCACCTCTGCCGCAAGGGGTGGATGCGATGGCTATCCTTGAGCGGGTCGATCAGCTGACCCAAGGGAAAGATGCGCCCGACCAGGCGCGCGCCAAGCTGTATAAGGCGCTCGGTTATGCCTGTATCGCTGGCAGCGGGGAGGAGGATCTGACACGGGAACAACTGCCGTTGGCACAGGAAGGGCTGCGCCACTTGCAGCGCGCACTTGAGCTGTTTAACGGCATCGGCGTCAAGAAAGATATCGAACGACTGGAGCGGCGCATTAAAAAAGCGACGCCCGATTAACGCGCACCCCCTAGCGCACGGCGGCGCGGGCTGATGACAAAAATTTATCTAGGTCTGACGCCCGCCCACCGCCGTTTTTTTAGGAAGACGTTTCATGAGTTTTATCGCCATTGCACCAAGCAATCAGGCCAGCGCACCGGCTGCCGGCCTGATTATCAATGACGGCTGGTTCCCAGATATCCGCTTGGCCGACATGCGTGAGGCCGCCAGAATCGATGGCACCGTAACCGATGCCAGACTCACTGCCGCCTTGGTCGATGCGATCTTGAGCGTTAATCTCGCACTGCATGCCTGGAAGGCGCAGCACCTCGCCGCGCAGTATGCCGATTTACTCAGCGTACCGGCACCGAGCATTCAAGGGGAAAGCCAGTATCTGGCGCATTACCGGCGTGCGGTGTATAGCACCGCCAAGGCTGATTTGCTGGAAAAATATCGTGATTTCGATAGTACCGGTCAAGCACAGAGCGATAAGAAAGCCATCGAATGGCTGGCTGCCGCTCCCGAACAAGAACGCCGCAATGCGCACTGGGCCATCGCCAACATCTTGCAGCGTCCTCACATGACGGTAGAGTTGATATGAGTTTCACCGTCTACGCTCACCAGTTCGACACCTTGGACCTGCTGTGCTGGCGGCATGTAGGGATGACGCAGGGCGTCGTTGAGGCGGCCTTGGAACTCAACCGCAGCATTGCCGATACCGGCGTGTTTATTCCGCACGGTAGCGCGGTCGTGTTACCGACCGCTGAACACCTCGCGCATCGCACACGCAGTCACCAGATCGTGCAACTCTGGGATTAAGCCGCCGCATAGCGTTTACATCGACACAGACCACCACACGAGAACCTCATGGCCGAACCTCACACTACCAGCTTCATCGTGACCGCCACCGCCGCCAGCCTTGGTGTGTCGACGCTGTTTCCTGGCATCGACGGTAATGCTTTGATTGGTGCCTTTGCCGGCTCGAGTCTGGTGGCCATCAGCAGTAAAAATCTACCGCTGCTACAACGCGTCGCGTACATGCTGATTTCCTTTGCAGTTGGCTATCTGGCTGCACCCGAAGTGGTCTCGAAAACGCCGCTGCACGAATCGGGCGTGGCGGCTTTTTTAGCGGCAGCAGCGGCGATTGCCGTGACCCTGCATTTGATTGACCTGATCAAGACGATCCAACTCCCACAATGGCTACAGAAAGGACGACCCCGTGACTGAACTGCTGACGAGCTTGACGTTTTTCTGTTACTTCGCCACTTGCCTGCGTCTGCTGCTGTATCGCCGCGGGCTGGCCAATTATTGTTGGCAGCAGTCTTGCAAAGCCTGGTGCCTGATTGTTTTTACCGGTCATTGTGCACTGGAATTATTGCTGCATCCGGAGAGCGTGTCATTGGGCCGGGCCGGCATCGCCGTGACGATCTTGCTGCTGGTGTTTCGAGCACGGGGCAATGTCGCCAGTCTGACCAGGAGTCATCCATGAGCCTGCAGGAGGAATGGCTGTCGCCGCATTTCAGTTTGGCTGAATTGGTGCGTAGTCAAACGGCGCAGCAGCATCGCATCGATAACACGCCGACTGACAGCGCGCTGCATAATCTGCGTCGGCTGGCAGAGTTTTTTGAGCAGGTTCGGCATGCATTGGGGGATGTACCAGTGCTGATCAGCAGTGGCTATCGCTGCCCGCGGCTGAACCAATTGGTCGGTGGTCAGCCCGACAGCGCGCATCTGCAGGGGCTGGCCGCGGATTTCAAGGCGCCGGCATATGGGACGCCATGCGAAATTTGCCAGCATCTGGTCGGCAGCGCGCTGCCATTCGATCAATTGATCCTGGAACGCATCGCTCCGGCTATCTGGGTACATCTGGCCATCGCGGCAGAAAACAGTCGGCCGCGTCGGCAGGTTCTCACGATCACCAAGCAAGGCAGCAAGGTGGGCTTATGGCCGTGACAACGAAACTACTGACCGGCATGCTGGTATTGACGGCGCTGTTGCTGGCCATGCTCAGCCTGAAATTGAATGTCTTGCAAAGCGATCTGGAAGTTGAGCAGACTAAAACGGCACAATTGAACAGCACGCTGGCCAGTAGAGACAGCCAGATTCTGCAATGGGAACAGGCCGCTGCTGCGCAGCGCAAACGCTTGAATCAGCTCAGCAAGGAACATCAGCGCATCCGCGCCACGCTGACAGAGAGAGAAACCGTCATCAAGGAGCTACACCATGACAACACGGAGATACAAATTTGGGCGGCTACTCCTTTGCCTGCCGCTGTTGCCAGCTTGTGCCAACATCCCGACTACCGCGGTGCCGGCGACTATCGTCCAGACTGGTCCTTACGTCAGCCGCTGCCAGCTGGCCGCCAGCGCGCCCAAGACTAACGGCGAATTGCAGTTGGCGCTGGAACGGACGCAAGCGGCCTGGGCCGACTGTGCGGCGCAGGTCGATATGCTGGTCGATCATCAGGAAAGCCTCGAGCATGTACAAGCCCGCTAGCCTGCGCGATTATTTAACTCAAGCCCATCCGGATCTGGCGCACAATCCGGACAAACTGCTGGTGTTCGCCGACCAAGGCAATCTGCTGGCCAGCGCGACCGGCTCGCTGTCGTTTGAATATTGCTACCGTCTCAATGTGATCATTACCGATTACGGCGGCGACCCGGATGCGCTGATGCTGCCGCTGCTGATATGGGTGGGCGTGCATCAACGCGACTTGCTCGCCAATCCGGAGGCGCGTAAGAATGGCATCGCGTTTGAAGTGGATTTTAATCATCACCAGAGCATCGATATCGCGATCAACCTCGATTTAAATGAGCGGGTGATCGTGCAGCACCAGGAGGACGGCAAGCTTCGTATCAGCCACCCAGCCGAGCCACAGGCGACACCACAATATAGCCAAACATTCTGGGCGCAGCAGCCAGGCAGTGATCTGCTCGCCGAGTGGCACACGCCGGCCGACGTAACGTGAGCGACGATCTCAGCAGCATGATCAGTTGGGCCGGGGCCTTGCTCCACAAGTTCAGCCCTGGCCAACGCCGGCAACTGACGCGGCAGATCGCGCAGACGCTCAGGCGCAGTCAGGCGCGTCGTATCGCGGCGCAGCGGGCACCCGATGGCACGCCCTACATTCCCAGAAAGCGGGCCAAGCGCGCCAAACAAGGCCGTATCAAGCGAAAAAAAGCGGCGATGTTTGAAAAGCTGCGCACGGCCAAACACTTGAAGCTCGTGAATGATGAGCAGCAGCTCGCGGTCGGTTTTTTTGGTCGGGTTGGCAGGATCGCGCGCGTGCATCAGGATGGACTGAGGGATCAGGTCGGGCGCGCGACGGCTCAGTATGCGTATCCGCAGCGGGTGTTGTTGGGGTTGACTGCGGAAGAGCATGGGCTTGTTCGGGAGCAGGTGTTGCGGTATTGACAGGGCGAAAAGGATGGTTACCCATGAATGATCAGTTCCCTTGCTTTTTGGATTACGCACGGCCTCGGCACTGAGTTGACCGCTGCCTATCTCCAGCCACGGCGTTGATATTGACGCACAAAGGCAGTAAGTTTTATCTCAACACCAAACGGCGCAAGAATTTTGCTTGGGAGCGAGTCGATTATCTGGCATGCGATAGCTTGCAAGCGCGCATCACTGATGTTTATCATAAAGCGGGCATTAAAGGCAGCAGTCACTCTGGCAGGCGTACGATGGCCTCAAATTTATTGCATAAAGGAGCTAGTTTGGACACTGTTCGACAATTGCTAGGGCATGTCAACATCGAACACTGCCTACCCTATCTAACTGTTGATAAAGACAGGCTGAGAGAGATGTTTTCGGATGTGATTTAGTAGATACATTGTTTATACAAATATCTTGACATTAGAAATAAATGCTCTACAATGTAGATATGTTAAGGAGATATGCAAATGCAACTATCAATTCAAAAATGGGGTAACAGCGCAGCGGTACGCTTGCCGACCGAACTGCTCAGTATGCTCAAGGTATCGCTAGGCGATAAGCTGTCGGTCGATGTGCGGCCAGAAGGCGTCATGCTCAAAGCCAAGCGCCCAGCGTATGCGTTGGCTGACTTGGTGGCGCAATGCGATATGACGGCCAAGGAGCCTGCCGACATGGCTGCATGGAGCAATGTCAAACCTGTTGGACGCGAAGAATGGTAAGGCGGGTTAAGTTTGAGCGCGGCGACATCGTGATGGTTAATTTGGAGCCAGCAGTAGGCCGAGAACAGAAAGGCGAACACAGGCCAGCCTTGGTGCTCTCAACCTCCGTATTTAATGTGATGGGCGTAATTCTGATCGCACCTATCACGCAGGGTGGCGATTTTGCCCGACACGCTGGTTTTGCTGTGCCGCTGAGCGGTTCTGGCACTAAGACGCAAGGCGTGGCGTTGGTCAATCAAGTGCGCATGATGGATCTCGAAGAACGCGGTGCAAAGAAGATTGAAACTGCACCCGATTTTGTTGTTGACGATGCGCTTGCACGTTTGCAAGCGATTACAGATTAAGAGGAAAAATGGGAATGTCGAATCTACACCCTGTTATGGACTTTGGTCTGCGCCAGCAAGAGGCGGTTACATGCCTTCGCGAAAAAGGATTCAAGCAAGCCACGCTTGTTTTACTCTTTGCTGCTATAGATCAATTAGCCTGGGTAGCAAGTGACAAAGAAATGGTCGGCAGCGACGGCTTTAAAGCGTGGGTGCAACAGTACATGGTCGACAGAAGTCCAAAATTCCTTTCCGGTGCAACCGCTGCTGATCTCTGGGGTGCGCGATGCGGGGTGTTGCACACTGGTGCTGCGGAATCGAATGACTTTCAAAAAGGTGATGCGCGTCGAATCTACTATTCATCCAATTGTGGCCAAGTCAGGTCGGAAGATCCGACTATTCTGTTTTTATCTCTGGAGTGGTTAGGACGCGCATTTGCCGCAGCGTTAGTTTGGTTTTTGAATGACCTCGAAAATGATCCTGTGAAAGATGCTCGTGCGCGGGAAAAACTTGCGCGCATGCTGGTCGCCCAACAACTGTAAGCACATAGGAAAAAAGGATCGTGATCGAATTCCCTAAAATGCTCTATCGACCTCGGGCAATGCCAAACGAGCAAATTGGCGGCCTGAAGCTAGACACCAGCACAGTGAACTCGGAGCACGAGCAAGCAACTGCGGAGTCGCAGGGATGGATTACGCCGCTCGCCAAGGTGCTTGCAATCGTTGAACAGGAAGATGTGCTCAAGAGTGAGCTTATCGTGGATATCGATAATAGCATTCGTAAAGCATACGATTCGAGTCTTTCGACAGCCGAACAAAAAGCCTTAAGAGTTCACCTGGCCTTTGTTCTCACAAGGTTGACCGAGCCGAATACGCAGATAGAGCCAGCGAAAACCGCTATCATCGTCCTGGAAAATCGAATGTCAAAAGCGCTGCCGTGGTTCCAGCGCCCATTTGGTATTTTAATTCTCGCGATTTTAGGCGGCGTTCTGATAGCCGGAATTGTTAAGGAAATTGGTTGGATTTGACAAGGAACTATTGTGGCAGCAATTGATGAAATTTGCGGCTGTAACTACGAGACGGATACCCACGTTGGCCTCTGCATGCGCCGAAAGGAACAAGCACGAAACCAGTGCTCGAATTGCATCGCCGGCAAGCATTCGTTGGAGCTGCGCGGCGATGTGGCAGCACCTGTAAGTGCCGTGCGGCCTACTCAGCAACCTTAAATCGGAAAAATAAAATCAGACAGACCACTTTTACCATCCAAAGGAGCCTTGCGGCTCCTTTGACGTTTCTGCGGTAATGGCTACCCATTACGAATAATCAATTCTCCTTTCTTTTCCTTGCTACGATTGGCACCGCCTACGGTGTAATGAATGTCAACGCGTTCCATGATCAATCCGTCGAATATCTGGCGCATTTCCGGGATGTCGTTGACCGTGATGATCATGCGACTTTGGATGGTCTTGGCCAGCTCGGCCATGCGCTGGTAATGCTGCAAGCCGAATTCGACACCATAGCCTTCGGTACCCCAGTAGGGTGGATCGCAATAGATCAAGGTGTGGGCGCGGTCGTATTTTTTGATGCAGTCTGCCCAATCGAGGTTTTCGATATAGGTGCGGCTCAAGCGTAAGTGCGCGGCCGACAGGTCTTCTTCCAGACGCAACAGGTTCAGCTTGGGTGGGCAGGTGGTGGCGGTGCCGAAGCTCTGGCCATCCACTTTGCCGCCGAAAGTCATCTTTTGCAAATAGAAAAACCGCGCCGCGCGCTGAATGTCGGTCAAGGTTTCTTCTGGCGTGATCTGTAACCATTTGAAAATTTGACGCGAGCTCAGCGCCCACTTCAAATGGGTACCGGGCATCGCGTCCGAGTTGATAAACGCCTTTCTAACCAAGTGCCGGATGCAATTCCAGCGCTGACGCGGCAACATGGTGTGCATGACTGCCGACCGCTCTGAATTACTGCGTTTACTTCTCAATCTGATACGCTTAGGGCGTATCGTCGAGTGCGACTATGCACAACAGCGGGCCCGCGTCTTGGTTGGTAAAAATCTGACGGACTGGCGGCCATGGCTCACCGAGCGGGCCGGCGACACGCAAACCTGGTGGGCACCCTCAGAGGGTGAGCAAGTTCTTGTATTGTCACCGGAAGGCGATTTTAATCAGTCGGTGATTGTGGGGGCCATTTACTCTGACCGTGGCGCGGCACCTTCAAGCAATCCGGCGCAACATCTCAGCCATTATCAGGACGACGCCAGCATTTCCTATGACTGGCAATCCCATACCTTGAGCGCTGTTTTACCAGCGGGCAGCCATGCCTTCATCAAAGCCGACCAAGTTACCGCTGATGCGCCGGAAACGACCTGTACCGGTAATTTGACGGTGCAAAAAAATCTGATTGTCAACGGTATGAGCATGCTCAATGCCGGCATGGCGGTGTTACCAGGTGCCACTGGAGACAGCGCGCGGATTGAGGGGCGGCTGACGGTCAGCGCAGATGTGGAAGTCAGCGGCATCAGCTTGGTCGCTCACCGCCACGGCGGCATCCAAGCCGGCGGCGCGCAGACCGGAGGTCCGCAATGAGCGACATGATGAGTGGCATGAGCAGGCTCAGCGGTGCGGCCTTGTCGGGCTTGGCGCATATACAGCAATCGGTCGCCGATATGTTAACGACACCGATCGGTAGCCGGGTCATGCGGCGCGAGTATGGTTCGGAGGTGCCGGAGCTGATCGATCAGCCGCTCAATGGTGCCACCCGTTTGCGCTTGTATGCGGCCACGGCCTATGCTCTGCTGCGCTGGGAACCGCGCCTCACGCTGAGCGGTTTGCAACTGGCTTACGATTTGCAAGGAACTGCCATCCTGACGCTGCAAGGCAGCGTCGCGCAGCAGGGGGTGCAATTGGAGGTCGCACTGACTGCCAGCACAGCAAACGCGGCAGGCGTAGACCAAAGGGCGCGCCGTCATGAATAATTCAAGCATCGACTTATCCAAACTGCCGGCACCTGACTTTGTGCAAGCCTTGTCGTATGAAAGCATCCTGGCCGACATGCTGGCTGACTTCACGCACCGCGCGCCTGATCACACCAGTGCGCTGGAATCCGACCCCGCCTACAAAATTCTGGAAGTGGCCGCCTACCGCGAATTACTCCTCCGGCATCGTATCAACGAAGATGGCCGCGCCTTACTGATCGCCTTTGCCACGGGTGCTGACCTCGATCATCTCGGCGTCACTTATTACAACGGGGAACAGCGTTTGCAGATCCGTGCCGCTGATGCTAACGTGTCGCCGCCGCTGTCACAGTTAATGGAAAACGACGAGAGCTATCGGCGGCGTCTGTTACTCAAAGATGACAGCTATTCCACGGCTGGCAGTAATAAGGCCTACCAGTTTCATGCTTTATCGAGTGCCGGCCAAGTCAAAGATGCTTCAGTCACCAGCCCGCACCCTGGCACGACTGTGATCAGTATTTTGTCCCACGAAGGCAATGGCCTTGCCAGCCTAGCCTTACTTGAGCAGGTGCGGCAACGGCTCAACCAAGACGATGTGCGCCCGCTGTCGGAAGAAGTGATCGTGCAGAGTGCTGAGATCGTCGAGTGGGCCTTGGATGCAGACATCTATACCTATGCAGGACCTGATCAAAACATTGTGCTGCGTGCCGCCGAGGATAGCTTTGCCGCTTACCTGCGCGAGCAGCAACTGCTGCAAGCCGACATCACCGATTCCGCGCTCTCGCGCGCTTTGCATGTACCCGGGGTCTTTAAAGTCGTGCGTCGCAGTCCCGTCAACGATATTGTCTGCAGCCCGACCCAGGCTGCCTGGTGCACCGCCGTGCAATTGCAGATCGCCGGGAGCAAGCCATGACACGCAGCTTATTGCCCCCGAATGCCAGCACACTGGAACGCGCACTGGAACAAAGCAGCGCGCGCCTCGGCGACATCCCGTTTCGGCTACGCGATAACTGGCAGCCAGAGCGCTGCCCCAGCAATCTACTGCCCTGGTTAGCCTGGGCCGTGGGCGTCGAGGAATGGGATAGCAACTGGCCGGAATCGATGCAGCGCGATGTGATCGCCAGCGCGCGCCGTATACGCCAACAAAAAGGCACGCCGGCAGCGGTGAAACGGGCTTTGCTGGCACTCGGCCACCCGAACGCCCACTTGCTCGAGCGGAGTGACGCGAATAAATGGGCGACCTTCAAAATTATCCTGACGCGGCCGGTCAGTATTAAGCAAGCCGAGCTGATCAAGCTGCGTATCAACCAGGTGAAGCGCAACTGCTGTCACTTGACGGCACTCGATTTCACCTGTACCCCGATCAAATACAACGCCACCATCAAGTACGACGGTAGCTACAGCCATGGCATGGTGTGAGGAAAAAAACAATGTCTGATATCAAAGAAAATCACGAATGGTCCGAGACGATCTATGAAATCGCCACCACCGATGATGTCATCGGCGGCGCGGACGGCATCTCGAATCGTCAAGCCACGCAACTGGCGGGGCGCAGTAATTTTTTACGTCGACATGTGGAGGCGCTGGAAAGCGGCAGCACCCCGGCCGGTCAAGCCAGGCAACTGAGCAGTGCGCGTAACATCCGCATTGATGGCGACGCCAGCGGCAGTTGCCGCTTCGATGGCGGCCAGGATGTCAGCTTGACCTTGACGCAGAAGCGCTCCGGCGTCGCGCCCGGCAGTTATCGCCGTGTGACGGTCAACGAGCAAGGCGTGGTGCTCGAGGGCGGCAATCCGACCACCCTGGCCGAGTATGCCATCAGCGATGCGGCACCGATTCACAGTCCGCATTTTCAAGGTCGGGTGACGGTCGGGGTCGATGACAATGGCGGCGACAGTTTACAGGTCGGCGGCAGCGTCTCGGCTACGCTCGGGTATCGCGGTGTCTGGCTGATTCCCGATGTGCGCGACAAGGTATCGACACCGGAGAGTTATCAGGGTTTTGCAGCGACGTTTGAATTCAAAACCGCCAGCAATGTCGACTTACCACCATCACGCGCCAATGGCAGTTTTGCGCATACGCTGACGGTTGCCGGCTACGATGCGGCGGGTGCGGCCGGCGGCGGGTTGCCGGCGCAATTGAGTTTTGGTGACGGCTTATCTATTCGTCAGGCCAACAGTGCCAGCAGCTGGGGCGCTTGGCGTAACATCTGGCACGATGGGAATTTGACCAGGCTCAGTCAACTCGCGAATGACCAAGCGTTTATTCAAAACCAGTATTTGCAACACAATCGGACTAACGATGCCAATGCCCCCGTTACCTATGGCGGCATCCATTTTCATTATCTGTTGGGTGACAATCGACCCGCTGGCATGAGCGATGGGGCCTTGCTCTCGTTGGCGCACAGCCCGGAGTGGGCGACGCAAATGACCAGCGATTGGCGTACCAATCAATTCTATATCCGCTCAAAAAATGACGGCACATGGTGTGGCTGGTCGCGTCTCATTAGCGATACCCAGGTGCCGCTGATCGCTAAGAAAGTCCGCTATCACGCCGCAGATGGCAGCAGCATCGACCAAGCGTTTTCAGAGCATGGTTTTGATTACGATACGGCCGGCGCAGGATTTTCCGGCCCGTTTTTGAGCTTTGGCTCGCTCAATGCCTTGGGTTCGCAAAACAGCAGTACCTATCAATGTCAATTCATGGCCTCGTATGCGCATGCGGCAGGCTTACTCAAATTTCGCACGCAGAACGGCGATGCCGGCGGCGTGTGGAATCCGTGGCGCACACTCTGGCACGATGGGAACCTGCAACATCTGAGTCAACTGCAAAATGACGCCGGCTATCGCTCCCACCATGCTGTGGCCATCGATATCGCAGCACTCGACAGCGGTACGGCCGCTGGTGATTATCGGGTCATCAGCCCCGAGGCGACGCAGATGATGCTGGTCTTCGATGTCGCCGGCAGCGTCGGGCCGGTGCAACTGATGTTCAACTATGCCGGCGGTTTTTCTTATAGAAATCAACGTGACAGCGGCACCTGGACGCCCTGGAAAACGCTGTGGAACAATGAAAACCTGACCAGCCTGAGTCAATTAAAAAACGACCTCAGCGTTTTCCCGGCCGGCACGCGCATGCCATTTGCCCAAGCTGTCGCCCCGACCGGCTGGACGCAAGATCTCTCCGACAGCAGTAATAACCGCATGCTGCGTGTCGTGCATGGCAGTGGTGGGAACGTCGGTGGTGTGCACGATCCCAGTATCAATCATGTCGTTGCCGCGCATACGCATAGTTTTACGACTGGGGGTATCAGTGCCAATCATACCCATGGCGTCAACGATCAAGGTCATAGCCATTTGGGTGGCGAATCTGAACATCAAAACCGCATAGGCGGCGAGTATGGTGCCTATGTTCGTCTCAACATTCACTCGCAAAGCTGGACTAAACCAGCGACAACCAACATTTGGCTACACGGTGCCGACACCGACCACAGCCATAGCGGATCGACCGACAACGGCTCGTCGCAAACCAACTGGCAGCCCCGTTATCTCGACATGATCATCTGCGTAAAGGATTAGCCATGAAAAAAACACGCCCTGTAACACACGTCACCGGCTACCAATGGGGCGATGACGGCGGCTATATCGGCCCCTACCAATTTGAAAAAAACCGCGACAAGCCAGAAATCCACCTGCCACCGCGTACCACCTTACTCGCACCGCCTGGCGATTTACCGGTCGACCTGGAAGCGGCGTGGGATGGCAGTCAGTGGATTTGCCGCCGGCTTTGCTTGTCGTATTTACCTGATCGTGTGCTTGTTGGTGGCGAACCGGATGACCAACCGCCTGACAACAATCTTGAGGAAAACCATGGAAATCACAACGAAGACCTGCTGCCCGCTGGGCCAACAGTGCCAGCAAGTCAAGGATAACGCGATTCATCAATGCGCCTGGTATACCAAGCTGGCGGGGAAACATCCCAGCACCGGCAGCGACATCGATGAGTACGGCTGCGCCGTGGCCTGGCTGCCGATTCTGTTGATCGAAAATGCCCATCAGCAGCGCAGTACCGCGGCGGCCATCGCCTCGTTTCGCAACGAGATGGTCGATGCGGCTGATGCCAATCAGGCCGGATTGGCTGTGTTGGCGATGGCTACCCAGTTGCCGGAACGATTGGGGCGCAAGGGCTGAAACGAAACGCTTCACTGTTTATATTTTTTTACCCATCACAGGAGACCACGATGGCCAGCGACTACCACCATGGCGTGCGCGTCATTGAAATCAACCAGGGCAGCCGTCCTATCCGTACCATCAGTACTGCCGTCATCGGCCTCGTCGCGACTGCCGACGATGCCGATGCTGAACTCTTCCCGCTCGATACGCCTGTTTTGCTCACCAATGTGAATGCGGCCCTCGGTAAAGCCGGCAGCACCGGCACCTTACGCCGCACACTGGAAGCCATCGGCTTGCAAACCAAAGCGCTGACCATCGTGGTACGCGTGGAAGAAGGAGCCGATGTGGCCGCCACCGCCACCCATGTCATCGGTGGGGCCACGGCCAGCGGTCGCTACACCGGCATTAAAGCTCTGCTGTCGGCACAAAACAGCCTCGGCATCAAACCGCGCATACTCGGTGCGCCCGGCCTCGACAGCAAGGCCGTGACTAACGCCTTGGTCGCCGTGGCCCAGCAACTGCGTGGCTTTGTCTATGCCTCCGCACATCACTGCGCGACCAAAGAAGAAGCGGCGCTCTATCGTAAGGATTTTGGTCAACGTGAGTTAATGCTGATCTGGCCCGACTTCGTCAGCTGGGACAGTGCCACCAGCACCGAAACCAGCATCCCCGCGGTCGCCTATGCGCTCGGCTTGCGCGCCAAAATTGATTAAGAAATCGGCTGGCATAAAACCCTCTCGAACATGCCGGTCAACGGGCCGACCGGTCTCGCGCGCGATGTATTCTGGGATTTGCAAGACCCGGCTACCGATGCCGGCTATCTCAATGGTAAAGAAATTACCACCCTGATCAACCAAAACGGTTTCCGCTTTTGGGGTTCGCGTACAGCGGAAGAACCGGAATTCTTTTTCTTTGAAAATTACACTCGCACCGCTCAGGTACTGGCCGACACCATCGCCGAAGCCCATTTCAGCTACGTCGACAAGCCCTTGCACCCCTCGCTGGTGCGGGATTTGATCGAGAGTATCAATGCCAAATTTCGCGACCTGAAAGCGCAAGGCTACCTCATCGATGGCAGCGCTTGGTACGACGAACAGTTCAACAGCAAAGAAGCGCTGAAAGCCGGCAAGCTGGCCATCGATTATGACTACACCCCGGTGCCGCCGTTAGAAAATCTGGTATTCCAACAACGCATCACCGATCGCTACCTGGCCGATTTCGCTAATCGCGTCAACGCCTGAGAGCGCACTGACACTTCGCAAGGAGAACAACATGGGCTTACCCAGCAAACTGAAAGACTTCAACTTGTTCAACGATGGCCAGTCATATATGGGCCAGGTGCCGGAACTGACGCTACCTAAGTTGACGCGCAAGATGGAAGAGTACCGCGCCAGCGGCATGAGTGGCCCGGTCATGGTTGATTACGGCAATGAAGCCATCACGCTCGAATGGACCGCCGCCGGTCTGCTGATCGATGCGCTCAAACAGTACGGTGCGCACAGCCACCATGCCGTGCAACTGCGCTTTGCCGGCGCATTTCAAAACGATGACACTGGCGAGGTATCGGCTATGGAAGTAGTGGTGCGTGGTCGGCACAAAGAAATCGATATGGGCAGCGCCAAGCATGCCACCGACACCGCGCATAAATACAGCACCAGCTGCAGCTATTACAAATTGACGGTCGATGGCGAGGTGCTGATCGAGCTCGATTTCATGGGGGGCACGGAACAAATCGGTGGCAAAGATCGTCAGCGCAGTATTCGCCAAGCCATTGGACTATAAGTCCGGCACCAACGAATGGCTGTTAATATTTTTTTTAAACAATGATTCAAACAAGGATGATCATGAACCCAACAGACAAGCTCAGTAATGACAAGCCCATCAGTGTCACGCTCGATGAACCGATACGACGTGGCGACACGCTGATTACCGAAATCGCATTACGCAAACCCAAGGCCGGCGAATTACGTGGCGTCTCGCTGGTCGACATTGCCAATCTCGACGTCATCGCATTGCAAAAAATTTTACCGCGCATCAGTCAGCCCAGTCTGACCAACCACGAAGTCAACCATCTCGAACTGGCCGACCTGATGGCGCTCGGTGCGGAGGTGGCCTATTTTTTGGCGAAGAAGGCGGATCGGAACATGGTCTCCCCGACTGCGTAGAAAATGCCATGGCCGATATCGCCGTCGTCTTTCACTGGCCGCCGGCCGCACTCCATGCCTTGTCGCTGGTGGAATTGATGGATTGGCGTGAACGCGCCCGGGTACGTTCGTGTAGTGACAATGCTGTTTAAGCGAGCGCCGTGACGGCAAAAAATATAACAGGAATTTTCTATGGCCGACCTGCGATTACAAGTCATACTGAGCGCCCTCGATAAGGTAACGGCACCGCTGAAAGCCATCCGCACGGCAGCGCTGCCGACCTCTGCTGCCTTACACGCGACCCATGTGCGCTTGAAAGAGCTCAATGAGCAGCAGCGCACACTCGACCAATTTCGCACACTGCACCAAGGTCTGCGCCTATCATCCACCGCACTCCATGAAACGCAAGAGCGTGTACAACAATTGGCGCGTAGTATCGCCGCCAGCGGCCAACCCAGCCGTGCCATGACACGCGAATTCAAGGCCGCGGTCACGGCGGCAAGCCGACTCAAAGCCGAGCACGCAAAACAAAACCAGCAATTACAGTGGATGCGTGATCGCTTGTCGGCCGCCGGCATCAGTACCAATGCACTGAGTAAAACGCAAATCGGATTAAGGCAAAGTATCCAGACCGCCAATGCCGAACTGACAGCACAGCAAAAAAAACTCAGCGCCCTGGCTGCGCAGCAGTCCCGTGCCGCCACCTTACGCAAACAATTCAGCAGCACCCGAGAATCGGCCGGGAAGCTTGCCATGGCGGGTGCGGGCAGCGTCGCCAGCGGCGGCGGACTGTTGATGAGCATGCGCAAAATACTGTTGCCTGGAATCGAATTCGATGCCGCCATGTCGCGCGTTCAGGCACTCAGTCGCAGTGAGAAAACAGCACCGGAATTCATCGCCATGCGTCAACAAGCCCGCGATCTCGGTGCCGGTACCAGCTTTACCGCCACCGAGGCGGCCGAAGGTCAAGGCTACCTGGCTATGGCCGGCTTTACCCCAGATCAAATTTTGCAATCGATGCCGGGCGTGCTCGCTGTTGCCAAGGCCGGCGGTGCCGATCTGGCGCGCAGCGCTGATCTCTCCTCAGATATTTTGACCAGCTTCGGCTTGAGGGCCGATCAGATGAGCCGCGTCGGCGATGTCTTGACAATGACCTTTACGACCGCCAACACCAATCTGGACATGCTGGGCGAAACCATGAAATACATCGGCCCGGTCGCCAAAGCCGCTGGTATGTCGCTCGAGCAAGCTGCGGCCATGGCCGGCTTGCTCGGCAATGTAGGCATCAAGAGCAGCCAGGCCGGCACTACCTTGCGCGCCATGCTGCTGCGGCTGGCCGCGCCGACTGCCGCTACCAGCAAAGCGCTCAAACACCTCGGCGTCGCCGCCGTTGACCTGCACGGCAATGTACGCGACATCCCCAATGTGCTGCGCGATGTCGCCCGCGCCACAGACAAAATGGGCAGCGGCAAACGACTGAGCTTCTTGAAAATGATCTTCGGCGAAGAACCGGCCGCCGGCATGGCTGAACTGATTGCCCAGCAAGGTGCCGATGGCATTGGCAACTATGTCCGCATTATCGACGCCTCGGGCGGCACCGCAGAAAAAGTCGCGCACGTCATGGCAAACAATTTACAAGGCGATTTACAAACCCTGACCTCTGCCTGGGAAAATTTCGGCATTACCGCTTCCGAGACCATCGACGGTCCCCTGCGCGACCTGACCCAGCGCATCAGAGAGCACATCAACGCGGTAACAACTTGGGCGCAGCAGCATCCCGCGCTCACCGCTATGCTGCTGAAAACGGCACTGGTCGTCGGCAGCCTGTTAGTACTCCTGGCCGGCCTGGCACTGGTGAGCGCAACGCTGATCGTTCCCATGGCGGCACTCAAACTCGCGCTGGGTCTGCTCGGCCTGCAAGGCGGCTTGCTCTCGACCGTGCTGGTCGGATTGCGTACCGCCTTGCGCCTGCTCCTGAGCTTGCTGCTTGGGCTAGGCCGCGCCTTACTCATGAACCCGATCGGTTTAGCAATCACAGCCTTCGCGCTGTCCGCCCTGTTGATCTATACCTACTGGGAACCGATCAAAGGATTTTTCAACGGCCTGTGGAACGGCATTACGGCACGCTTTGAACAAGCCAAGCAAAGCCTGCGCGACCTCACGACTGGCATCGGGAACGACCTCAGCAACGCCGTGCGCAACGGGTTCGGTATCGACCTCCCGACCACCTTTACCGAATTCGGTGCCGGCCTGATGAACGGTTTCGTCAAGGGCATCACCGGCGCGCTGAGCCGTGTCAAAACCAGCATCACCAGCGCAGCTGAGAGCGTGATCATCTGGTTTAAAGACAAACTCGGCATCCGCAGCCCCAGCCGCGTCTTTGCACTGTTCGGCGACGACACCATGCAAGGCTTGGCACTCGGTCTCAGTCGCAGCGAAGCTGTCCCCCTGCGCCAGGTCAGCGGTATCGCAAAACGCTTGGCACAGATTGGCGCTGACGTGACGCTCGGCGCGGCTCTGCCAGGCACGATCACTCCAGCGCTGGCCTTCGATACCCGCGCGGCGCTGGCCCCGGCAAAAGCCGAGGGCACGCTGATCCAGGGCGACACCATCACGATCACGATCAACCCCGCACCCGGCATGGACGAAGCTGCCATTGCCAAAGCCGTTGCCAAAGCCCTGGAACAACGCGACCGGCAAAAAGCGGCCCGCTGGCGCTCACGCCTGGCCGATGACTAATCCCATAAAGAAAGAAGGAAGGAAGAAAATACCATGATGATGGCCTTAGGCATGTTTGTCTTCAGTCTCTCCACCCTCGCTTACCAGGAATTACAACGCCAAACCGACTGGAAGCACCCCGGTAACAGCCGCGTCGGCCGCCGCGACGCCTACCAGTTCACCGGCAAGGGCGAAGACAGCATCACACTCTCCGGCTGGCTGGCCCCCGAACTGAGCGGCAGCCTGTATGCGCTCGATGCCTTGCGACTCATGGCCGACACCGGCAAAGCCTGGATACTGATACAAGGTAGCGGTCGTATTGTCGGCACCTTTGTCATCACCAGCATGACGGAAAACAAAACCCACTTGGCCGCCAACGGCAACCCGGCACGCCTTGATTTCACCATCGTACTCAAGCGTACCGATGACAACGTCCCCAGTCTGCTCAGCAGCTTGGGCGACCCCGGCAGCATAAAAAATATGCTCGGCCTCGACGGCTTGAGAAAAACGGCAGATGAAGCGCTGCGCGACATCCAATCCGGCCTGGGCAGTTTCACCGGAAGCCGCCAATGAGCCATCCACAAGCGGCCTTCAAGATTACCCTCGATGAGCAAGATCTCACCGCGCGCATCGCCCCGCGTTTGCTCAGCCTGACATTGAGCGAAGCCTCTGGCGATGACAGCGATCAGCTCGATTTACAGCTTGACGATGCCGATGGCCAGCTCGCGCTGCCACCGCGTGGCGCGACGATACGCCTGCAGATAGGCTGGGCCGAATCTGGCCAATCAGGCCAATCAGGCGGCGCATATGGCCTGATCGACAAAGGCAGTTTCACCGTCGATGAAATCGAACACAGCGGCGCGCCCGACACACTGACCCTGCGCGCGCGCACGGCCAACCTGATCGATCAATTTCGGCTGGCCCAAGACAACAGCTTTCACGCCACCACTTTAGGCAGCATCATCGAGCTGATCGCATTCAGAAACGAACTGGCAGCCGGCATCGCTGAGAGCTTGCGCGATATCCTCGTCGCCCATGTTGATCAAACCAGAGAATCGGATGCCGCATTTTTGCGTCGCCTTGGAAAACAATATGATGCCGTCGCCACCGTCAAAAACCATACCCTGCTGTTCTTACCTATTAACCAGAGCCGCGCCTTATCGGGCAAGGAATTAGCCGTGATACGCTTGAACCGGCACAGCGGTGACAGCCACCGCTACCATAGCGCCGAACGCGAGCACTACAGCGGCGTGCGCGCCTTTTGGTATGACTCGCAAGAAGCGATGCGACGTAGCGTCGTCGCCGGCGCGCCCGGCAACAGCAAACGGCTGCGCAGCACCTACGCCACCCCAGCCGAAGCGCGCCAAGCCGCGCAAGCCGAATGGCAGCGGCAGCAGCGCGGCTTGGCCACCCTCGAACTCACACTGGCCCTCGGTAACCCGGCCCTGATGCCGCAATCGCCCGTCATCGTCAACGGTTACAAAGACGAAATCGATCAAACCGCTTGGCTGGCCGTCAAAGTCAGCCATCAGCTCAGCGCTGCCGGTTTCACTACTCGCCTCGAACTCGCAACGCTCACTGCGCCGGCCGATACGGAGGGCGAAGGGGACGATCAGGCTGATACGGATCCCGACCCGGACATCACCGGTGTGGCAGCCAAATGGCATGACAGCATCAGTAAAAACCAAGGGCGCGCGATTGCAGGTGCCGGTGCCAAACTCAAAACCTTAACGTACAGCTACGCCAGCAAACAATCCGCCCAGCGCGCCGCAAACTTGGAATGGGCCAAGATACGAGAACGCCGCGAAATGCTCTTGGAGAACCAGCGCGGTGATAAGAATAGTGCCTAAATGCATAGCAATGCAACGAAAAAAATCGGTAAAATGCCTCGTCAAGCAGCACTAACCCTGCGCAAGGAGGACAGCATCGATGCCTTATTTCAAGACTCATTTCAGGACTATCCTGCTCGTGTTGTTAAGCCTCGCGGCCGCAAGCGCCCCAGCACAAACACACTGCACCAGTGACGACATGGGCGCACCACACTGCAGCACTATCGAGGGCAATGTGCTGCGCCAGACGCCCGATGGTTCCGGTGGCACCCGCATCACCGACAGCAAGGGACAAGTCACGCGCATCAGGCCCGATGGCTCAGGCGGTAGCATACGCACCGATTCCAAAGGGCATGTCACACGCATGCGCCCCGACGGCTCCGGTGGCACCCTCATCACCGATTCCCAGGGCCATGTCTCACGCCTGCGACCCGATGGGTCCGGCGGCAGCCTCATCACCGACGCCAAAGGCCAAGTGACACGCATGCGCCCCGATGGTGCCGGTGGCAAACGCATCACCGGTCCAAACGGGCAGGTAACACGTTGCACACCAGATGGCAGTGGCGGGAGCCGATGTCAGTAAGCGGGATTCAGGGTAGGTGGTTTAATCCAGCATCCACCCGACCAATAACACCCCAGCTCCCAGCGCCGCAAGCAAACCCACCACCGCCTTACAAACCCAGCGTAAAACGGTGATGCCAATACCAGACTTGCGAGCCGAAAACAGGCGCATCACACTGCCATGACCAGTGCGGCAAAAATAACCCATGCGTCCGCGCCGCAGCTTCACACAATAGTTCGCCTTCTCAGGGTCGCTGTTGATATAAATATGCATCGCATTATGTTGGGCGTTTCTTGCATACGACGAACCCAATACTGCTTGGCCGACATGGAATGTAGATTTGGATGCGGATGGAGTGATGTCGGCTGTCATTGTTTTTTACTGGGCGTTCCTTTCCCAACAGTAAAATTCAGTGGTCCATGCACATCCTGATCACCCTGCACCACCTGACCGACTTCCCCTTTAATCACCGTCCGCTTCCAGTCTTCGGATACCGTCAACAGGCCGTGCAGCATCCCGAGGACACCGGCTTGACCACGCACATCGAGCGAGCGAAAATTTTGCAGCAATTCATTTTCATCCTCATTGAGCGACTCCTCATGGCTGACACCGGTGAGCAGATACAAGATATCGACGCCTGCCTTCGCCAGCTTTTCCAAATACACCGAGTCCGGTCGGCGCTCACCGCTTTCATAATTCAACTGTGTATCCTTGGTCACGCCGCCCAAGGCCGCAAACTTCTCTTGATTAAAGCCAAGTCTCTTGCGCTCGGCACGTAAACGCTGATTAAAATTAGACATAAGCATTTTTTTATGTTGACATAGGGTCGTTTGACCACCATATTAATCCTAACCCGTAACCACTCTTAATCATACATGATGAGTCTAGCGTCCTTTCCTCATCGCGCGCCAAAAATACCTTTTGCAGTCCCATTGGCCTTGCGTCTCGCCATCGAAGAACTGGCAAAAACAAACCAATAATTTCGAATAAGCAAAATTAGTAAATAGCACAAGGCGGCCATACGCCGCTTTGTGCTTTGTGTTTATTCAGTGCTAGGCGCTACTCACGTCCAGCATGCGTTATTCCAAGTATAAAAATATCGAGCTGATCGCTGGTTATCTGTCCCATTTTCAAACACTCCTTTTCGCCACCTTCAAATACCATTCCTTGATAAGCATGGCGATTTAATACTCTGATACTTTTAATGCCTCTCCATGCTTTTGGTTTTTCCCATAGCGTTGAGCAAATAGAAAAAATAGCCTGCGTATAAATTTTTTGCGTCACTCGGTCCTCCTTTGTGACTATTGTTAAGACGTCATCTGGAATAAGTTTCATGCTAAGGGGTTGCCAAGGGAGTAAAACTTTCTGAATGGCTTCAGGAACAGGACGTGCGTCAGCGGATGGGACACCAAGCACCAATGACAATAGTAATGCGCTAAAAAAATTTTCATTTCGTTTTTGCAAAATGGTGGATTGTAAAAATTTTGCTATTTTTTGAGTGTCTATTGCTTATTTTTTTTGCGCCCTACATTGATTGTCTGAGGCCCAGTAATATCGCCGGTGATCTGCTGACCGACGTCACCATGGAACGTTATCGTTTGTTTACGATTTTCAGGTTTCGGTGGTTTGGCTTCAGCGATACCCTCAGCGACGCCTAGTAAACGGGCCTGGCCTTTCATTCCCAGTGCTCTGTATGCAGTGAGAAGCTCATTTTCATCCGGCGTGATCGTGGTATTCGAAACCACTCCAGTTAATACGAATTGGACATCAACGCCAATAGTTGAAATTAAGGCCAAATACTCAGCATTTGGCACCAGCTTTCCCTGCTCCCAATCAATTTGAGAACGCTTGGAAGCATCACCAACGATAGCAAACTCAGCCTGACTATATCCAAGTCGCTCGCGCTCTGTTTTTAAACGGGCCCCTATTTTTTTTCGCAATTTTTCACCATTTTCTTTACAAGTGCGAAATTTCGCACTATATTTACGTCATTGCTAAGTAACGTATACAAATCATATCCTATGAACACCATAGACCCAACCTCAAGCACCGAAATTGAGCAAATTTCCAAGCCGATCACAGTGCGTCTACACCCAGAAGAGCTAGCCAAGGTCGAACGTTATGCCAAGGAAGATCACCGCACCCGCGCCTCGTTTCTGCGTGTCATGACCTTACGTGGACTTGCTGCCTACGAAAAAGAATACGACACCACCATCGCCAGTACGACTGCTTGATCGAGGAAAATATCGCCATGTCAATTCGTGTCAAGCATGGGCTTGAAAGCGATGATCAGGCATTCGAATGGCTCGTCAAATTCGCCTTGCGTGAAGGTGTTAAAAAAATCACCGGCCGAGGCCGGGCGCTATATGCAATAGAGAGGAAACCACCAGCATGAGAGTCATCAGCCTACCTTGTCCGCACTGCGAACAACCCGTGCGCGCGATAAAAAGCCGCACCATGTCGCCGATGTTTAAAGAAATCACCTACCGCTGCAATAACCCGGACTGCGGCCACGTGTTCATCGCCGGCCTCGAAGTATTGCGCACCATCTCACTCTCAGCGACGCCGAACTGCCTGATGAAAATCCCGATCTCTCAGCACGTGCGCAGCAGCGCGATCAAGCAATTGTCGCTCAATCTGTCCGGATGACGCGCAGCGCCTGATTCATTCCCCTCTGTGAGTAATGACACCTCATGCCGGTATTGCGGCGTGTGGGACTTTTTTACCTCAAATTTTGGAGCCACCATGACACTCTCTTTACTCTCTCACACTCGATTGCCGCGGCAACACTTGAGCACGCCCGTCGCCATGCGTGCCTTTACCGTCACCGTGATCACCCCAAGGCACTGCTTGCGCTACACCGCCATCGCACGCTGCAGCGGCGACTGCCTGCTCGCCGCCCTGGAGTGCTTCGACATCGCTGCCGTCAGCGCCCGACCCAGCAGGAGGCTTTATGACTGAGCACACTTGGACCTACGCCGAACTCACCCGCGCCGCCGAACAAAAAATCACCCTATGGATGAAGCGCAGCGCCGAAATGGGCCACCACAGCTACCCCGCAAAAATCTGCCGAGATTTCGCTTGGGGCGCGCACAGCCTGTGGTTTGAATTGACGGCCGGTTACCAACAGCCAGGCGACGACGAACGCTTGAGCGCCTTGCAAGCCGTGCCGCAACAAGACGATCAGCAAGACGACCACCCAGAGTAAAGCGATGGACACCTCCCTACACCAAGAAGTCAGCACACGCCTGGCCGAATTCAATTTCAAGCCGGAACAAAGCGGCATGCTGCGCGGGGGAGTGTGCCCGGCGTGCCAAAAGAAAGAGCTCTACACCAATGCCGACCACCCTTGGGTATTACGCTGCGGCCGCCTCAACAATTGCGGCGAGGTGTACCACATCAAAGACCTGTATCCAGACCTGTTTGACAAATGGTCTGAACGCTATCCATCCACACCGGAAAACAAGAATCCGCATGCCGCCGCCGACGCCTACCTGCAAATCGGCCGCGGCTTTGATCTGGCCAAACTACGCGGCCTGTACACGCAAGAATACTATTACGACAGCAAGCTCAACATCGGCAGTGCCACCGTGCGCTTTTCCCTCGGCAGCGGCTACTGGGAAAGACTGATCGACCAACCCCAGCGCTTCATTAAAAAGGCGAATTTCAAGTTCGGCATGCACTACCACGGCAGCTGGTGGAAACCGGACCAGATCGACCTACAAGACGTCAAAGAAATCTGGTTAGTCGAAGGCATCTTCGACGTCATCGCCTTGATGCACGTCGGAATCCATGCCGTAGCACTGATGTCCTGCAACAACTACCCGGAACAAGCGCTGTCGCAGTTGCAAGCAGCATGTGGCAACCAGCATTGCACCCTGGTATGGGCCTTAGATGGCGACCCGGCCGGCCGCAACTTCACCAAAAAACACGTAGACCAAGCACGCGCCGCCGGCTGGAACTGCGCCGCCGCGCAAATCCCACAACGCGGCAAACGCGCCATCGACTGGAACGACGCCTACCAGCGCGACGCCTTAACACCCGACCATATCAAGACATACCGCTATCATGGCGCACTACTGATCGCCCCAACCCGCGAAGAAAAAGCCTTGCTGATGTACCTGCACAGCGGCGAGCGCACCGAATTCCACTTTGATTTTGGTAACCGCTTGCACTGGTTTCGGCTCGACCTCGAGCACTACAACCGCCTGCGGCTGGAGCAAGACCATTCCGATGACTACCAAACCCTGTCCGAATACGACCTGCGCAAAACCGCGCTGGAACAATCGAGCATGGTCAAGGAAATCGCCAACTGCAATCCCAAGGCGCTGTATTTTCAAGAAAACCTGATCACCGGCGAAAGCTGGTACTACTTCCGCGTCGCCTTTCCCCACGATGGCAAACCGGTTAAAAACACCTTCACCGCCGCCCAAATCGCCAGCGCCGCCGAATTCAAAAAACGCCTGCTCGGCATGGGGGCCGGCGCGATGTACAGCGGCAGCAGCATCCAGCTTGACCGCATTATGGCCGACCAGTTGTACAACATCCAGCGCGTCGAGACGATTGATTACATCGGCTACAGCATGGAGCATGCGTGCTATGTGCTCGGCAATGTGGCGATGAAAGGTGGCGTTCTGCATGAGATCAACGGCGAGGATTTTTTTGATATCGGCAAACTCTCGATCAAGTCACTCAACAAATCGGTCACCCTCAGCATCAAGCGCGACCGCGACGCCTACCGCAGCGACTGGGTCAATCTGCTATGGGCCGCATTTGGTGCCAAAGGCCTGGCCGCTCTGACATTCTGGTTCGGCACCCTGTTCGCAGAACAAATCCGCGCCACACAATCCTCGTATCCCTTCCTGGAAGTGGTAGGCGAAGCCGGTGCCGGTAAATCAACGCTGATTGAATTTCTGTGGAAACTGTTCGGTCGCAATGGCTACGAAGGCTTTGATCCAAGCAAATCGAGTCTGGCGGCACGTGCACGTAATTTCAGCCAGGTATCGTGCCTGCCGGTAGTGCTGATCGAGTCCGACCGCGAACGCATGGGCGAAGAAAAAAGCCACATCAAATCCTTCGACTGGGACGAACTGAAAACCGCCTACAACGGCCGCAGCACGCGCGCACGCGGCATGGCCACCGGTGGCAATGAAACCTACGAGCCGCCATTTCGCGGTGCCATCGTCATCAGCCAGAATAACCCGGTCAATGCCTCCGAAGCGATCCTGTCGCGGATTGTGCATCTGTACTTCGACCGCTCGACGCAGACAGCGGCATCGGGCGAAGCCGCCGACGAGCTCAAGTATCTATCCTGCGAAGCGGTGTCGGGCTTCATTCTGGCAGCGACCAAGCGTGAAAAAGCCGTCATGGCGGAAATAACGGCGAAGACCCGCGACTACCTCAAAGAATTACGCGCCAGCCCCCACGTAAAAATGCCGCGCATCGCCGAAACCCACGCGCAAATGCTGGCCATCGCCGACGCCTTGAGCCTGGTGATCAAGCTCACAGACGAACAAAAGACCGCACTCAAGGCGCAAATCGTCACCATGGCCGGAGAGCGTCAACAAGTCATCAACAACGACCACGTCCTGGTGCAGGAATTCTGGGAAGCATTTGACTACCTCGATGGCGGCGACCTGTCGATACTCAACCACAGCCGCGACGCCAGCCTGATCGCCGTCAACCTCAACCACTTCCTGCAAGTCGCCACCGAGCGCCGCCAGCAAGTACCGCCGCTGCGCGACCTGAAAAAAGTCTTAAAAACCAGCAGCCGCCGCAAGTTTGTTGATGTCAAGGTGGTCAATAGCAGCCTGCGCGGTACCCAATCCCAACTCGCCACCCAATCCGGCTCGATGAAGTGCTGGGTGTTTCAGCGTGAGAAATAAACCGGTACACAAAAATGAAAAAATTACAAAAAAGAGTGTTGGACCCATGCTGCGGAAGTCGCATGTTTTGGTTTGATAAACAAAATCCTGTAGTGAACTGAAAGGCAAATGATGAATAATACTGAATTGATGACGCTTGCCGATATCGCCGAAATGCATCAATGTTCAATCAGGCATGCACGGGATGTTGTTGTAAAAACACCTGGCTTTCCTGCTGAATCACCTACAAGCAGAGTCAAACATAAGCTCTGGATTCGCGCAGAAGTTAAAGCATTCGTAACCAGAAAACCCGCAAAATTCCCGCACAATACGATGAATGCCCCTTAGATAGATGGTTTTCGATTCCGGCCTCGGGCACCAAGCACATCTTTCTCTTCTTCGCGTTTTTCACCGTTTTCCCTTTGAAATCAGTCCCTTACGACGACATTCTGCGCGCCGGTCGGTACGCTTTTCCTTTATTTTCCCCGCCTTTTTCTACCATCAACTCCCCAGAATTTCCCCACAAACTCCTCATAATATTTTATTATTTCTCGGTAATCAGTTTTGACAAGGAGTGCAGTCATGGCTTCCATTACCAAAACAACACGCGGGTGGCGGGTGCAGCTCAGTATCAAGGGAGTACGCGAATCGATCACTTGTGCGACCAAAGCCCAGGCACTCGCTTGGGCCGCCGAACGCGAAACGGCACTGCGCAACCAGGTCGTCAGCGGCATTGTTGCTGGCAAAACGTTTGAGCAAGCTTGTCGCCGTTACGAGCAAGAAGTTTCCATCCATAAGCGTGGTCACCGCTGGGAAGCCCTGCGGCTGGCTGCGCTGTGTGATTTTCAAGTCGACGGAGTGCGGCTCGGCAGCGTGCCGCTGACGCAGATGCATGCTGAGTTGATCGGTCGCTGGCGCGATCTGCGTCTCAAAGGCACGCCCACTGTGCCGCCGGTCAGCGGCGCCACCATCAATCGTATTCTTAATCTATGGTCGCATGTCCTCAGCACTGCGGCAACAGAATGGAAATGGCTCGCCGTCAGTCCGACCGCGGCAGTGCGGCGTCCACAAGCTGCAGCGCATCGCGATCGCCGACCGACTCAGGATGAGATCGATCGCATCAATGTCTACTGCGGTTTTTACGACGAGCCGATCACCAGCAAGATGCAAGCGGTTGCGTTCTGTTACTTGTTTGCGATTGAGACGGCAATGCGTCAAGGCGAGTTGTGCGGGCTATACCCGTCGCACATCAACGGTGCTGTCGCGCATTTGCCGATGACGAAGAATGGCAGCAAGCGCGACGTGCCGTTATCGAAGCGCGCCTTGGAGTTAATCAGCTTTCTGCCGGCGCAGCCGGCGAATGAGCCGCCGTCACCGATTTTCATGCTGTCGGCGGCCAGTCTCAGTACGTTGTTCCGTAAAGTCTGTGCGGCTTGCTGTATCGAGGACTTGACGTTTCACGATTCGCGTCATGAAGCCATCACTCGGTTGGCCAAAAAATTGACGGTGCTCGATCTGGCGCGCATGGTCGGCCATAAAGATTTGCGCATGCTGCAAATTTATTACAACGAGACGGCCGCTGAGATGGCGACACGATTGGATTGACCGCTACTTTTCTCTATACCGGTCGGCCCATTGAATCACTTCCTTTACCTTGTATAGGGGATGTCCGCGCTCACCTTTGCCAGTTGGCAGTCGAATCGCCACGGGAAAATCCGACTTGCACACGATGCGTTCACGGACCACGGATTCGCTGCGCTTCAAAAAGCCGGCAACCAAGCGGATATCCCATAAATCGACGGATAAAGGTATGCTCGGCTTACTGCGCTCGACCACGGCATCGGCCAAGCGCGCGATCAGTTCTTGTTCGCTCATGTCAGTGCTGCCAATCGAGTTCGGTCAACGCTTCAAGGCGTTCTTGATCACCCGCTCTTTGCCAGCCGCGTGTCAAGCTATCCCAAGCGAAATAAACGCCCCACGCGAACGACTGATGCAGTGAGGCAGCCGCATCGGCACGCCCTTTTTGTTTGGCGATCGCCATCATACTTCTGATACGTTGAGCAGGTCTGCGTTTTACGAAGCAAAGCGACGTTTCGCCATACCCAAAGTCTGCAAAGAAAGCGTCCATTTGGAAGCTGCATTCATGGCAATCGATCAGAGTTACGGCAGCCGCCGGATGGTCGCAGCCATGGCCAACGAAGGCTTCCGGGTCGGACGCACAAGGTGCGCCGTTTGATGCGCCAAGCAGCCTTGAAACCCGTCTGGAAGCGCAAATTCGTCCATACGACAGACAGCAAAGCGCGACTTGCCGATTGCCGCCGATGTGCTGAACCGACAGTTCAATCCGGCAGCGCCGAACTTGGCTTACGTCAGCGACATTACCTACATCCGGACGGGTGCCGGGTGCTTGTATCTGGCCACCGTGCTCGACCTGTATGCGCGCAAAGTGGTCGGATGGGCGATGGCACTGAGCATGCCTGCAAAACTGGTGTGCGATGCCTTGAACATGGCGATCCAGTAGCGCTGACCGGCAGCCGGACTCATCGTTCATTCCGATCGGGGCAGCCAGTACGCCAGCGAGTTGTATCAGGAATTCTTGAAGGAAAATGGCTTTGTCTGCAGCATGAGCCGCAAAGGTAATTGCTGGGATAGCGCCGTCGCAGAGCGCTTCTTCCTGAACCTCAAAATGGAACGTGTTTGGCAACGCCAATATGCCAACCATGCCGAGGCCAAGGCAGACATCACCGGCTACATCGTCAGCTTCTATAACGGCAAGCGTATCAATTCAGCATTGGGCAATCTGCCGCCCACCGTCTACGAACGGAAAATGGCAGCACGAGAACCTATCGTTGTGTCCGAAATGACTTGATCACCGCAGTCATACTGGGGGAAGGCCACGCAAATAAAGTATAGGCTCAGGTAGACAATAGGAACTTTTCTGTTTAAGTGGAAAACTGACTGTCAAAAATTACCTGATTGCGGGTTTTGATCATCTTGTTTAGGTGGATAGTAGGAAGCAATTTCCTCCATGACATCTAATAATTGACCATCTTCATCATATACATGGATAAAAGTCTTCCCATCCTTCACATAGGTTTCGGTGTACGTGTTTCCATTAAGCGACTTAATTCTGATCCCTACATTCATCACTTTCTCCTTGAATTCAAGAAAATTTAGATCGCGAGTTCAAATATGAAGTGCAACTGAAGCTTTTTGTGCGCCGAACTTTTGGTGCGGGAGCTAAGGGTAATAGTAGAGATATAGGCATTGTCCATATGGAAAGTATCCGTTATCCTGATGAGTTAATTTTAACTAAATCGTCAGTATCTTTTGAAAGTGCATCTGATCGCCTGTGCTTCGAGAACGAGATGTCGTATTTTTAGTGGCTGCTTTTGATAGATTGCTTGGTGATTCAAATCATTAAATCAGGGGTGAACTTAGCTAGCTATAAAGGAAATTAAATTGATTTGTAAAAAGTGCATCAAAATTTCTACTCCCGTCCAAGTCGAATTTGCTCATGAGTCCGGAATAGTGAGGACTTTGGAGGGGCCTGTGCATGATGAGCGTGAGGATGCTCTTCCGACTGCTGAGACAAAGGAGCATTGGCCAGTTTCAAGATGGCGTTTTGAGCGAACTTATACCGCTGTTGCACCCACTGAATCCGGTAAGCCAGGTGTTTATGTCAAGCTCCCTATTTTAATTACTGCAACTCAAATCGAAAATCCCCTTTCTGTCGCGATATCGAATCTTCGTGGTGAAATCAACGGCCAGATAGGGGATTGCTTGATTGCTGAGCCAGAGGGAAATCAGTGGGTGGTGGCTAAAGAAATTTTTGAAAAGACATATCGGGAGATGTTATGACAGGTATCAGCACACCAGTACTCTGCTGCCCACTTTGCCATGGAGAAAAGCTGGCTTTTATTTTAGCTCGAAAGCGGTGGCGGTGCGAAAACATTGATTGCTGCGAAGTCTTTGACGGGCCACCACCTGGTAATCTTTCTCGACAACAGAATATTTTTCTTTCATATGCGCACACCGTTGATGGTAACGATGACCATAGCGCGCATTTGGTGAGACGCATTAAAGAAAAGTTAGAGCAGGCGGGCCACAAAACCTGGATTGATGAACAGCAGCTACAACCTGGCTTTGACTGGCGACATGGCATCACACAGGGAATACTCGCTTCAGATCGGGTTTTGTCCTTCCTCAGCCCTCGGTCTGTTCGTGATCCAGGCGTATGTTTGGACGAAATTGGCATCGCAATGGCACATAAACATGGCGCTATAGCCACTATTTTGACAGACGATCGCACTGTATCCAGCATTCCTGCCAGCGTCAGCCATATCCAATATCTGGATCTGGCTGATTGGAAACTACATGTTAATGCTCCTGATGAAGAGCCCTGGCTTGAAAGCAAAGTTCAGAAAATTTTGGATATTCTTACCAAGAACGCTGGCTTTGCCGGGGAACTTGAACATTTGGCCAGAGCACTAGGTGCTTCAACTACCGTATCCAAAATTGGCAGGCTTATCGAAAGTGGTATTGTCGGGCGAGCCTGGGTGTTCGATGCCATTGAGACGTGGCGTTTACAGCAAATCAATCAACGGGTATTTCAATTGATTGGCCTGCCAGGTACAGGAAAAAGTGCGATTGCTGCCCACTTAGTACATTACGCCAAACTGCGGGTAGTGGCGTATCACTTTTGCGAGGCTGACCAGCCCGAGACACGCTTTCCACACATTTTTGTTCGGAATCTGGCTTTCATGCTCGCTGCCAGATTGCCTGCCTTCCGCGTTTTGCTCAAAGAACAGCTGGCACGGTTGACAAAACCACTCCATGAATTGTCAGCAGATTATTTAATGGAGCAACTGCTTATTAATCCATTGCGCAGCCACATCGATGGTGGCCAGACGGATGACCGGCTGCTGATCGTCATTGATGGGCTGGATGAAGCTGATATTAGTCTGAGCAAGTTGCTAAACAAAACGCTCCAAGATCTGCCGTCCTGGCTGGGCGTTGTTATGACAGGCCGTACTAGTATCAAGCCATATTTTGAGCAATTTCAGACTTACGAATTGAGCATTGACGACAAAAATAATCAGACTGACCTGCGACAATTTATGCTTAAGTGGGCTGAAGATGAGCCAGCAATGACATCCGATATTCAGGAATACTTGCTGCACTGTGCGTCAGGTCAAATTTTGTACCTCGTCATGGCGCGTCGGGCTGTTAAAGACGGGAACATGACTATTAATAATTTAAAAATGCTCCCACCAGGTTTAGGAGGATGCTATCAAATTTGGTTTGAGCGAGCCTTTAGTGAGCGACCAACGGAGGGGGGCGTATGGAACACGCTTGTTTATCCCTTGCTAGGCTTGCTATGTGCTAGTTCGATGCCATTACCGATTCATGTTGCCCGAAAAATTGGGAACTGGCACGGACAGGATGCTACGATCGTTCGTCATGCGCTAAGTGGCTTACTTTTATGGGACAGCAGCCTCCAGTTTAGTCATAAAAGTATTAGTGATTGGTTAATCGAGACAGAAGGACTCTTTTGTGTCAACGTTGAAGAGAGCACGCAGCGTTTAGTCGATTGGCTGTCTGAGCAAATACCTGATAGTTATCAGCGATATGAATTGAGCGATGAGAAGTTGGACGTCTGCGGGTTAATGGTCTCTATGGCCCAAACACAGCTTCATAAAAAGCAGTTTTCCAATTCAAAGAGGCTTTATGAAGGTGTGCTGAACATATGTGCGGGCTTTCTGTCAGTATCGAAGAGTGATGCTCTGAGCACAATGCAACTAGTCTATCAATCAGGGAGAGGCCTGTTAGAAATAATACAGGAAACCGATATGGGTTCGGATGATCTGATATTTTCTATAAACAGCGGATCGAGCGAGGTCACGTTAATGGAAATGACATACGAAGCATTTGGAGCCTATATCATTCCAATGATGATGGGGGAGCGACCAGTTGCCTCAGTTAGTCCCGAAAAACTTTCAGATTTGACTAATTTAGCAATTCAAATTGAGGATTTGGGCTTGTCGCCGGTGTCCGAGCGATTGCATGAGACCGTCTTCAGCTTACGTGAAGAGCATCTTGGTTCCAGTCACATTGATACATTGCTCTCTTGGTTTATATACGCTTCCAATTGTAAAAATAGCCAAGGCGATATGAGTGTTGACGTGCAGTTTAAACGGAAAATAGAAGGGCTTTGTGATTCTTTGGGAATGCTAAGTACAGATCAGCTGGTTTCCTCCGTCGGGGTGTCTCTTGAAAAGCTATTTCTATTTAGCAAGGCTAAATCTGTTTATGAAATGTTTCTCGAAATTGAGCGTGGCAGAGTTGGAGCACTTGGTAGTCTAAGTCCCCATTGTCGGAGCTTCTTGGCTCGGATGTTTTATCGGGAAAAGAAATTCGCAGAAGCAAAAATAATGTATGAACAAGTGTTGCTGATATATCAAAAAAATGATGGTATAGAACATGCCGAGTCGTTAACGGCGATGTCCGCCTTAGCCGACATTGAAGAAGCAATTGGAGACTTCATATCTGCAAGATCAAGTTATGAACGTATCCTTACTATTCGTAAGAAAGTTCAAGGTTGGGAGCTGGATAACCCTGCCAATTACTTTACTGTACAAGCGCTCTCCCGAACTCTGCGAGCTTTAGGCGAGAAAAAACTCGCTGATGAGTTGGACGAAAAGGCATCGACATGGTGATGGTTTCAGCCCCACAGTTAGTAATTGTTTTTGGTGTGGAAAGCTTCGATTGTGCGCACAATCAAATAAAAGTATTTGTCTGATTTATTGAATTTTACAACGATGAATTTATCGGATTTGCGCGTAAAACCCCGTCGTGCAGAGGCTGTCGCAAAAGGGTAGTGAATCGGTATCATTACCCCAACTGGTGGCGACGTCATTCTTGCGCGCTTTTGGCAGGAACCCAGCGGCGTTCGTGCTTAACTGAAAATGCCAGATATGATCGTGTTTTCAGCGCTGAAAACGACGCTGGGTTCCCGCCAAAAGCATGCGGGAATGACGAGGCTGTGGCATGCAGGAATGACGAGGTATGCGGTGTTTCATGTGTAAAAAACGTCCATCAGGCTTTTGCGACAGCCTCTTTAGGGCGGGGAGGATGTCAATTAAAATCGATATAAATAGCCTGAGTAAACTGTAATGCCGTTCAGTTAAACTGTTTTTCGCACAATACGATGGCGGCATGATGGAAAATGACGCTACGCTCCTTGCAAATAAAACCGACATGCGTCGCTTTGCTTCTTATTCGCAAATAGCAATAATTTGATTCAGCATATCGCCTGCAAGTATCAACACTTCCTCGGGCGCTTTTTTCCATGGATGGGGCTTTGCATCCCGCAGTCGCCAATCAAAGCTTTTAGGCTGGTGTGCCAAAATGTAACTTGGCTTGCCCTTGTTACCAATGAACTTTACGGCAAATGGATTTGTTTCATTGGATTCAGCCGTAGTCATTGGCAGTCCAATGACAATTCTTGTTTTGTCATTAAATGCTTTGGGTGACAGCACAAGTAAGGGGTGAACATCTTTCATTTCCCGCCCCACTTGAGGATTAAAATCAATCCAAATAATATCCCGGCGCTCTGGAACCCAAATTTTTTCCACCATCAAAACACCTCAGCACCGATGCGGCCAGAAGCCATCGCTTCACCACCGTGCTTTACCGGATCAAACGCTGCCAGTTTTTGTTCTAAAGAGAGCTTGGGGCTACCTTTTCGATGAACTACCACACCGAAATCGTCGGCGGATACGTCAACTGGTTGTCCGGCGACAAAATGTACTTTTCGCGCAAGGGCGGCGGGAATGCGTACTGCCAAGCTGTTGCCCCACTGCTGGACAGTTGAATTTGCTGTCTTACTCATCATATCTCCTGTTATGTAGATACTAGTATATACTTTTTTAGTTAAGTATCAACGTGCTTATATATGGCAGATTCAATATTTCACGCGCCGCTTACTGTCTGGCGACGACTACCTTGCCTATCATTGACCAGTTCCGCCACGCGCCGCAACAAAGCATGCTGCCGCGCGATCGTGGCCGTCGTGTAGATCGACCGCGTGTACATCAGCTCCTTTTCCCTTGAGTGGGCCGATATCGAGGCCAACCGGATCGTTGATGAGCGCGAACTTCCTTCGGGATGCAAGGCTGCGGCGATTTGCGGTGCCCAAGGCTGGGAATGATCGGTGACGCCACCACTGCCGATGCCATTCTGGACCGCATCGTGCAGCGCAACCACTGTTTTACGCTGACCGGCGATTCGCTGGGCACGGGACACCATGAATCGTCAAAAAGAGAAAAACATCGACCTATCGTGATCGTAGAGCTTAGAATTTGACCGCGTAACGCGCATCTTATGCGCAGCGGTCACGTTCGCCGGAATCCCCATTCACTACATTTTTGAGCAAAGGCTCAGTGCTATGCCAGTCACTTCAATCCAATCCGTGAACCTTGCGAGAACGGTCACACTCACGGCTGCGGCGGTGTCAACGACACAGTTGCTGGTAAATTCATCGAAGGCGGCCGATCACATTGTCGGTGTTGAAGCGTTATTTCAAAATGCCACGCAGCTCGATTGCATGGTTGCTTTTGCCCGTTTGTCCGGATACACAAAATTAGAGGCAACCCTGGGTGCGGCGTTGGACGCCGGCCTGTCAGTTCGATTCGTCGTCGGCCTTGATTTTTATCACACCGAGCCGCCGGTTCTGGAAGCGCTTTTTGCGCTCATGGAGCTGTATCCAGATCAGTTCGAATTGTTCATCAGCGGGCCGAAGAGGACTCGGACCTTTCATCCCAAGGTCTATGCTTTTCAGTATGCGGACGCGTCCTGCAAGATGGTGGTTGGGTCGGCCAATCTCACTGCAGGGGGCCTTTCGCTCAATCATGAATTTTCCTTGTTCACCGAATCGTCCGATTGCCTGCTGGCCGATCAGGTGGCTTCAGAAATCGCAGATCTGCTCCAGAGTGGAGAAATCGAGGTGGCTGCGCGTGAGCGCTTGGACGAATATGCGCGACGGCACAAGATCTACGCGTTGCACAACCGCGCTGCCAAGTTGAACGCTGAGGCTGATTGTAAGAGTTCGAGGTCCGCGCCCTCAAGCAATGGTGCGGTCTACCTGCCGACGCTCTTGTCAATCCTGACGCTGATGAAAGCGGATCAAACTCAATCCGGGTTCATCGCTCAGAGGAACGCTCGAACCCGAAGGCACGCAAACGCACAAGGGTATTTGAACGGACTTCGGACGCAAGCTGTTGGCACCCCGGGGCAGTTTTTGGCATATTACGAACCACTGGTGTCGGGGTTGGGCTGGCATTCCGGCGGTCTTCAGCGCGGCAAGAACATCGTTGCGCAACAAGGTGAGGTATTTCAAGCAGGGCTGCGCGATTTGTACTTGCGAATGCAAGCGAATCCAAAACTCAGTGCCGAAGATGCTTATCTCCTTTTGCACGCTTATTTGTCCAGCATCCCGAGAGCGGGAACCAACGTACTCACGGAGGCCTTGCACACCTTTGATCCCTTGCGTTTTGCGGTCATGAACCAGAATTCGGTCAACGGCATGGCACTTGCGGGATACCGAAGCTTTCCAGAGAAGCCGAACAAAAGCAGTGTCGATTCGCTGCTTTACGCGGATTTTTGTTCGAAAGCCAGACGGGTTTGCGCTGCCTTGGGGCTGGCGAATTTGGGCGAGCTCGATGCCCTGTTCAACTACGCGTATTGGGTCGCCTGAGCTGCGAACAGGGCGTTGCAAGCACGAACGTCGCTGGGTTCCTGCCAAAAGCGCGCAGGAATGACGTTATGTCCGACAGGGGTAATGATCCCGAGTGAAAACCCTCTTGCGACGATCCATTAAGTTGTAACTACCGACTAACATACTTAATGGACTACATTTGAGTAGTAGTATCACCGTTCTCGATTTGCCATTTCAAATTTTCAGCGTATATTAATACTCATTATCGCTAATTTGAGTATTAATATGAGCACAATCATCGAGCAATTAGTTAATGTTCGCGAAGTAAAGCACCTCTCGCAGACCGCTTTTGCTGAAAAGGCTGGATTAAATCGAATGACTGTCGCGCGTACGGAACTTGGAAAAATTGATCCCAGACTTTCTACGATTCTGGTCATGGCGCGTGCGCTTGGATTGGACTTAATGCTTGTTCCAAAAGAACTTAAACAAGCTTTGGAAGAGTTTATCCAATCAGGCGGTAAATATGTCGGTCAGGCACCTGGTGTGGAAGCACCGCTATCTATCGTGGACGCCATCTTGAGTGAAAGAAATGCATGAGCACGTCTATTCGCTATGTGCGCATTTATCTGCACACTCCTGATCGTCAAAAATTACCTGTCGGTCACTTATCCGTCTATGGCGATTTAATACGCGTCTCATTTGATGAGAGCTACATTAGCAATCCTTTGCGGCCTACTTTATCTCTCGCATATCGAGGTTCGAGTGAAGCGCAGACCCTTGCTATTCTCCGTGCCGAAAAGGATATGCGTGTTGCCAGGAACGATGGAAAATTGCCGGTGTATTTTCAAAATCTACTTCCAGAAGCGCAGAATCGGCAACGCTTGGCAAAAGAGCGCCAATGCGGTACGGAGGATGAATTCGAGCTACTCGTGGCAGCCGGTCATGATCTTATGGGTGCAATTGAAGTCGAACCCATAGCGCAAGACGATTCGGTGCCGGACAGTGTGCGACTTTGGCACACCACACTCGGTAAGGATGTTGTTGAACCGGGCTTTGTTGAATACCCGGTAGAAGATGCCTTCGCAATCCCAGGCGTCGTTGTCAAGTTTTCTGCGCTCCAAGATGGCAGGCGATATCTTATTAAACGCCATGGCGCTGCCGGTTCCTACATTCTCAAATTGCCGACAACCAGGCATCCAGATCTGGTCGAAATCGAAGCGACAGGATTCGCCCTGCTTAAGGCGCTGAACATCGATTGCGCCGAAGCGGAAATCATCGCAAAAGAAAATGCTGATCTGCCAGAACATATTCCCTTTGCTCACCTTTTAGCTGTAAAGCGGTTTGATCGGGGTGAAAATGGCACGCGTATCCACATGGAAGAATTTGCCCAAATTCTTCAATATGCGCCAAAACACAAATACGGGAAAGATCTGATTAAAGACTACAGCTCAATTTTAAACATTTTGGAAAGTCTTTCATCCCAGCCGGACAAAGATACGGTTGAGTTCGTCAAGCGCTTTGTTGCTTTCATTTTAATGGGCAACACGGATGCCCATCTGAAAAATTGGGCGGTTATCTATTCTGACGGGATTAATTTACAGCTTTCACCAGCCTACGATCCTGTCAGTGTATCGTCGTTATTTGATCGTGTTCCCCTTGATCATTACGGATTAAACCGCGAAATCGATCGTCAATTAACAGCGTTCACGTGGGGTGACATGGATGGACTATTGACAGCAGCCAAGGTCACAAGGAAGTCAAGATTGATGAAAATTGCGAAGGACACCGTAAAAAAAGCCAAAGTTGTCTGGCCTGAGATCTTACTTCACGCGCCTGTATCCGTAAGAAATTGTATAGAGGCAAGGCTTGGCGGCGGTGTTGAGATCGCCAAATAGCAATTTTTCAGACGAACTTCGGGCATTGTTTGTATTCGCTTGATGATTCCCGTTGCTCTGATTATTTGTTTGAATTTGTTTCGTATTAAACGCAAAAAATTAATTTTTTCATCAAAGATTTGACTAGGGTTTGAAACACCAGTCTTCAGAGGCTGTCGCAAAAGCCTGGCGGACGCTGTTTACACCTGAAACACCGCATACCGCGTCTTTCCCGCATGCCGCAGCCTCGTCATTCCCGCATGCCGCAGTCTCGTCATTCCCGCATGCTTTTGGCGGGAACCCAGTGTCGTTTTCAGCGCTGAAAACACGATCATCTCTGGCATTTTCAGTTAAGCACGAACGCCGCTGGGTTCCTGCCAAAAGCACGCAGGAATGACGTGGCCACCAGTAATACCCTTTTGCGACAGCCTCGTAGGGGCGCGCTCCCTGTTGCTTCGTGGTGGGCTTGCCTTGTGGATAATATCCAGTGAGCAAAAAAATTCAGCCTAAAATCTCTTATATTGAGCGCACCGGTGGCTATATTGTCGGGGTCGGTTATTTCAAAGAGTAGAGCTTGAGTCGTCCGTCAGGGCACGATGATGGTGCAGAGTTATGGCTATTTTCTGCAATTTTTTAAAGACGTGAATGTTTACACTGCCGCTGGCTCATCGCAATAGCGTGGCAATATGCGCCGCTGCAATGTTATCAAATGGCTTGTTCGGCTATCCCCTCGTCTTTCATTGATAAATAGCGAAAATATGCTCCCTTCTTCCAATAGTATTAATCGTCCTCAGGCCGTAGCGGCACCTCCTTCCTCCATACCGCAGAACGACTCAGGGCTTAGACCGGCGCAGGTCAGTCAGTCCGGGCCGTCGTGTTTGCAGGTGCCGCGCAGTGCTGCGCTTGATGTTGGGCTGACGCAGCGTCTGTGCGCGGCCAGTTCCTCGGAGGGTGCTGGCAGTTCGCCTACTGATTTAATTGCGCGCACGGGCGGTAGGCTTGATTACCGCGCTGCCAGTTTGGCTGGCCATGATTTTTCTGGGCTTGATCTCAGTGCTGCCGATTTCAGCGGAGCCAATCTGCGCGGGGCCCTATTTAAGGGAGCGATCTTGCAGAGTGCTAAGTTTGATGGTGCCGATTTGAGCGGTGCTGATTTCAGCTTGGCGAATTTGCAGAACGCAAGTTTGCTCAATAGCTTGCTCGAGGATACGGATTTGAGTCTTGCCAATTTGGTTGATGCCAAGTTGGGGCAAGCCCGTTTTTTGAGCAAGGCGGCGAACCGTGCGAGTGCGGAAAGCATGTCGCTGGCATTGCCCGAGCCAAGGCCGGCATTGCCGTCTATCGATATCCATACGCTGGAAAAACTCGAGCTCTATGCAGCCGATGCTTGGCTGCATTCGTATCTTGCCAGGGCTGCGCCGGCCGAACATGGCGGCGCAGTACTGAAGGTATATTTACGAACAGTTTTTTTTCCGTTCGAGATGGGCAGGCAGAACAGTGAGGTAGCGAGTGATTATGTTCAAAAAATGCTGGAAAAAAACCGCCAATTCAATGGTATGGCGCAGGTTCAAGGGCCGGACATCGCGCCTTTACTGGCGCACGGCTTCATTCCGGCACCGAACCATTTGGAAGTCGACCAATACCATCTCGTGTTTCCTTTCTATAAGCATGGCAATTTGGTCGATGCGATCAATGCCAAGCCTACCGAAGTACAGAAAAAAATCTTCATGCGCCAAATGCTTACTGCAGTAGGGCGCTATCACGCTCAGGGTTTTTTTGATTTAGGTGTGAAAGATACACAGTTTGTCGTCGATATCGTTGACGATCAAAAGCGCTTGGTGTTTACGCCTAGCTCGAAAATGTTTCGTACCAATACAGGCATGACGCAGCTAGGAGGTGGCGGTGCTGCTTCGGAAAGATGGTACCAGGCCCCGATTCCGAAAAAAGGCGAATCTTCGAAGTTTTGCGATATCTGGAGTCTGGGCATGGTTTTTCTACGCATGCTCAGCGGGGCAGAGCCGCAATATATCTACAAGGCAGGCAAGTTGGCCGGTAAGCCGATGACTGGCGAGGGGGCGATTATGTATCATTTGCATCAAGGCGGATTACCTGATTTTCCTGCTAATTTATCGCCAGCGGCCAAAAATTTTCTGCTGCGTTGCTTGCAAACCGATCCGGTGAAGCGTAGTTTGGTGCCAGCTTTGCTCAATCATCCTTATCTGGCGCAGACACAGGCTGACAGCGCAGTCGCGGCGGCGTGTGAAAAGCGCGGGGGCTGGAGTTTTTCTGGGCTGACATGCAATGGTGCTGATTTTTCTGCTTGCGATCTTTCCGGGGCAGATTTTCGTGGTGCCAATTTGGTTGATACCGATTTTTCCAAAGCGGTATTACGTGGGGCCGATTTCTCTGGTGCCGTGTTGCATCGGGCTAGTTTTGCGCAAGCTGATCTGAGTGGAACGAATTTGACTGGTGCTGATTTTCATTCGGCGAATTTGCGTGGGGCCAAGTTGGTGTCGGCTTACCTGGAAAATACGCTTTTGCTCAAGGCAGATTTGACGAATGCGGACTTGAGCAAGGCCCATCTTAACAATGCCCGCATTGCCGATGCGTCGTTTTTTCGTGCCGTCGCGAATCAAGCTGTGTTTGAGAACATGCAGCTCAATGGCAATTTTGCGTTTATGGAGATTGATCGGGCGCATTTTCTGCATGTGAGTTTGACGCCGCGCGCCTGGGGTGAATTGCATAATAATTTGAGTCGCTTGGAATCAATGATGCTGCTCTTGCCGCAGCGTACAGATGGTGCGTTTGCTTGGCATGCTGCGTATGTACAGCCTCAGAACGGGCGCCACGATAGCGTGCTCACGCAGATTGACTTGATGGATGACAGTGCCGTGAAATTAGCGTTGATGGGTAGCGTGCTTGAGCATGCGCTTGCCCATGCATCGGAAGAAACGTGGACTTGGTTGTCAGCGGAATTTTTCGAAGTGATGATTGCTCGTTTTGATTTTTACTTTCAACACCCGACGATTACCGAGCAGTTTTTCGCGCGCTTATTGACCCGCTCGTTGGAGACGGTAGAGGAAATGGGCTTGTATGATTTGTTGCGGAAACAAGCGAAAATATTACCAATGCTGTTAGATTATGTCATCAAGAACTTGGAAAGTCAGACGAAACATTTCCATATCGAGCGTAACGGTTTGATTAATTCACTGCTGTTTTGTGCGCAAGACAGTCAAGATTCGGCCTGTCTGACCATGCTCACGCGAGTCAAGCAGCTCTGGTTTGCTATTCCTTTGATCGCTGCCATCCGCACGCAGGCGATGGCGGTGTATGGCGTCGAGGAGGTGACTGAGCTCGATGACTATCCGATTTTTTTGACCGCCGATGGCAAGCAAGCGGTCACCTTAATGCCGGAGCAATATCGGGCCATGTTTCTTCCAGATCCCGTACATCATGAATGGGATCAGCTCGCTTATTTTTACCAGCGCTATGATGCCGGTACTGATCCTTTGCCAGACCATGCCATCGTTAATGACAAGATAGAAAATCTGGAAAAATTGATTGGCCGTTTGCCGGTGTTGAGGAATATCTATTTTGCCGATTTTAAAAAGAATCGTCACCAGTCCTTTCTCAAACAGCTCAACTTACCGCAAGCTGTGCTCCTTGATTTTACAATTGCAGCGGCATCGCGCCGCTCGACTGTCAAATATATAGGCGCCGATGGCAACGCCGAGCGACGCGATCAGTTACGCAATGCCTTGGGTCGGTTTGTCGATATGACGACGGTCAGTTCCAATGGCAGTTTGCCGCTCGACTTGTGCGTCAGCCCGGAATTCATCTCCAAGGTCTTGGTGGCCATCGGCAAAAGCTCGGCCTCGGAAGCCGAACAAGCGCGCAGTTTGTTGGTGCTGAGCGCGATTTGTGCAAGCTATTCGTCGATGTGGTATTTCGGCAGCGATGGAGAATCGGTCGATTCCCTGCGCAGGATGGCATTGGGCTTATTCAACAGTGCACAGCATTTCGATGCGGGCGTATTGCCGAACAAGCAGAGAATCCTGGCAGACAACAGTGAAAGAGCATGGAAAAATCGCTTGGCCGGTTTGCCCGATACGTTCACTTGTTCGGCAAGCATCAGCACTGAGATGCTTGATCAAATGAAACACAGCTCGGTGGCCTTCGCAGACGACTTGCGGCGTTTGTTGCCACCGGCCTGGTTATAAATCTGCGCTTTCCTGTGGTTTTGAACATCAAGGAGGGGCAAGCTTGTGCATGCTTCCCCCTCCTTGAAGGTGGCAGACTGATTGTTAAATCAATGTGCCATGTTGTCGTGCGGTTTGCGGATATGTATTTCTTGTTCTTGCTGCGTGGTTTGCGGCACCACTTTCCGTTTCGCTGCCACGACCTCGCCATGCCATTCCTGCGCCACCGTACCGGCCGGGTGCTGGTACCAGCCGGGGTCGCGGTAGTCGCCTGGTTTCTGGTCTTTCCTGACTTTCAAGACGCTGAACATGCCGCCCATCTCGACACCGCCGAACGGGCCTTCACCATCCATCATCGGTAAGGTATTGGCGGGTAGCGGCATGTCCATCTTAGCCATATCGGCCATGCCGCGCTCACCCATGGCCATATAGGCTGGAATCAGCTCGCTGATTTTCTGCGCGACCTCGCTATGATCGACGCCGATCAAATTCGGGGTGTCGTGGCCCATCGCATTCATGGTGTGATGCGATTTATGGCAATGAAACGCCCAGTCGCCTTCGGCGTCGGCCAGAAATTCGATTTGCCGCATTTGACCGACGGCGATATCGGTCGTCACTTCGGGCCAACGCGCCGTATGCGGCACCGCACCGCCATCGGTGCCGGTGACTTGAAATTCATGGCCATGCAGGTGAATCGGATGGTTGGTCATGCTCAGATTGCCGACGCGAATGCGTACTTTGTCATTCTTACGCACCACCAAAGGATCGATGCCGGGGAAGACGCGGCTATTCCAAGTCCATAGATTGAAATCTTGCATCGTCGAGGTTTTCGGGGTGTAGGCACCGGGTTCAATATCATACGAATTGAGCAAGAAAACGAAATCACGATCGACTTCGGCAATCTGTGGGTGCTTGGCTTTCGGATGTGTGACCCAAAAGCCCATCATGCCCATGGCCATTTGGATCATTTCATCGGCATGCGGGTGATACATGAAGGTGCCGGCTCGGCGGGCAATGAATTCATACATGAAGGTTTTGCCGGGTTGAATCGATCGTTGCGTCAGTCCGCTCACACCGTCCATGCCGTTGGGTAAGCGTTGTCCATGCCAGTGGACGCTGGTATGTTCGGGCAATTTGTTGGTGACAAAGATGCGCACGCGGTCGCCTTCCACCACTTCGATGGTCGGTCCCGGCGATTGGCCGTTATAACCCCATAAATGGGCCTTCATGCCGGGGGCGATTTCACGCACCACCGCTTCGGCCACCAAATGAAATTCCTTGACGCCGTTATTCATGCGCCAAGGCAAAGTCCAGCCGTTCAGCGTGACGACCGGGTTATATGGGCGCCCGGTGGTTGGTTGTAGCGGTGCCATGGTATCGGCGGAACTCTGTGTGACCGGTTCCGGTAAGGCGGCCATGGCAACTTTGCTGACTGCTGCGGCCGATGCAGCAGCCGTCAGTGCGCCGAGGCCACTTAAAAAATTTCTTCTTGAACTCATAATTTATCCTTGGTGCGGAGCAGCTGCGCTGTCAATTACTGCTGGGACGTCCCAGTAAACTCATTTCCAAATCGGCTTGGGCGATCCAAAAATCGCGACTGGCCTCGATGGCGCTATTGACGCTACTGATTTGACTGCGTGCATCAGCGAGCAAGTCGAATACGCTGATCAGCATGCCGTTGTAACGCAGTTGGTTTTCGACAGAAATACGTTTCTTCAAAGGGATAATTTCATTTTGATAGTAAAGCGCGATGTCATAGTTAGAGCGGTAAGCTTGGTAAGCTTGTCGGACTTCTGAGCGCGCATTGATGGCGAGTTCCGCCGTGCGGTTGACTGCCTGCATATACCGGGCTTCTGACTTGGCTAGTTTAGCCGTACTCCAGTCGAACAGCGGTAACTCCAGTGTGAGCGAGTAAGCGCGTTGTCCCGCTTGATCGCTGTAGCTGTTGCGGCTGGCCCCGACTTCGAGCACATTGATGAAACGGCTGGCCTTGCTCAAGCCCAGATTCTCAGCCAGTTGCGCCGTACTCAGGCGGGCCGCTTGGATATCGAGCCTTTGCTCCATGGCTGTTTGCTCGACCGTTTGCAGGTCTTGCAGGTGTTGTGGTAATTCTGGTAAGCGCGGCGGTAGCTTGAATGCCGTGGGACCTGCCGATACGCCCATCAGACGTGTCAGTTGTTCTTGGCAACGTTTTTGCGTTTGTTCGGCGCGCGCCAGGTTGACCTTGGCATCGGCAAAAAAACTCTGTTCACGCGCTTGTTGCAGCGTATTGTAATTGCCTGCCTGTGTCATCCTTGCGGCCAGCTCGGCACCGGCATCGGCCGCTTGCTTTACTTGTTGCATATAGCTCATGGTTTGATCCGCTGCAATTGCCAGATAGTAGGCTTTACGTGTTTCACTGGCTAAGTTCAGCATTTGCAAGCTGACTTCGCGCTGGACTTGGGCGAGGCGTGCTTGCTCGATTTTTTTACTGTAGGGCAGGGCGAGTACGCGGGCAAGGTTGAGCGTCAGGCCACGGTCGATTTCCACTTCGCTTCCCTGTCTGGCACGATTGAGTGAGAACGTGGGATTGGGCAGTCGGCCAGCTTGAACCAAATCCGCTTCGGCGATGCCAAGTTCATAAAATGATGCTTGTAAGCCGCGATTATTAAGCAGAGCAATTTGTACCGCGTCATCGACGCTCAGCGCTGCGGCCAGTAATTCTTTGACGCGTTGCGCCGCACTGGCGCTCTCTTGCTCGGTGCGTTGCCATGCCACGTCTTTGGCCAGACGGTCTTGGGCTACTTGCGCGACCGCGGAAAAACCGCCATCGGCGCTGAAGCCGGCGCAGCCGCCGAGCAGGCTGAGGGTGCTGAGGAAAACAGTAAGTTGGCCTGGTCGGCGCAATAACTTGGCGCTTGATGGTAGTAACATGATGATTTTCGCTAATGAGTAAGATGGCCACCGTGGCGCGCGTAAGAATACGCTGCCAAAACGATGGCGCGCAATCTGCCTGGGCTGGTAACAGCGCCGGCGTTACAGACGAGACTTAAATCAGCTACGCGGAGGTCGTTCCAAGCCCTCATCAACATGACCAAAACGAGAAGAAAAAACCAGGGCGATTTTTTCTGAAGAAGGACGGCAAGCCGGAGCAATAGCCGCCGTCGTCAAGAGCGCTGCGCCAACGCAGCAAGCAGCACAAGCGCTGCACTTGTTTTTAGAGGCATGATCGCCAGTATCGTGCTGGTGTGCATGGCCTTGAACATGGTCGTCGTGCTCAGCTTGCACTATATGGTGATGCGCGCTGCCACAATTCGACATCATCGCTGCCGCCAAGCCTTGCAGGGGCAGGGCTAGCATCATGATGCACAATAGTAGTAGTCGGAGCAGCTTTTTCATATCGAAGATTATAGCCTACATTTTTTTCTGTGTGCATCAGCATCTGCCTTGAGCTTGCGCTTCCCCTAAACATTTTTATGTTCCGTAAACATAATGCTCGCGAGCCACACGTGCCACTGTATGCCCTTTCTATCAGCGTAAGAAACAGAAATTTTTGTACTTGGATGAGGTCGGAATCGATGCTACATTGTGCCGGATTTTTTCCGTCAAGACACATTTTCGGCGACGGTGTCACGCGGTTTTTTTCTGTCAGACGAACGGGATGGTATGAGTCATTTTCAAAGCTGGTCGGGGCAGCTGTTGAGTTTTCTGGAACTCGACGATACCGCCGAACTAGCGCAAGAGTGGACCTTGGTGGTCAATGAAGTGATCTGCACTTTGGTGCACCCGGTTGGCAGGGGCGAGCAATTCGCCGCGCTGTTGCTCGATGCCGGTCACTTGGAGTTGCCGGCCGATGCAGATTATCTGATGCAGGCATTGGGCCGGAATGTGGAAAATTTTCTCAACGGTGCACCGGTGTTTATATTCAATACCGATACTATGCATTTGTTGATTGCCCAAGAGTTTCAATTTGATGAATTTTCCCCGAGCGTATTTGCCAGCCTGCTCGATAGCTTGACGTGGCAAGCGCGTGCTTGGCATAAAGCGAGGTGAGGGATGGGCCCGTTTGAATCACTCAGGCCAGCACCGATCCTGCCCTTGGCTGGCAGGTGTGCCGCATCGTCCCGCATCTCGGGCGAGCCACCGGTACGGGTGCGCGATGTGCGCAGATGGCAGCGCCAAGGTGTGGCACCGCCGACTTTGAGCGATAGCCAACGTCAGCGATGCGCGCGTGAGGTCGCCACCACCGGGCGTGCCACGGAACTGGTGCTGGAGGTGTTGAGTTTGGCGCGCCAGGCAGAATTGCCGCATGCAAGTGAGCATGCGGCAGCCTGTTCTGTCCCTGTGACGCTGTTCGAGGCAAGCGCTGCACGCCAATCCTGGCGGGATTGGACTGCCAGCTTGTTAGCCGCGCGTGCCGCGCAAGGGGTGGTCGGTACACTGGCCGGACGCTTGGTGCAAGAAGGGGTGCGGGTTGCGGCAGGACAGCCAAGCCGAAGCGACGAGGTCGATGAGCGGATGTTGGGGGTGGGTGTGGCGGTCAATTTGGCGCTTGCCACGGTAGCCGGTTTGCGTACCGCACTGCATACCTGGCGTGCGAGTGGTCAACTGCAGCGCTATGCGCGCGGATTTCGCGGGCAGTCGAACGCTGCGCTGTTGACTCTGGCAACTGCCGGCACGCCGATGTTGCCAGCGAGTAGTTTGAGGCGTGCCGCCGCCAGTGCCGCGGCTGGCGGCGCGGTGTTTATGGTGGCGGCGCATAGCGGGCTGATCGCATTGACGCAGCTTGGTGGGCAAGCGCCGAATAAAGCCGATCTGTATACCGCGTTGTGGGCGTCCAACAGCAATGCCAGTTATGCCTACGTGCGAGAATTGGTCAATGCGGCCATCGATGGCATGGGCTTGTTGCCGCATCAAGCAGAATTGACTTTACGTGGTGGCGCAGTATCGACCGGACAATATTTGGTGAATTCCTTGTTGCAATGCACGGCACAGCAAGAATTGCGGCTCAGCGCAGATTCGGGCTTTGATTTCCGTTGGCCGTTTATTTCCGCCGCGGCCGAGAGCATCGATGTGGCGACGGTGGCGGCTGCCACTGGCTGTAGCTGGTCTGAGAACGTGCTCGCTGTGCGGTCGGTAGGCGTGCTCGGGAGTAGTCAACTGGCCGTTACGGCGCGGCCCAGTTGGCTCGCTACGATAGAGAGAATTTCACAGCGGGCGAGCGCGCGGCAGATGGTCGCCGAAGTCAGTCGGCTCATTCCTGGCGAAATTGGCGTGGCATTGGAGGGCGCGTATGGTCCGCCGGCGGCGCTCACGGCACGCTGGGGGGGGCGGTCCTTGCGAGCGCTACCCACTTGCGCGAGCATATGTGGCAAGCCGAAGCGGCGCTGGAGCATTGATTTGCTTGATACTTGCTGTAAGGTCGCTCTCCTAAGGGTATTTTTTGCAAGCGTGGTCGGATTAGCCTGCGCATACTGCTGGCTGTTCGTGGTAGCGGAAATAAAAAATTGGCCTGTTTTTTGTAATCGCTGCTGTCGTCTCTTTGTCTCACCCTGGCAGGTCTTCACTTTGAAAGTGCAACTATTCTATGGTCTATCCACTCAGTAGCGCCGGTAGCACGCCCACCAGTTATCCTCCCGCATCGATTTCGGATGCGGGTGCACTTTCGCATTTGACGCAAGTCAGTCAGCACGGTCCGATGGGCGCGGTATCATCTGACAGGATGACTGTCGATGTCAGTCTGCCGCATCGCATGCTTACTGCACAATCAGTCGGAACTCAGGCAATCGCGACGACGGCCGCAAGCGCGCCGAGCGATCGTTCTGGCAGCGTCGTGCCCGGAGCAAATTGTCGTGAGGCTAATTTGGCTGGCATGGATTTTTCCGGTGCCGATCTGCGTGGTGTGGATTTTTCCCATGCCGATCTGTCTCGCACCAATCTGCGCGGGGCGGATCTGAGCGGTGCCACACTGTGTCATGCGAATTTGAAGTATGCGTGCTTGCAAGATGCAATTTTGAATGAAACCAATATTTATAACGCCAAATTTTCCGACGCGCAGTTCCGTCATGCGCAGTTTTCCTTCGCTGACGATGGCACCGTGCTCAATGATGTTGCCGTGTCCAGTGAAAGCATGGATCTTGAACCGCCGACCAGCGCGCCCATGCTCGATCTTCATAGCTTGAAACCAGTGAAATTGCTTGCCTGTACGGATGTAGCTAAATCCTATTTGGCGAGGACCGCGCCGACGGCGGAAAAACCGGTCGGTGAAGAGGTGTTTTTGCGGGTAGTTGAATTGCCATTTGAGAATGGCGAGCACAGTAATGTTGTGATGGCTAGCTATATTGAGAAAATGCTGGAACAGAACCGGCAGTTCATCGCCATGACCCAAGTGAAGGGGCCTGGCATCGCGCCGGTTTTGGCGCATGGACTCGTTGTTCCAGAGTCGCGGCTCGACGTTCCTACATATCAGGTCGTGTTTCCTTACAGTAGGCATGGCAATTTATTGAAGACGCTCAATGGCCCCCTGACTGAATTGCAAAAGAAGCAGTTCATGCGACAAATGCTGGAAACGGCGCAGCTTTATCACCAGCAAAGTTTTTTTGATCTTGGTTTTAAGGCGACAAAATTTGTCGTTGACATACGCGATGACCAAGCTGTACTTGTCTTCACGCCGAATGAGAAAATGTTTCGTGCGCCGACTGGGGAGACACAAAATGACGACAAAAAAATCGCTGACTATATTTATCTTGCACCTGAAAGTGGTAAGGGCGCACCGTCTGCCGCTTGTGATGTCTGGAGTCTGGGGGTGATTTTTTTTCGCATGATCACTGGAGAGTTCCCACGTTACATCGACAAGGGTGAAGTCTTGAGTAGGGCGTACTCTATCAGTCTTTATCTCGAAGAAGGCGGCTTACCTGAGATGCCCGATTCTTTATCGGCAGAGGCGAAGGAATTTTTGTCAGCTTGTTTTAAAACGGATCCAATTCAGCGTGATTCCGTCGATCAGTTGCTGATGCATTCCTATCTCGCTGAGGCGACTGAGGGGCGGCGCTGCGGAAGAAATTTTGCAGGCTTGAATTTTAATGGGGCCAATTTTTCTGGTGTCGATCTGCGTGATGCCAATTTCTGTGGCGCGCAACTGAACGGGGCGGATTTCACTGGTGCGCTATTGGCCGGCGCTGATTTTACCGGCGCGGTATTACGGAAGGCGTGTTGCAACGATGCCGATATGAGTGCTACCAATTTGAGCGGTGCGGATTTGAGTGATGCTAGCCTGAAAAGGGCTGTATTGATTTCGGCGCGCTTAGAAAATACGATTTTGCATAACACTGATTTGTCCGACAGTGTGCTGATTTCGGCCAGATTGGAGAATGCTCGATTGCGTGATACGGAGTTCCTGCGCGCGCGTGCAGATCGGGCCGTGTTCAAGAATATGAAGTTGGATGCACGTTTCTTTGATACGACGATTGATCAGGCTGTATTCGATGCTGTCCGCTTGCCGCCCCAAGCGTGGCGTGATTTGCGCGAGCGTTTGGAAGATCTCGCTGAATTCCGCATCATTTTGCCTGCGAGCTCAGACCACGTCAATCTGTGGGATGCGGCGTATGTCAGTCGTGATCGAGTTGGGTACGAAGAAGGACGCGACAGCGTGCTCCGGCAAGTCAGTAGCATGAAAAACAGTCCGATGAAACTGGACTTGATGAGGGCGGTGTGTGATCACGCAATGCGGTATGCGCCGGCACAGATCAAGGTATGGCTGCAACAGGAATTGTTTGATATTGTGATCAGTGATCTTGATTTTTACCTTGCAGACCCCGTCACATCGCAGCAATTTCACAGTGATTTTTTGCCGCGTATGGTAGAAAGGGCGGAACAAGTCGGCTTGTCTGCGCAGGTGGGGCGGCAAGCGATAATACTCGCGCCGCTGCTGCGTCACATCCTTGTTAATTTGCAAAACCACATACCGAATTTTCACATTGAACATAGCGGCCTGATTAATTCTACCCTGCAGCACGCGCAGCATCAGGCCGACCCGGAATGCCAGAAATTAGCTGCCGAGGTCAAGCACGCGCTGTATGCGATTCCTTTGATCGCTTTGATCAGGGAGCAGGCGCAAGTCATCTACGGGTACGACACGGTGAGTGCGCTCGACGACTATCCGATATTCTTGACGGTCGATGGGAAGGCGGCGGTTTCTCTCGCGCCGGAGCAATATCAGGCTTTGCTTGGGCCTGACAGTGCTGCACATGATTGGCGTCCGCTGGTGTATTTTCACCAGGTTTTGAACCAAGAAGGCAAGCTCGTCATGGTCAATGAAACGATCGGCAATCTGGCGCAGTTGGCCGACAGCTTACCGGTACTGCGCAGCCTGTATGCTGCCGATTTTAAAACTAATCGACATGAGGTGTTCTTGGCTGCACTCGGACTTGATAGGCAGGTGTTACTTGATTTTAAAGTGGCCGCTTCGTCACGCTGGTCTGCCGTCCACTATATGGGGGAGCAACGCTACCCTGAACGCGCGGATCAATTGCTCGAGACCCTGCGTCCTTATGTCGATATGGAGTCTACGGATGCCGGTCATTTGCCGCTCGATTTGACCGTGACTCCAGCATTTGTCAAGAAGGTTCTGGCGGCTGCTGGCGTAAGCCATTCCTCGGCAGCGGTGCAGGCGCGGGCATTGCTGTTACACGCGGTAGTTTGTGCGCGTTACTCCTCGGCCGCGCATTTCGGTAGTCACGATGACTCGGTGTTATCGCTGCGTCGGCTAGCCTTGGGTTTGCTCAACAGCGCAGTGCTGCTCGACCCTGCTGTCTTGCCTGTGGAGCAAAGAAATTTGCCGCGCGATCGTATTGATTCCTGGAGAAATGCCCTCGCCGGTGTGTCCGGTACATTCACTTGTTCGGCCATTATCAGTGCCAATATGCTCGATAGGATCAAGGGTATGTCGCTGGAATTCGCCGATGATATCAGACGATGGCTGCCTCCTGCCTGGTTGTGAAGCGGGCGCGGCAGGGGCGTAAAGTACCGTCTTTTTTTTCTTATATGAAAGCGTGATTCGATATGGTCTTACCAGTTCATTCCACTCGTGTGGGTTCGCCCACTACGGCTGCTACGGCTGACAATAACTGCACCGTTTGCCTGATGCAGACCAGACAGGGTGGGCCGCAATGCGATCATGTCGCGCCAGATAATCCAGTCGATGCCGGCTTGGCGCATCGCTTGAGTTCGGCGCGATCTGGCGCGCACGAGGATCGGCAGTATAGCGGCACAATAGCTGCTCGCGGCGCGCCTCTGTATGGTGCCGATTTACGCGGTGCGAATCTGAGTGGGCGCGATTTTTCCGGTGCCGACTTGCGCGGCGTCGATCTGCGCGGTGCCAATTTACGCGGTGCCAATTTACGCGGTGCCAATCTGAGTGGCGCTGACTTGAGTGGCGCTGACTTGAGTGGGGCAGATTTGAGTTGGGCTACGCTGGCAAATTCCTGTCTGCTTGAAACAATCTTGAGTGAGACGAAATTACATCAGACTAACTTTTGCCATGCCAAATTGAAGTCGGCACGGTTCGGCGCGCCTGCTGCGGCAGACTCCGTCATGATTGCGCGCGCTGCCAAGAAAGCCAAGTTTGAGCCGACCAAGCTGCTGCCGTTTGATTTTTCCGTCTTGGAGGATGGCGGCTTGATCGCTCACTCCCCATGGGTGGAGCACCGTTTGGCACTAGTTCCGGCCACAGCAGCGCAGCAAGCGCGAAAAATTTGTCTGGCTAAGCTCAGGCTTTCTACCGAGCTATGCAACGATAGATCTCGGGTCGAAGAGTACTTTAACAATATGACGGAAAAACATCGCCAATTCATCACCATGAGTGAATCGCTGGGCGCGCACATCGTTCCACTGTTAGGATGGAAGTATGTGCCGGGAAATTCGCTGCAAGCGCCGATGTATCATCTGGCGTTTCCGTTTTTCGAGGGCGGCGATTTGCGGAAGGTGCTGGCTGAACAGCCTTCGTTGCAGCAGAAAAAAATTTATATGGTGCAAATGTTGCAAAGGATAGAATCTTGTCATGCGCAAGGTTCTTATGATTTGGGTATCAAGGAGGGGCAATTCGTCAGAGATTTTGAAGGCGAGCGCGCGGTTCTCAAGCTGACGCCGAGTACCCTCAGCTACCGAACCAGCACCGAGATCTCCGGTGCCGTAAAGAAAAAAGAGCGGGATGCCTGGTATCTTGCCCCGGAAAAAAATGGTTACGATGTGGTGTCCAAACCCAGCGATATCTGGAGTGCTGGCATCGTTTTTCTGCGCATGTTGACTGGGAGGGATCCTCAGTTCATCGATGCGCAGGGAGAGGCCGTTTTTCAAGGCTTCCCTTTTTTTAAGTTTCTCAACGAGGGCGGATTGCCGCAGATTCCCGATGACTTGGACCCGGGTGCCAGAGAATTTTTATTATCTTGTTTGAAAACCGTTCCCTCAGAACGCTTGACCGCGAGCCGCCTGCTTGCGCATCCGTACTTGGCTGAGGCGGTGGCGCACGAGGCGGCGCTGGCGCTGGCGCCGGAATCGGAACTGGCACCGGATCAGGTGATCGCGCCGAGCACAGGGTGGAATTTTGCTGGTCTCGATTGCAGTGGCGCAGATTTCTCTGATGTCGATCTGGCTGCTGCCAACTTTGAAGCGGCGATGCTGCATGCGGCCAATTTCAGCCGCGCCGTGTTAACCGGGGCGAATTTTGCCGGCGCTACCCTCGATGAGGCGCGCTTCGATGATGCTGATCTGCACGGCGTTGATCTGAGCGGCGCCGATCTCAGGGCTGCGCACTTGTTGAACGCCAATTTGATGTCGGCGGTATTGCGCAATACCGATTTGCGTCAGGCCGACTTCAGTTCTGCCAATCTTTGCGCTAGCCAGTTTGACAACGCGCACTTGGAGCAAACCGTGTTCAAGAATGTGCACGCGGCTCAGGCGGAATTTAAGAATATGAGAATGGATGGTCACTTTGCGGGTGCCGATATGGCGGCGGCGAAGTTTATCGGACTCAGTCTGACGCGACAAGCCTTCAGTGACTTGGGCGGGCAATTCCAGGGGCTGAAAGAAGTGAGCCTGATTTTGCCACAAGCAGGTGATCCGGCTAACATCTGGGCGACAGCGTTCAACTATTATGGTGGCAGGCCGAATGACAACGTGCTGGTGCAAATTAACGCACTGCCTGATAGTGCCAATAAACGCAAGCTGATGCAGCATGTGCTTACACATACACTGACACAGGCACCTGAACAGAGCCAAGGGTGGCTGAGGTCGTCATTGTTTGATGCCATCGTTCGGAATCTGGATTTTTACCTGCAAGACCCGATTCTTAAACAAGATTTCATCATGCATGTGCTGCCACCAAGGCTAGCCGGCGTCGAGGAAAACGGTTTGTCCGGCTTGCTCAGTATTGAAAAAAAATTGTTGCCGCTGCTGATAGAATACAGCACGCAAAATTTACAAAAAGAAGCATCGAATTTTTATCTTGAACACAGCGGACTGATCAATTCGGTGCTTCACCATGCCGAAAAAAATTCGGATACGCTGTATCAGCAGGGTGCCGCAGAACTCAAACGCGCGTTGTACGCGATTGCGCAGGTGGCCTCGGTGCGCGCCGCGGCGCTTCACGTCTATGGTGTGGCAAGCCTCGAAGATCTCGATGATTATATGATTTTTTTTACTCCCGATGGGGCAGACGCCGTGATGTTGATGCCGCAACACTATCCAAATATGTTGAAATCCGATCCGGCGGAGCACAAATGGAAGGAACTGGCCTATTTTCATAAGACCCCGGTTGTCGTGGGAGGCGTCGAGACGGGCGATATCATGGTCAGTACATCGATTCGCAATGAAGAACAATTGATCAGTTCCTTGCCCATACTCCGGCATATTTATTTCCGCGATTGCAATCTATCACCGCATCAGTCTTTGTTGACGAAACTTGGCCTGGGCTCGCCCTTGCTGGAGGAGTTTGAAAATGCAGCGGCATCGCGCTATTCGAGCATCAAATATATTGGGCGCAACAAGTGCGAAGGAAGATATGATTTGCTGCACGAGGTCGTGCGCGCGTATGTCGATGTGGCGGCGCTCAGTGGCGGGCATTTACCGCTCGATTTGAGCGTTAATCAGACGTTTATCGATAAGGTTCTGCTGGCTAGCAACAAAACAGAGGCGTCGGCAGCGGAGCAGGCGCGCGCTTTGCTTGTGCACAGTGCAATTTTTGCACGCTATTCCTCGGCGGTTTGTTTCGGTCATGAAGATGAGTCTGTCGCGTCTTTACGCCGACTGGCATTAGGCTTGCTGAACTGCGCGGTCGCGCTGGACCCGCTGGTTTTACCCATTGAGCAAAGAGACTTGCCGCCCGAGAGTGTCGACTCTTGGAGGAATTCACTGGCCGGCCTGCCCGGTAGCTTTACCTGCTCGTCCGTGATCAGTCACCTCATGTTAGATAAACTCAAACGCACTTCGCCGGAGTGGCAGGAGGATATCAGACGCATGCTGCCTATTGCCTGGCAGTAAATGCTGAGACACGATGATTTTGCCTTTACTCGCCTATCATCTGCAAAACTCTATGCGATAGAATGGCAGTAAATTTATCTCTCCCAACCCTCAGCTCTGGATCTGTCGCCTATGCCCGTCTGTTCTTCTGTTTTGTTGCAAGTCAGCGCGCTGCATTTTCATTATCCGCAGCACTTGGTGTTTGATCAGTGGTCGGCGTCGTTCAGCGCTGGCGTCACCTTGGTGTGCGGGGGCGAGGGTAGTGGCAAAAGCACGCTGTTGCAGTTGATCGGCGGCGTGCTGCACGCGCAAGGCGGCAGCATATGCTTGGGTGAAGTTGATCTGCAGACGCCACAAGCGGCAGCCCAGGCTTGCGTGTTTCGCTCTGAGCCGCACAGTAGTGAATGGGATCAACTGACGGTGGCGGCCTATTTTTCACAGATGGCGGCGCGCTATGTGCATTTCGATACGACGCGCTTGGCCGTTGCCGTCGCCGGTTTATCCTTAACACCGCATAGCCACAAACAATTGTTCATGCTGTCGACCGGCAGTAAGCGCAAAGTCTGGCTGGCTGCAGCTTGGGCTGCCGGTGCCACGTTGACTTTGCTCGATGAAGCGTTTGCCGGATTGGATCACGCTTCGCTGTGTTTTTTTTGTGGCTTACTCAATCAAGTCAGTGACAATAGTCGGCAAGCCTGGATCTTAGCCTTGTACCAGGCACCGCCACAACTGCAGTTGCGCGCGGTGATCGATCTCGATGTATCAAATGCTGCGACTGCGCTCTCGCAGATTGGGTAAGTGCAGTCTGCATGGCAGTTTTAAGTGGCTGCACTTGCGCCGCTTTCGCGCGCTCGTTCCAGCATGAAATCGATGAAGGTGTGCGCCGCCTTGGTTTGATAACGGTTGGGCATGTAGAGCATAAATAATTCGCTGCCGAAAATACTCAGACGGTAGTCATCGAGCGTGGTCACGACCGCGCCGCTGTGGACTTCTTCTGCCACGACATAATCGGGCACCACGCCGACGCCAAGGCCGGCCAAGATCGCTTGCCGCAAGAATGGAAAATGCTCGGAGATCAGGGTAGGCTCGAGCATGACTTCTTCGCGTTGCTCAGCGCGGTAGGCCGACAGCCGCAATTGTTGGCCGATGACGGCCGAACTGATCAAAGCTACGCCTGCCAAGGCCGCCAGCGTGCGCGGCATGCCGTGTCGCTCGGCATAGGTGCTGGTGGCGCAGGCGATGTAGCGTACCGTACCGAGTTGGCGTGCCACCAAGGTTTGCGGTGGCTGTGACATGACGCGCACGGCGATGTCGATTTCATCGCGCATCAAGTCATCGACGCGATTTTCAAACAAGACTTGCAGCACGATGGCCGGATAGGCGCGTTTGAATTCAATCAGCCAGGGTGCCATCACCATTTGGCCGTAACCGCTGGGAACGCTCAAACGCACCCGGCCTTGCAAGCTTTGCCCCAGGCTTTGTATGGTTTCGCGCGCGGCGAACAGTTCATTTTGTATACCCAGACCATGTTGGTACAGACGCTGGCCGATTTCGGTCGGCTCGACGCGTCGTGTGGTACGCCGCACCAGTTGGGCACCGACCGCGCGTTCCAGTTGCGCCAGATGGTAGCTGACATTGGCACGCGTCATCTTGAGTTTTTTAGCGGCTTGGCTGAGATTGCCGGCGTCGATGATTTCCACCAGCAGGGTCAGAGAATGTAGATCCATCTTTATCCATGTCAAAGAATTTTTGACACTATGTCGTTTAAATTTGGTATTGTCAAATTCGATAGAACGATTGAGAATGGGTTTTTGCTCAGTCGGCAGCGTGCCGCTTCGGGCCATTCTTCGAAAAGAGAGTTTTCATCATGCGTGAAGCCGTTATCGTCGCCACTGCCCGTACGCCGCTGACCAAGGCGCATCGTGGTGAATTCAATAGCACCCCGGGGCCAAGTTTGGCGGCCTTGGCCGTGCGTGCGGCGGTTGAGCGCGCCGGTATCGATCCGGCCTTGATCGAAGATGCGATTCTCGGCTGCGGCTATCCGGAAGGAACCACCGGCCGCAATGTCGCGCGTCAGGCGGTGCTGCGTGCCGGTTTGCCGATCTCGATTGCCGGTGCCACGGTCAATCGCTTTTGCGCTTCCGGTTTACAAGCCATTGCCATGGCGGCTGGCCGTATCATCGTCGATGGCGCACCGGCCATGATTGCCGGTGGCGTCGAAAGTATTTCGCAGATACGTAGCCGCGAAGGCAGCGACAGCAGTATCGATCCGTGGATCGCCGAACATCAGCCGGCGCTGTATCACAGCATGATAGAAACCGCCGACCTGGTGGCGGCACGGTATGGCATCAGTCGGGAAGCGCAGGATCAGTTTGCCTTGGCAAGTCAGCGCAAGACTGAGGCGGCACAACTGGCCGGTCGCTATCAGGCCGAAATCGTCGCCTGCGAGACCAGCATGGCTTACACCGATAAAGTGACCGGGGTGAGTGCGCAGCGTCGCGTCACGGTCGCGGCCGATACCTGCAATCGTCACGGCAGCACCTATGCGGCGTTGGCCCAGTTGGCCCCGGTGCGCGGGGTGGGGCAATTCATCAGTGCCGGCAATTCTTCTCAGTTGGCCGACGGTGCCTCGGCGTGTGTGATGATGGAAGCGCGTCTGGCTGAGCAGCTTGGCGTCACGCCGCTCGGTGCTTTTCGCGGGCTGGCGCTGGCCGGTTGCGCACCGGAAGAAATGGGCATAGGGCCGGTGTATGCGGTGCCGAAGTTGTTGCAGCGGCATGGTTTGTCCGTCGATGACATCGATTTATGGGAACTCAATGAAGCTTTCGCCTCGCAAGCGATTTATTGTCAGCAGCGCTTAGGTATTGCCGATGAACGTTTGAACGTCAATGGCGGCGCGATCGCGCTCGGCCATCCGTTCGGTATGACCGGCGCGCGCTTGGTTGGGCATGTGCTGTTGGAAGGACAACGGCGCGCTGCGCGCTATGCGGTGGTGACGATGTGTATCGCCGGCGGTATGGGTGCGGCCGCTTTGTTTGAAATTTATTGAGCGACCACGGAGACATACGCATGGATCTTTCATTGAGCACTGAAGAGCAAACATTCCGCGCCGAGGTGCAGGCATTTTTACGCGCTGAGCTCAATCCCGCCTTGGCCGACAAAGTACGCTGTGGTATCCGGCTGACGAAAGCCGATATGCAGCATTGGCATGCCGTACTGCAGGCGCGCGGCTGGTTGGCCAATCACTGGCCACGTGCATTCGGTGGGCCGGGTTGGAGCACGGTGGAGAAATATATTTTTGAGCACGAGTGCGCGCTCGCCTGCGCGCCGCGCATTGTTCCGTTCGGCGTCAATATGTTGGGGCCGGTATTGATTAAATACGGCACGCCGGCGCAGCAACAGCATTGGTTGCCACGCATATTAGATGGCAGTGATTGGTGGTGCCAGGGTTATTCCGAGCCCGGGGCCGGTTCCGATTTGGCCGCGGTACAAACTACGGCTATCCATGCCGGCGATTGTTATCTGGTTAATGGCCAAAAGACATGGACCACGTTGGCACAGCACGCGAATATGATTTTTTGTTTGGTGCGCAGCGATCGCAGCGCCAAGAAACAGGAGGGTATCAGCTTTCTGCTGATCGACATGCATAGTCCCGGGGTGGAAGTGCGGCCGATTATCACCCTCGATGGCGAACACGAAGTGAATGAAGTATTTTTTCATGATGTACGCGTGCCCTTGGAAAATTTAGTTGGCACGGAACATCGTGGTTGGAGTTGTGCCAAGTATTTGCTCACGTATGAGCGCACGAATATCGCTGGCATAGGCTTTTCGTTGGCAGCACTGGCCGAACTCAAGCGCGTCGCGGCCAGCCTGTACCGCAACGGTCGTCCGCTGGCGGAAGATGCTTTGTTTGCGGCCCGGCTGGCGCGCGTAGAAATCGATTTAGCCAATATGCAGACCACCAATTTACGCGTGATCGCCGCGGTGGCTGATGGTGGTGTGCCCGGTGCTGAGAGTTCCATGTTGAAAATTCGCGGCACTGAAATTCGCCAGGAAATTCATGCCCTGATGCTGCGTGCACGCGGGCCGTCGGCGTTGTTGGCATGGCCCGATGACATGGCGTCGCAGGTGCCGGGCGCACGCGCGGCAGCCGGCTATTTTAATAACCGCAAGCTGTCGATTTTCGGCGGTTCGAATGAAATTCAAAAAAATATCATCGCCAAGATGATCTTGGGTTTGTGAGGGGTATGGTATGAATTTTGAATACAATCAGGAGCAGCGCATGCTGGCCGACAGCTTGCAGCGCTATTTTTCCCAACACGCTACACCCAGCCAGATGGCGTCGACCGGCAGCGCGCAGTGGCAGCAGATAATCGAACTCGGTGCGCCGGCGATGTTGTTTGATGAGCTGTGCGGCGGCCTCGGTGGCAGTGCGTTTGATGTGATGCTGGTGTTCGAAACCGCCGGTCAAGCCTTGCTGCGTCTGCCATTGCTGAGTACGCTGCTGTGCGGCAGCGCTTTGGCGCGCGCCGGCAGCCCGCTTCAACAAGATTATTTGGTGGCACTGCTGGCAGGGCAAGCGCAGGCCGCCTGGGCCCATCAGGAAGCCGATGGCCATTATGAAGATTGGCAAGTCGCTTGTCGGGCCCAAGCCCATGCCGAGGGTTGGCAGCTCGACGGTGTCAAAGTCTTGGTACAACATGCCGAGTCGGCCGATAGCTTCATCGTTTCGGCGCGTACTGCAGGTGCCAACCACGAACGCGAAGGGATTTCCCTATTTGTGGTGCCGCGCACTGCGCTTGGTTTGACGTTGCAGCACGGTGCGCAAATCGAAGGCGGCACGCTCAGCCGATTGCAGTTCGATCATCTGATCTTGCCGGCCACGGCACTGCTAGCTTGCACCGGTGCCGCGGCCGAGATACTCGATTATTGTACCGGCAGAGCGCTGTTGGCTTTGTGCGCAGAGGCGCTCGGTGCCATGACAGCGGCCAAGCAGGCGACCTTGAGCTACCTGCAGACACGCACGCAGTTCGGTGTGCTGATCGGTAGTTTCCAAGCTTTACAACATCGTATGGTCGATCTGTATATCGAGATTGAACAAGCGCGCTCGGCCGTTATCAATGCGGCCGCCAGTTTTGCTGCCGATGGCTACGCTGATGCACGCGCCTTGTCGGCGGCAAAATTCACCATAGGACGGGTAGCAAAACAGGTGGCCGAAGAATGTATACAACTGCACGGCGGTATGGGCATGAGTTGGGAATTGCCACTGGCGCATTATGCCAAACGCCTGATCATGATCGACCATCAGTTTGGCGATGAAGATCACCATTTGCAGCGCTATATGGCGTTGAGCGCTGCGGCCGACGCGATAAAATTGAAGAGTGAGTCAAGCATGGATTTGTTTACTACCAGTCAAGACAGCGCTGCGGCAGCGGCAGCCCACGCTGCTGACGCGGCACTGCAGGCGACTCAGATTGCCGGCGTGACGGCGGCCACACCGGTGCGTAACATTGCGTTGGTGGCGGTGATCGGTGCCGGCACCATGGGCAGTGGCATTGCGATGAATTTTCTCAATGCCGGTGTCCCGGTATTATTGTTAGAGATGCAGGCCGAGGCTCTGGCGCGCGGTCGTGCCACTATTTTGAACACTTACGATGCCGCGCTGGCTCGCGGTAAACTCAGCACGGCTGAACGCGATGCGCGTATGGTTTTGCTCAGCACCACCTTGCGCTACGAAGACATTGCCGCAGCTGATTTGGTCATTGAAGCGGTGTTTGAAGACATGGCCGTTAAACAGCAGGTGTTTGCCCGACTCGACGCGGTCATGAAGCCTGGTGCAATCCTGGCTTCGAATACCTCGACACTCGATATGAATCAGATCGCCGCCTTCACCGGACGCCCGCAAGATGTGCTTGGCTTGCATTTCTTCAGTCCAGCCCATGTGATGCGCTTGCTGGAAGTGGTGCGCACCGCGCAGACTGCGCCCGAGGTCTTGGCCAGCGTGATGCTGTTGGCGAAAAAATCAATAAGGTGGCAGTCGTGTCTGGGGTGTGCGACGGCTTCATCGGTAACCGCATGTTGCGCTTTTACCGCGAACAGGCGCTGGCGCTGGTGGAACAGGGCGCGACGCCACAACAAGTCGATCTGGCGCTCGAACGTTGGGGCATGGCGATGGGGCCGTTCCGGATGGCCGATCTGGCCGGTCTCGATATCGGTTGGGCGGTACGCAAACGGCAATATGCAGCCGATCCGAGCATGCGTCGCTCAGTCATTGCCGATCGTTTGTGCGAAGCCGGGCGCTTCGGTCAAAAGAGTGGTGCCGGTTGGTACGCCTACGCGCCGGGTGGGCGCAGCGCCTTGCCGGACGCGGCGGTAACGCAATTGATCGCACAAGTGCGGAGTGAACACGGCATGACAGCGCGTCCTATCAATGATGAGGAAATTGTCGAGCGCTGTATGTTTGCCTTGGTGAATGAGGGGGCGCGGATCGTGGAGGAGGGGATTGCCGCGCGCTGCGCGGATGTCGATTTGGTGTATTTAGCCGGTTACGGTTTTCCGGCGTACCGCGGCGGGCCCTTGTTCTGGGCCGAGCAAATCGGCTGGACTGCGGTGCTGGCCAAGCTGAAGGAATTTGCTGCCTTGGGCGCTGCCGATGCGCGCTTCTGGCAGCCGGCTGCCTTGTTAGTCCGCTTGGCGCAGGCGGGATCGGCGTGATGGTGCCGACACATTTGCGCTTCTGGCCGCCGACACAGTCACACAGTTTGACGGTGCCGCAGACTAGCCTGCCGCATAATCTTGAGGTTGCAGCGGCACGCTATCCGGATAAAACTTTTCTGATTTTTTACGATACCCACATCAGTTATCGCCGCTTCGCGCATGAAGTCGAGTTGTTGGCTGGTTTTTTGAGTGAGCACTGCGGCGTGCGCAAAGGTGAGAGGGTGCTGCTGTACTTACAAAATAGTCCGCAATTCGTGCTTGCCTATTATGCGATTCTGCGTCTCGGTGCGGTGGTGGTACCGATTAATCCCATGAACTTGACCGAGGAATTGCGCCATTATGTCAGCGATACGGCGGCCAGCGTGGCCTTCGTGCCGCAGGATTTATTAGTGCAGATGCAGCCCTTGCTGGCCGAAGGCTTACAACATCTTATCGTGGCAGCCTATGCTGACTATCTCGAGGTCCCGAGTGATCTGACGATTCCTGACTTTGTCCGGGCCGCACGACTGCCCTTGGCTGGCCCCGGCATCACGCTCTGGAGTGCTGCCTTGGCGGCGCACTTGCAGGCCGCGCCGGTCAGCGTCGGGCCGGACGATTTATGCGTCATGCCTTACACGTCCGGCACCACCGGTCAGCCCAAGGGCTGTATGCATACCCATGCCTCGGTGATGTATAACGTGGTCGCCAGCATGCAGTGGTTCGGTGCCCAACAAGACAGTGTGGCGCTGGCAGCGCTGCCGTTTTTTCATGTGACCGGCATGCAGGGCAGTATGAACGGGCCGCTGTATATCGGCGCGACCTTGGTGCTGTTGGCGCGCTGGGACCGCGATACTGCGGCCGAATGCATACGGCGCTACCGGGTCACGGCGGTGCAATTGATTTCCACCATGGTGGTCGATCTGTTGGCCAGTCCTCGGGTTGATGACTATGATTTATCCTCCTTACGTCGTGTCAGCGGTGGCGGTGCGGCGATGCCACAGGCGATTGCGCAGAAATTCCAGGATTTGCTGGCCTTGCCGTATGTCGAGGGTTACGGTATGTCGGAAACCATTGCACCCACCCATATCAACCCGCCGCAGCGTACTAAGCAGCAGTGTCTGGGAATTCCGATTTACGATGTCGATGCACGCTTGCTCGATCCCGATACGCTGCAGCCGGCCTTGCCTGGGGCCGTGGGGGAAATCATCGTGCATGGTCCGCAAGTGATGCGAGGCTATTGGAATAACAGCGCGGCCACGGCGGCGGCCTTCATCGAGCTCGATGGCAAACGGTTTTTGCGCACCGGTGATTTGGCGCGTATCGATGAAGATGGCTATTTTTTCATGGTCGACCGCTTGAAACGCATGATCAATGCCGCCGGCTTCAAGGTTTGGCCAGCCGAAGTCGAGGCCTTGATGTATCGGCATCCGGCCATCCGCGAAGTGTGTGTGGTGGCACGCAGCGACGCGCGGCGTGGTGAAACCGTGGCGGCGGTAGTGGTGCTGCATACCGCCATGCGTGGCTTGCTCAGCGAACAGGATTTAATTGATTGGGCGCATCAGAATATGGCGGCATACAAAAGCCCGCGCAGCATTATCTTTCGCGAGGCATTGCCGAAGTCGGGCAGCGGTAAGCTTGAGTGGCGCCGCTTGCAAAGTGAAATCAGTGCTGCCCTCAGTACTACCGACTGTCAGGCCACATAGTGGGAGGCGGTATCGCCGGCATGGACGTGCTTTTGAAACATGTCAAGTAAAGTGCTGTAGCGCTCGCCTTGTTCACGATCGAGCACGACTTCGTCACGAGCCGGGCAATAGTCACCGGTGACAGCTCAAGCGAGACTGGAGTTGGGGACGGTAAACAATTGGCCTGAGTATTGCAAAAAAATTCACGCAATGGTCACACTCGGCGTTGATAATGGGGTTCGACTAATTTTTTGTTCGGAGCCTCATGCCGCGCCATTTTCTTGAACAAACTTTCGCGCGTTTCGTGCGTAACCATGATCTGGGGCGGCATTTTCGACGCCACGCGGTGCTCGAAACCCTCAGCGGCAGCGCCGTGGACAAGCACTTGGCACCGCTGCAGGAAGAGCAATTGAACGCCGCTGCCCAGATGGCCGTGCCAGCGCTGCTGCAGTCGCTGGGCAGTAGTTCGGCTGGACTGTCTGAAGCCGCGGCCGCGGCCGTGCGCGCTGTCAGCGGTTTGAATGTCATCGATCAGCAAAAAACGCTGCCGTGGTGGTGGCATTTGTGGGCTTGCTATCGCAATCCCTTCAATCTCTTGCTCACGGTATTGGCAACGATTTCTTATCTGACCGATGATTTCAAGGCTTGCAGCGTGATTCTGGCCATGGTGCTGCTGTCGACGGTGATGCGCTATGTGCAGGAAACCCGCTCATCCAAGGCGGCCGATCAGTTGAAGGCGCTCGTCAGTAATACCGCTACCGTGCTGCGACCGGCTGCCAGTGCTGGCGCGGCAGCTCAGCGCTTGGAAGTGGCATTGAAGTTTTTGGTGCCTGGCGATGTCGTGCAATTATCGGCCGGCGATATGATTCCGGCTGATGTGCGGGTGTTGACGGCGAAAGATTTGTTTCTCAGTCAAGCTGCCATGACCGGTGAATCCTTGCCGGTCGAGAAATTTGCCGAGGCCGCCGTCGCGGCGACGCCGCTGGAATCGGCCACACTGTGCTTCATGGGGACGAATGTGGTCAGTGGTGCCGCCACGGCAGTGGTGTTGGCGATCGGCAGTCATACTTATTTCGGCACCTTGGCCGACCGGGTGATGACGTCTGGGCGTGGTCCGACCGCGTTTCAGACCGGCGTCAATCAAGTCAGTTGGGTGTTAATCCGCTTCATGTTGGTGATGACGCCGCTGGTGTTTTTCATTAACGGTTTTACCAAGGGCGACTGGCTCGAAGCATTTTTGTTTGCGCTGTCGATTGCGGTTGGCTTGACGCCCGAGATGTTGCCGGTGATTGTGACGTCGACCCTGGCCAAGGGCGCGGTGATTTTATCGCGCAAAAAGGTGATCGTGAAACGGCTCGATGCGATTCAAAATTTCGGCGCCATGGATATTTTATGTACCGATAAAACCGGCACGTTGACGCAGGATAAAGTGTCGCTGACACGTCATCTCGATGCCTATGGTCAGCCATCACAAGTCGTGTTCGAGTACGCCTATCTGAACAGTTATTATCAGACCGGTTTGAAAAATTTACTCGATGTCGCCGTACTCGAGCACGTCGATGCGCCGCTCGGTGCCCGTTTGGCCGCTGCTTGTCACAAGATCGATGAAGTGCCGTTTGATTTCAGCCGTCGCCGCATGAGTGTCGTCGTCAGCCAGGCGTCCGGTGAGCATCTGTTGGTTTGTAAGGGGGCGGTGGAAGAAATTCTCGGCTGCTGCAGCGCGGTGCAAGATGGTGAGCAGGTCGCAGCCTTGACGCCGGCCGTGCTGGCGCAATTGCAGGCGGTATCGGCTCAATTGAATGCCGAGGGCTTGCGGGTGGTGGCGGTGGCACGGCGTCAGTTTGCCGTAACACAGGCCACGTATGGTGTCGCCGATGAGTCTGACTTGGTGCTGCTCGGCTATCTGGCCTTTCTCGATCCGCCCAAGGAATCGACCGCGCCGGCTTTGAAGGCTTTGCGCGCCAACGGCATCACGGTGAAGATACTGACCGGTGATAATGCGCTGGTGACGGCGAAAATTTGTCGCGAAGTCGGACTGGAAGTCGAGGGTATGCAGTTAGGCAGCGATATCGCCGGTCTCAGCGATGCCGAATTGCTGCCGCTGGCACAGGCGACGACGGTGTTTGCCAAGCTCAGTCCGCTGGATAAGGAGCGCATCGTGCGCGTCTTGCACGAGCATGGGCACGTGGTTGGGTTTATGGGCGACGGTATCAATGATGCGGCGGCCCTGCATGCGGCTGATATCGGTATTTCGGTCGATACCGCGGTCGATATTGCCAAAGAAGCGGCCGATATCATTTTGCTGGAAAAGAGTTTGATGGTACTCGATGAAGGTGTGATCGAGGGGCGCAAGACCTTTGCCAATATGCTTAAATATATCAAGATGACTGCGAGCTCGAATTTTGGGAATGTGTTTTCGGTGCTCATCGCCAGCGCTTTTTTACCGTTTCTACCTATGCTGCCGGTGCAATTGCTGGTGCAAAACCTGTTTTATGATATTTCTCAAGTCGCGATTCCCTTCGATCATGTCGATGCCGAGTTCTTGCGCCAGCCGCAGCGCTGGAATCCGGCCGATCTCGGGCGCTTCATGGTGTTTTTCGGTCCGGTCAGTTCTTTGTTTGATCTGCTGACCTTTGCGCTGTTGTGGTATGTGTTTCATATCAATACGCTCGATCAGCAGGCGCTGTTCCAGTCGGCTTGGTTTGTCGAAGGTTTGCTGTCACAAACGCTGATTGTGCATTTGATACGCACGCGTAAAATTCCTTTCATACAGAGTCGCGCCGCTTGGCCCTTGATCGGCATGACAGCGGCGGTGATGGTTTGTGGTTTGGCTTTGCCATTTTCTGCGCTGGCCGGCTATTTCAAGTTTGTCGCTTTGCCAGCTGGGTATTTGCCCTGGTTGCTGGCGCTGTTGTTCTGTTACATGCTGCTGACCCAAGCCATGAAACACTGGTATGCGCGGCGCTATAGATGGCAATGAGTTGGCAATGAGCCGGCGCGGATGCGCCGATTCTGTTGCTGGCCACGTTTCCGATACGAAACTAATTTGAATAGGCGGGTGTTTACTCGCCTATTCCGCGCTTCCAATTCTCTCTGCCCCGTCAATAATAAGCCTGTGTACTTGCGTGAATAAAGCATTTATTGCTTTTCAGAAATGACAGGAGTCGGCAATGGCCGAAGAAAGCGATCTCGAAAAAACCGAACCGGCCTCCCAGAAGCGCCTTGACCAGGCGCGTGAAGAGGGGGATGTGCCACGTTCGCGCGAGTTGTCGACCTGTACCATTTTACTGGCTGCCGGCGCGGCTTTTTGGAGTCTTGGTGATGGCTTGGTGCGGGAGCTGAGCCGCAGTCTGACGGCTGGCTTGATGTTTGATCGCTCGAGCGCCTACGATTTCAATTTACTCATCGGTCAGCTCGGCATGAATCTGTTTCAGGTGGCACTGGCCTTCGCGCCGGTCGCTGGGGTACTGGTGATTGTGGCGCTGGCTTCGCCGGTGCTGATTGGCGGCTGGTTGTTCAGTGCCAAGGCTTTGGCACCGAATTTCGGTCGTATGAATCCTATCTCCGGTCTCGGGAACATGGTTTCGTCACGGGCTGGGGTGGAATTGGTTAAGGCAGTGATTAAAACTTTGATCGTCGGTAGCGTCGCGTGGATCGTCATCATGGGTCAGAAGCAGGCGATTTTCGGTTTGCCGCTGGAATCTCTGCATGCCGGTATCAGCCACGTCGGCCATATGTTGTTGGTGTGTTTTATGTCGATTGTCGGTGCTTTGGTGCTGATTGCGGCCATCGATGCGCCGTATCAGATGTGGCACTACGCTGACAAGCTGAAAATGACGCGCCAGGAAATGATCGAGGAAGCCAAGGAAGCCAACGGGAATCCGCAGATGAAAGCCAAAATTCGCCAACAACAGCGCGAAATGGCACGGCGTCGAATGATGGCGGAAATTCCGACGGCCGATGTGATCGTCACTAACCCGACCCACTATGCGGTGGCTTTGAAATATACCGAAGGTGGTAACGGTGCACCGAAAGTGGTGGCCAAAGGGGCTGATGAGATCGCGGCGAAAATTCGTGAAATCGGTAAAGAAAATAATATTCCGCTGCTGGCCGCACCGCCGCTGGCGCGTGCTTTGTACAAGCATACCGAACTGGGTCAACAAATCCCCGAAGCCTTGTACGCCGCAGTAGCCGAAGTGCTGGCCTATGTGTATCAGTTGCGGACCTATCGTGAACATGGTGGCGTGCGCCCGCAGTTGCCGGAAAAATTGGATGTGCCGGCTGAGTTGGACCCGAATAATGCATCAGGAGTTAGCGTATGAACAGTCTGAAATTACCTCTGTGGATGGCTGGCTTGAACGGCCGTGCGCTGGCTGCGCCGATGCTGATCATCTTAATGCTGGCGATGATGGTGCTGCCGCTGCCAGCTTTCATTCTCGACGTGTTTTTCAGTTTCAATATCGCCATCGCCATCATCGTGCTGCTGACCAGTTTGTACACGGTCAAGCCGCTTGATTTCATGGTGTTTCCGACGGTCTTGTTGGTGAGTACTATGTTGCGTCTCTCGCTCAACGTCGCCTCGACCCGGGTGGTGCTGACCGAAGGGCATACCGGTCCCGATGCGGCCGGTAAAGTGATTGAAGCGTTCGGCCATTTCCTGATCGGTGGAAATTACACGGTTGGTATCGTGGTGTTTGTGATTTTGACGATTATTAATTTTACTGTTGTGACCAAAGGTGCCGGCCGTATCGCTGAAGTTGGTGCCCGTTTTGCACTCGATGCGATGCCGGGTAAGCAAATGGCCATCGATGCCGATCTCAACGCCGGCCTGATCGCCGAACAAGAAGCACGCCGTCGCCGCACCGAAGTTTCGCAAGAAGCCGAGTTCTACGGTGCCATGGATGGTGCGAGTAAATATGTACGTGGTGATGCCGTCGCCGGCATCATGGTGACGGTGATTAATATCGTCGGTGGCTTGGTGGTGGGGATGGTGCAGCATGATCTCGATTTTGCCGAAGCCTTGAAAAACTATACGCTGTTGGCCATCGGTGATGGCTTGGTGGCGCAGATTCCATCTTTGATCATTTCCACCGCCGCCGGTATCGTCGTCTCGCGCGTGGCCAGTGATCAGGATATCAGCGGTCAATTGATCGGCCAGCTGTTTGCCAAGCCACAGGTGATGTTCATTACCGCCGGCATCGTCGGCGGCATGGGAATTATTCCGGGCATGCCGCATGTGGCTTTCATTATGTTGGCGGCGGTGTTGGGTGGTTCCGGCTATTTGGTGCAGAAAAAAGCCACCGCGGCGGCACAGGAACCGGTCAAGAGCGATGCGCCGGCGCCGGTGGCGCAGGAAATGGAAGAGGCTACTTGGCAAGATATTCTGCCGGTCGATACGCTGGGCTTGGAAGTCGGTTATCGCCTCATTCCGCTGGTGGATAAATCGCAGGGCGGCGAGTTGCTGCGTCGGATTAAAGGCATACGCAAGAAGTTCGCCCAAGAAGTCGGTTTCTTGTCGCCACCGGTACATATACGCGACAATCTTGAATTAAAACCTTCGGCTTATAAGATCGCCTTGAAAGGCGTCGAAGTCGGTTCCGGCGAAGCGATGAACGGGCAGTTTTTGGCGATTAACCCGGGGATGGTGTCGGGTCCTTTGCCTGGTCCGGAAACCACCGACCCAGCGTTCGGTTTGCCAGCCGTGTGGATCGACTCCAGCATGCGTGAACAAGCCCAATCGATGGGTTATACCGTGGTCGATGCCGGTACCGTGATTGCCACGCACTTGAATCACTTGATCACGACTCATGCGGCGGAATTACTTGGTCGTCAAGAGGTACAGCAATTACTCGATCATTTGGCCAAAGAAATGCCGAAGATGGTGGAAGATTTGGTGCCGAAATTATTGTCTTTATCGGTATTGCAAAAAGTTTTGCAAAATTTATTGCTCGAGGGCGTACATATCCGCGACATGCGCACGATTATCGAAACCCTGTCTGAACAAGCCGTGCAAACTCAGGATGCCGCTGAATTGACGGCGCAAGTGCGGATTGCACTCGGTCGTGCGATTGTTCAGCAGATTTTCCCGGCGACTAATGAGTTGACCGTGATGACGCTGGACGCTCGTTTGGAACGCTTGCTCATGCAAGCACTCAATGCCGGCGGCAATGATGGTGCAGCGCTTGAGCCAGGCTTGGCCGATACCTTAACCAGTCAGACCGAAATCGCGGCCAAGCATCAAGAGCAACTGGGCATGACGCCGGTGTTGTTGGTGCCGGCACCTTTGCGCGCCTTGTTATCAAAATTTTTACGCCGGACTTTACCGCAATTGAAAGTCTTGTCGCACGCCGAATTACCGGAAACAAAAACCATTAGAGTTACCAGCCTTGTTGGAGGGCAATCATGAACGTCAAAAAATTTACAGCCAATACGTCGCGTGAAGCATTGCGTCTGTTGCGCGAGGCCTTAGGTGCCGATGCGGTGATTTTATCGAACCGCAATGTTGACGGTCAGGTCGAAATTCTCGCCATTGATGACAGCGCTATTCATGCTTTGACACCGCAGACTGCCAGCACCGTAGCGGCCGCCAAAAGCCCCACGCCCAACGCCATTCCTGATACGCCGCGCATCACGCCGCCGTATGCTGCGCCAGTGCGTGCCGCGATCCGCATGCCTGAACCAGTGCTGGCGGCCGCGCCCAAGTCTTCCGAAATGAGCGACATGATGAGTGAAATTCGCTCGATGCGCAGCATGCTCGAGGCGCAGTTGGCGGAGCTGTCTTGGAGTCAAACCCAGCAACGCCAACCGCATAAGTCTGAAGTACTGAAGGAAATGCTGGCGACCGGCTTGAGTGCCAGTTTGTCGCGTTTTTTGGTCGCCAAGTTGCCCGATGATCAGACTGCCGCAGCGGGAATAGAGTGGGTTAAAGCGATCTTGGCGCGTAATTTGTCGGCCATCGACAATGAAAATGAAATTTTGGAAAAAGGCGGCGTGTACGCCTTGGTCGGCCCGACTGGTGTAGGCAAAACCACCACCACGGCAAAACTGGCAGCGCGTTGCGTGATGCGCCACGGCCCTTCGCAATTGGCGCTCATCACCACCGACGGCTATCGTATCGGTGGCTATGAGCAGTTGCGTATCTATGGAAAAATCTTGGGCGTGATGGTGCATGCGGTGAAAGATGAAAGCGATTTGCGCATCGCCTTGTCTGAGCTCAAGAATAAACATACGGTACTCATCGATACGGTCGGCGTCAGTCAGCGCGATAAAATGGTGACTGATCAGGTGGCGATGCTCTCGGGTGCCAATACCGAAGTCAAGCGCTTGCTCTGTTTGAATGCGACTTCGACCGGTGAAACGCTCAGTGAAGTGGTACGGGCGTATCAGGGCAGTGGTTTGGCTGGCTGTATTTTGACTAAGCTCGATGAGGCGGCCACCATCGGTGGGGTACTGGATATCGCGATTCGTCAGAAACTGACTTTGTATTATGTGGCCAGCGGTCAGCGCGTTCCGGAAGATTTACATGTCGCCAACAAGCAGTACTTGGTCGACCGCGCCTTTAAACTCAAACGCGAAACGGCGGCCTTCCGCTATCTCGATGAAGAATTGCCTTTGCTCATAGCCGGTGCGGCACGCGCCGGTCAAAGCTTGGTGCGGGAGGTGTCTCTTGGCTAATTTCGATCAAGCAGAAGGTTTGCGTCGTTTACTCGCCGGTCCGAAACCGCGCGTACTGAGTTTTTTGTCGGTGCTTGAGGAAGAGGATAAGAGCGCTATGATGGTCAATCTCGGCGTTTCTTTGGCACGTCAGGGAAGTGAGATCTTGATGGTTGATGCGCGTTCGTCAGGAAACAGTATCGGTGCATGGTTAAATGCCAAAAATGACATGAGCTTATTGGATGTCGCGAAACAACAGCGTACAATGCACGAGGCAGTTAAAATCGCCGCGGCCGGCTTGTCAGTGGCGATGTTGTCGCGCCATTCCTGGCAGTTGTCGAGTTTGCCGGAGCCACAGGCGCGTCGTTTGGCCAGTGTGTTCGATATGGCAGTGCAGCGCTATGACTTGGTGGTGGTCGATGCCGATATCGATAGCGACGATGCGTTTCCGCTCGCTTCACTCGATGACAGTGAAGTGATCTTGCAAGTGTCGGCCGATCCGGCGGCGATCAAGGCGGCATATGGCTTGATCAAGCGGATCAGCAGTCGTCTCGGTCGTCGCTCTTTCAGTATCTTGGTATCCGGGGTATCGGAACGCGAAGCGAATTTAATTTTTACGAATATGGCGCAGGCGGCCAGTCGTTATTTGGCTGTGCCCTTGCGTTTTGTCGGTTATGTACCGGACGATGAAGATGTCAGGAAGGCGGCGCATCAGGGACAATCGGTGATCGATGCCTTCCCTAAAGCGCATGCCTCATTGGCGTTTTCGCGACTGGCCCGTGGTTTTGCCGCGACGGCACGTTCTACTTTGTGTTTGCACGGCTTACCTGAGTTGGGTGTCGGTCTCGGAATTTAATTTACTATGTACACCGCTAGCGGAAAAGCAGATAAAAATTTTCTCCTCAGGGAGCATGCGCCACTGGTTAAGCGTCTCGCTTACCAGTTGAAGGCGCGCCTGCCTCCGAGTGTCGAGGTCGATGACCTGATACAAGCTGGCATGATTGGTTTGCTCGATGCGGTCAATCGCTATGAAGATACCCATGGCGCACAGTTTGAAACCTATGCCGTTCAGCGCATTCGTGGTGCCATGCTCGATGAATTACGGAACACCGATTGGTTGCCGCGCGGCGTAAGACAGAATATGCGCAAGATAGAAACGGCAATGAACGTTTTGCAGCAGAAAATGGGTCGTCCGCCGACCGAAACGGAGGTCGCCAAGTCGCTCAAAATGACACTCGGTGAATACCAAGACTTGCTCGGTGACAGCGGTGGCCATCAATTGGTGTATTACGAAGATTTTCATGATGCCGACACCAAAGAGCATTTTCTCGATCACTACAGTTCAGACAGCGCTGGCGATCCCTTGCAGGATTTGCTCAATGATGATTTTCGTGATGCCGTCATCGGTGCCATTGACAGTTTGCCGGAGCGCGAGAAGTTGTTGATGGGCTTGTACTATGAGCAAGAATTGAATCTCAAAGAAATCGGTGTCGTGATGGGTGTCTCCGAATCACGGGTATCGCAATTGCATAGTCAGGCCGTGGCGCGGATGCGTGCGTTTTTAAGGGAGAAGGCGTGGACTGGGCTAGCTTAGCAGGATTGATCCTGGTAGTGGTCGGCATCGGTGCCGGCCAATTGATGGAAGGCGGGCGCTTGTCTTCGCTGGTGCAGCCGGCCGCTTTCGTGATCGTCGTGCTCGGTACCTTGGGGGCGGTGCTGTTGCAAAGCCGCTTGGCGACATTCCGCCAGGGCGTGCGCATGTTCCGCTGGGTGCTCTCTGAGCCGCCCGACAATAGCCGTAAAAACGTCCAAGATGCTTTGATCTGGAGCGTGGTGGCGCGTCGCGAAGGCTTTCTCAGTCTCGAGCGCTACATGACGGCATCGAGCGACCCCTTCATCAGCAAAGGTTTGCGCTTGGTTATCGATGGCGTCGATCCGGTGCGCCTCAAAGATATACTTGAGGTGGATATTTCACTGTATGAAATGGAACAACGCCAAGCCGCCAAGATCTGGGAGTCGGCCGGTGGTTATTCGCCCACCATAGGCATACTCGGGGCGGTGCTGGGTTTGATACATGTGATGGAAAACCTGAGCGATCCTTCGCGCCTGGGTGGCGGTATCGCTGTTGCCTTTGTGGCGACGATTTACGGCGTTGGATTGGCAAATTTATTATTTCTGCCTGTCAGTAATAAACTCAAAGAAATTATCGCCAAAGAAATTACCCGCCGCGAAATGCTGTGTGATATTTTTTACAGCATTGCACTCGGCGATAGCCCGCGTGTGGTCGAAGAGCGTGTCGCTTACTACCGACGCTAGGTAAATCGATATGGCGCGCAGAAAATTTCACGAAGAGCCGGAAAACCATGAGCGTTGGCTGGTGTCATATGCCGATTTCATTACCTTGCTGTTTGCTTTTTTTGTTGTCATGTATGCCATTTCTTCTGTCAATGAAGGAAAATACCGGGTCTTGTCGAATTCATTGACTGGTGCGTTCAGCAATAAGCCGCCGACCGTCGGCACCTTGCCGACAACGGCGGTCGATCCGCTGCTCAAACTCGATCCATTGCCTTTGATTAAGCAACGTGCCAATGAGGGTTTGCGCAAGGAACGAGAAAAAATGACCAGTGTGGCGCGCGACATCATGGCCGCGCTCGAACCCTTGGTACGTGAGGGTAAGGTCAGGGTCACGCAAACCAGTCGTGGTGTGACCATAGAAATCAATGCCAGCTTATTATTCCCTACCGGTGAGGCGCGCCTGAGTCCCGATTCGGTTGCGGCCTTAAGCGCTATTGCCAGTGTATTGAAAATCGATACCCACGCGATTCAAGTCGAAGGTCATACCGATAACTTACCGATACGTAATTCCATTTTCCCCTCTAATTGGGAGCTCTCGGCCGTGCGTGCCAGTACTGTGGCGCGCTTGCTGACCGAAAATGGCGTCGATGAAATGCGTGTGAGTGCCGTCGGGCAGGGTGCCAAACTACCTTTAGGCAGTAATGAGACGGTCGAGGGGCGTGCGCGCAATCGGCGCGTCAGTGTCACGGTGTTGGCGGTCTTGCCTGATCCGGTGGTGGATGTGCCGCTTGAGGCTGCTGCGGCCAGGTAGCACGCTGTCGTGCTCTGTCCGGCAGCCCGTGAATACTGCTTAACTGGCGACCATGCCTTTGCCGCTTGGTGCTTTGATGGTGGATTGGCCATTCGGGCCGTATAAGGAGCCGGCGCTGCCGCCTTGTTGAAAGACCCCGAGTGCAGCCTGGTTTTGCGACAGGCGGCGGCTGATCAATAAGCCATTGCTGCGGTTCTTTTCTTTGGCTTCGGTCGAAACCAACAGTAAGTCTTCCCACAACTGAATCGTGCTGGCCTCGGCATGGGCTGCCAAATACGCGCGCATACCTGCCAAATCATTGCTGTAAGCGGCGGCGCTGAGTAGCGCGACACGCTTTTTTTCCCATATTGAAATGCTGCTGAGTAATTCCGCCTTGTTTGCGCTGCTGCGCTTGAGCGCTTCAATATCGCCGCCCACGAGGGCAGCTTGTTCGCCGCTCAGTAAGGTGGAGAGCGCGCTCATCATGGCATATTCGTCTTGCAAACACTGCAAAATTGCAGCGTCATTCGTACTAGGACTGGTCATTTAACGTTTTCTGGCGTTGAGTAAATCTTTCACGGATTCCAGTAAGCCGTCGGCAACTTTTTCAGAGTTGACCTGAAAACGACCTTCTGAAATGGCTAATTTTATCTCCTCCACTTTCTTGCTTGCAAATACAGCGCTGCTCGCTTGAGTGCTTTGCATTGCTTGCAACTGGGTGGAAAGCGGAGAAATCTGTACGTTGATCGATGGCGTCGGAGCAGTAGCTACTCGTTCCGGCGCTTTATCGGTACGGACAGGCGGCGGACTGACTGGCAGTGTCGTCGTCTTATTCAGTGTGTCATCAATTTTCACAGCGATACCCTTTGGGATAGGAATTATCTACATCTACAATTCGGTTATCGGCTGGGTAATTTCAAACTTTAATATTAAGGGCAAAAAATTTTCATTCAATTGCTGATTTCTATGATTCCACCTGCTTTGGCGATGCCGCTCAGGGTCAGACCGGAGCTGGTACGGGCCCGCGCCATCTCGCCTTCGGCCGCATTACTCAGAGCTTGGCCATCGGTAGTGACTTGAAAACCAGCTCCATTGCTGACTACCCGTACCGATTGCCCTTGTTGCACTACCGGTGGGTTTTTCAAGGCATCGGGGCGCAGCACGCTGCCTGAGCTTAACGAGAACTGGATCGCCTTGCCGATTGCTTGCTCGGGATTGCTGACCACGCCGCTGGCAAAGTTCGACACTTCACCCCGAATTTTACTCAGGTCATCGGCGGTCAATACTTGGCCGCGCGTAAGTGTTCTGGATGCAACATAGTAGTCGGCCGTGATCTGTACATTCGCGCGCAAGTAGAGCGTCCATGCGACCGGGCCAGCGCAGCGTATGCCGACCGTGGTCTTGCCCCAGGCTTTGCTGCCCGCTGGCAAAAATGCGCTGAGGGCATCGCATGCAGCCAAGTTCAGACGTGGGTCGACCGCACCGATGCTGATGGTGGCTGAACCGGCTTGCGACTTGGCCAGTTGTTGCATGTAGTCAGTAGCCAGATTGCGCAGGCTTTCATGATCTTGCTGTTCGGCTATGTTATTCGCTGCCATGGTGGTGCTGGCAAGACTGGCCAGCCAGAGCAGTGCCAAACGGCGCAGCGTTGCCGGGTAATTGAACATAATAGACTTTCACAAGCTTGGTCGATCACCCATCTTAAACCTTGAGGCGCGGCTTGAAGTGACGAATAGGCCTGGTTTTCCCTACTTGATCGAGCAATTGAAGCCGTGTTGCTTGACCTATTATGGAACAGATGGAAAACCGTAACAAAACCGCAGGGCCGAACCGGAGGGGTGGATTGTGACTAAACTGGATGACTTATTTCGATTTCAACAAACCGCCTTGTCGGTTCGTGGTCAACGCCAGCAATTGCTGGCATCGAATATCGCCAACGCCGATACGCCGAATTACAAAGCGCGTGACATCGACTTCAAAGCCGTCTTGAGCGGTGCCTTGCAAGCTAACAATGGCCAGGTCAGCGCCGGGCTCAATAAAACCGCGGCGGCCCATCTCGATGCCAGTGGCTCGGCGGCCGGTATGACACCGCAATATCGCAATATGGTGCAAGGCAATGTCGACGGTAACACCGTCGATATGGATGTCGAACGCAATCAGTTTGCCGATAACGGCGTGCATTACGAAGCGGCATTGACCATGGTAAATATGCAAATCCGCAATATGCTTGCGGCTATTCAGGGGTAATCATCATGTCGCTGTTTAATGTTTTTAATGTAGCCGGTTCGGCGATGAGTGCTCAGGCACAGCGTCTGAATGTGGTCTCGAGTAATCTGGCCAATGCCGACAGCGTGACGAGCTCGAACGGGCAGCCATATCGCGCCAAGCAAGTGGTGTTCAGTGCCACGCCAGTCGAAGGTACCAGTTCGACCGGGGTCAAGGTTTCCCAAGTGGTCGAAGATGCCACGCCGCCCAAGTTAATGTACGACCCCAAGCATCCGCTGGCAGATGAAAAAGGCTATGTCGCGATGCCGAATGTGAATGTTGTTGAAGAAATGGTCAATATGATATCGGCCTCGCGCTCCTACCAAGACAATGTCGAGACCATGAATTCGGCCAAAGCCATGTTATTAAAAACGCTCACCCTGGGTCAGTAAGACTCATTTAGGAGAAATGAATGTCCACGATACAAACGAATACGGTTGATTCCTCTTTGCTGACCACAATGAATGGCAAGACCTCGACCGCTACGTCGGTGCAGTCGGCACAAAATCAATTCATGACTTTGCTGACCACACAGATGAAAAATCAAGATCCCTTGAATCCTATGGATAATGCCCAGGTGACTAGCCAGCTAGCGCAATTGTCAACGGTGACCGGGATCAATCAATTGAATGCCTCGGTCAATAGCCTCAACAGCAACTTTCAAGCCAGTCAAAACTTACAGTCGGCCAATATGATCGGTCATGGCGTGCTGGCACATGGGAATACACTCAACTTGACCAGCGGTAAAGCCGTGTATGGCGTGACGATGCCACAAAATGTCAGCAATGCCTCGGTGGCCGTGACTGATGCCTCCGGCGCAGTGGTGCGCATGATTGCCCTCGGTGCGGTGGCTCAAGGTACCAACAGCATGAGCTGGGATGGTAAAACTGATAGCGGTGCCACGGCACCCGACGGTAACTATACCTTCAATGTCAGCGCCACCAATAACGGCGTCACTGTCGCGCCAACTAATTTGGAATTCGGTATGGTCGCTAGCGTTTCTTCGAGCGCACAGGGGGTGAAATTGAATCTCGCCAGCAATATGGGCGCGATTAATGTCAGTGATGTGGTGCAAATTTACTAAAACATAGAGGCCCGCATTGCGGTGCCGGTTTGAGCTTTCATCTCAGGGAGAAAAATTATGGGTTTCCAACAAGGTTTAAGTGGCTTGAATGCCTCATCCAAGCAGCTCGACGTGATTGGTAATAATATTGCCAATGCCAATACAGTCGGTTTTAAACAGGCGCAAACGCAGTTTGCCGACGTCTATGCCAATTCGCTCAGTGGTGCAGCCGCGAACACCGCCGGTATCGGTGTGCGGGTGGCGGATGTGGCGCAGCAATTTACACAAGGTAATATCAGTTCTTCGAATAACCCGCTCGACATCGCGATCAACGGCAATGGCTTTTTTCGTATGAATACCAATGGCGCGATCACGTATTCGCGCAATGGTCAGTTTCAACTCGATAAAAACGGCTACATCACTAATTCGAATAATTCGCAACTGACCGGCTATGTGGCCGACGTCAACGGCGTGCTCTCGACCGGTGCGGCCGCGCCGATCAATATCAATACCTCTGATATCGCGCCGGCGCAAACCAAGGTCACGAATGCGATCATGAATCTTGATTCGACCGAAAACGTCCCGGGCACGCAATTGCCGGTAACGACGCCGCCGGTGATCACGCCGATCGCTTTCGATCCGGCCACCCCGACTTCATATAATAATGCGACCTCGACCACGGTGTATGATAGTCTCGGTAACTCGCATGTGCTGCAAACCTTTTATGTGCGCGTTGATCCGGTCACCACGCCGCCGGCCACGGCCGGAACGATAGAGTGGAATGTCTACGCGACCGTTGATGGGAATCGCTTTGATGCCGCCGGCGCACTGACGCCGACCGGCACGGCGGCGACCCCGATCGGCAAGCTGGCCTTCAACAATCTCGGTGCTTTGCAAAGCGCGACGCCATCGTTTTCGGCCACCAGCCCAGAGGCACTTAAGATGATCGTGCCGGTCTCTTCCGGTGCGGTGACGCCTATCAATACCGCCGCCATTGCGATCAAGTTTGATTACACCAGTACCACCCAGTTTGGTTCAACCTTCAGTGTCAGTACCATGAAGCAGGATGGTTTTGCTTCGGGAAAATTATCGAAGTTCAATACCGGCAAGGATGGCTCCATCGTCGGCAGTTACACCAATGGTCAGACCAAGGTGCTCGGTCAGGTGGTATTGGCATCGTTTACCGATCCTAACGGTTTGCAATCGTTGGGTGGCAATCAATGGGCCGAGACCGCCGCTTCCGGTCAAGCCCTGACCGGCCCGCCGAATTCCGGCAGCCTCGGGGTGTTGACCTCATCGTCGACCGAAGATTCCAACACCGATCTGACCGGCGAATTGGTCAACATGATTACCGCGCAGCGTATTTATCAAGCTAATGCGCAAACCATTAAAACCCAGGATCAGGTACTGCAAACGCTGGTCAATCTGCGTTAATGCCTGGTTTGCTGATTGAAGGGAAACTGCCGTGGATCGTTTAGTCTATACCGCCATGACCGGTGCCAGTCATATTTTGGAACAACAGGCGACGGTGGCACATAATCTTGCCAACGTCTCGACCACCGGTTTTCGCGCGCAACTCGATTCGTTTCGCGCAGTTCCAGTGATTGGTGGTGAATTGCCGACGCGTGCCTTTGTGGTTGATGCCACGGTCGGGGCCGATTTTTCCGGCGGCAGTTTGCAGTTGACCGGGCGCGAGCTCGACGTGGCGATTCAAGGTTCCGGCTGGTTGGCGGTAGAAAAGCCCGATGGCTCGGAAGGCTTGACGCGCAACGGCAGTTTGAAAACCGATGAAAACGGCGTCTTACAAACCCAAGATGGTTTGAATGTGTTGGGCGAAGGTGGCCCGATCACGATACCACCTGGGGTGGGGGTGACGATAGGGAAGGATGGAACGATTTCCAGCATCCCCAGCGGTTCGCAACCGAATTCCATACAGGTAGTCGGGCGTTTGAAACTGGTCAATCCACCGGAATCGAATATCGTGCGCGGCGACGACGGCTTGTTTAAAACCAAAGATGGCAGCACCGCCGATGCCGATCCAACGGTCAGCGTGGCTGGCAGCATGCTCGAGAGCAGTAATGTCAATGCGGTGGAGTGCATGGTGTCGATGATTAATCTCGGTCGCAATTTTGAAATGCAAATGAAATTGATGACGAATGCCGAGAACAACGCGACAAAAGCCACGCAGATCCTGTCTTTGAGTTGAGATCGACTGGTGCATACTGAATACTGATAATTGGCCGTCAAGGGTCAAGGGAGAAAACAAATGATACGTTCCTTATGGATTGCCAAGACAGGTTTGGATGCGCAGCAAACGCAGATGGACGTGATTTCGAATAATCTCGCCAACGTCAGTACCACCGGTTTCAAAGGTTCGCGCGCCGTATTCGAAGATTTGTTATACCAAACTTTACGTCAACCGGGTGCCCAAAGCTCTCAGCAAACACAATTGCCATCGGGTTTGCAACTTGGTACCGGGGTGCGGCCGGTTGCGACTGAACGAATTTTTACTCAGGGTAATTTGCAGCAAACCGGTAACAGCAAAGACGTGGCGATTCAGGGCGACGGTTTTTTCCCGGTCCTGATGCCGGACGGTTCTACCGGTTACACGCGCGATGGCTCGTTTCAAAGTGATAATCAAGGGCAATTGGTGACGGCCAGTGGCTTCGTGGTGCAACCGGCGATCACGATTCCGGCCAATGCGCAAAGTATTACCGTCGGACTCGATGGTACGGTGTCGGTAACCCAGCCCGGCTCGGTGAACCCAGTACAGGTCGGCTCTTTGCAACTGGCGACTTTCATCAATCCGGCCGGTTTGCAAGCCTTGGGTGCGAATATGTATGCCGAAACCGCCGCTTCCGGCGCACCAGCGACGAATACACCGGGCACCAACGGTGCCGGTTCGTTGGCGCAGAATTACATCGAAACCTCGAACGTGAATGTCGCTTCCGAACTGGTGAATATGATACAGACCCAGCGTGCCTACGAAATGAACAGTAAAGCGATCACCACATCCGATCAGATGTTGACGCGTTTATCGCAAATGTAAAGTGTGACAGGAGCCGCCATGAGAAACAGTGTCTATTGTATGTTGTTGTGCGCCGCCGGCTTAAGCGCCTGCGCCGTCACGCCAACGCCTATCGTGCGTCAGCCCATGAGTTTGCCGGCGCAATCGGCCAAGCCGCTGCGCGAAGTCAATGGAGCGATTTTTCAGACTGCTTCGTATCGGCCTTTATACGAAGATGCTAAGGCGCGGATGGTCGGCGATGTCTTGACGATTAATCTCAGCGAAAAAACCACGGCCGGTAAAACTTCGGCGACTTCGGGTAGTAAATCGGGCAGCGTCTCGTTCGCCACGCCGCAGATTTTCGGTATGCCAGCCACAACCGCTGCGCAAGGTGGTTTGAAGGTAACGAGTGCGAATAAATTCGGCGAAGCCGGTGCCGAAAATGCCAGTAATAATTTTTCCGGCACGATCACCGTTACCGTCATCGATGTCATGCCCAACGGGAATTTGATCGTCAGCGGCGAGAAGCAACTTGGCTTTGACAAGGGTGGCGAGTTCGTGCGTTTTTCCGGTGTCGTTAATCCGCAAACGATCGCGGCCGGCAATGCATTATCGTCGACCCAAGTGGCTGACGCGAAATTTGAATACCGCTCGACTTCGCATCTCGATCAAGCGGAAATGACTTCCATGCTGACGCGCTTTTTCCTCAGCTTCCTTCCCCTGTAATTAACTGGCAGAGCCATGACTATCTCGTCCCTATCCCGTTACGCTGTTGCTGTGCTTCGTCTGTGTGCCGTCGTGGCGCTGGTCGGCACGGCCAGCGGTGCCGTGCATGCCGAGCGTCTGAAAGACCTCGCCGGCGTGGCTGGGGTGCGGCAGAATCAGCTGCTTGGCTATGGTCTCGTGGTCGGGCTCGATGGCAGTGGTGATCAAACCACGCAAACCCCGTTTACGGTGCAGAGCATCGTCAGCATGCTACAGCAAATGGGTGTGACGCTGCCGGTTGGAACGAGCTTGCAACTCAAAAACGTTGCGGCCGTCATGGTCACGACCAGCTTGCCCTCGTTTGCTCAGCCGGGCCAAACCCTTGATGTCACGGTGTCATCGATGGGGAATGCAAAAAGTCTGCGCGGCGGGACGCTGCTGATGACGCCATTGAAAGGTGCCGACAGTCAGATTTATGCGATGGCGCAGGGCAGTGTGCTCGTCAGCGGTGTCGGTGCTTCTGCCAACGGCAGTAAAGCCCAGGTCAATCATCTCGATGTCGGCCGTATCGCCGCCGGTGCCACCGTCGAGCGGGCGGTGCCGAATGCCTTGGCGCAGGGGTCCACCATACAGTTGGAACTCAATACCTCCGATTTTTCCACGGCCAGTCGGGTGGTGGACGCGATCAACCGCCGCTTCGGTGCCGATACTGCCGCCGCACTCGATGGCCGCGCGATCCAAGTGAAAGCGCCGCTCAGTGCCGATCTGCGAGTAGCATTTCTCGGTGCATTGGAAAGCATTGATGTCACGCCGGCGCAAACCGTGGCCAAAGTCATACTCAATGGCCGTACCGGTTCCATCGTCATGAACCAGGCCGTTACGCTCGACGCCTGCGCGGTGGCGCATGGCAATTTGTCGGTCGTCATCAATACCGATAACAGCGCCAGTCAACCGAATGCCTTGGCTGCCGGACAAACTGCAGCGGTGGCCAATTCCACCATTACCATCGCCAAAGATGCCGGGCAATTACAATTGTTGAAAGCGGGGACTTCCTTGTCCGACGTGGTGAAGGCGCTCAACTCTATCGGCGCCACGCCGCAGGATTTGCTGGCGATTTTGCAGGCGATGAAAGCTTCCGGTGCCTTGCGCGCGGAATTGGAAATCATATAAAGGCCGTATCATGATTGCAGGACCCGCTCTTTCCGATCAAAGCCTGGCCATAGACTCACGTAGTCTCGATGGCTTGAAAAACACGGTCAAAGATAATTCGCCGGAATCGATCCGCGCCGCCGCCAAGCAGTTTGAAGCCTTGTTCATGAACATGATGCTCAAGTCTATGCGTCAGGCCGGTGGTCAGGACAGTCCCTTCGATAACGAACAAACGCGCACCTTTACCTCGATGCTCGATCAGCAACTGACGCAAAAAATGGCGGACCGTGGGGTTGGCTTGGCCGACGCCTTGGTCAAGCAAATGACGCTCAATGCTGGCAATAAGGTGTTACAAGCTACGCAAGATGGCTCTGTACCGGCATCGAATGCCCGCGCCATCGACAGTTATCTCAAGAACGTCAAATTAGATCAGCCGGCGTCCACCGCCAGCAAGACCGAAGCCAGCATCGAGAGTCCGGCGCGTGAATTCCAGAAAAAACTCGCGGCCCATGCCGAAGAAGCCAGCAAGACTACTGGTATCCCAGCCAAATTCATGCTCGGCCAAGCCGCCTTGGAAACTGGTTGGGGTAAAAAGCAAATTAAAACCGTCGACGGCAGTGAGAGTCACAATGTGTTCGGCATGAAAGCCACCTCCGCTTGGAAGGGCAAAACGGTGGACGCCGTCACAACCGAATACGTCAATGGGGTGGCGCAGCGCCGCGTGGAAAAATTCAAGGCTTATGACAGTTATAGTGACGCCTTCAAAGATTATGCCCATATGTTGTCGAATAATCCACGTTACAGTAATGTCATCGCCAATTCCAAGGATGCCAGCAGCTTCGCCGTCGGCATGCAAAAAGCCGGTTATGCCACCGATCCGCAGTATGCCAACAAGCTCAGTCGTTTGATCAAACAGAACCTTTCCGCTTGAGGAAAGCTTTTGTTTTGGCATTATTCCTCAATAACATTAAAGTTTTTCCCGATTGCACCGACAACATAGTGTTCGGTGTTACTTTGTACATCGGCACATCAGCACATAGATAGGTTGAATCATGGGTGTAAATATTCTCAACATCGGGCAATCGGCGTTGGCTGCAGCGCAATTGGGGATCAGTACTACCGGTCAAAATATTGCTAATGCATCAACTCCTGGTTACAGTCGCCAAGTGACGATTCAAACCGCCAATCCCGCGCAAAATGTCGGCGGCAGCTTTGTCGGGCAGGGCGTGTCGGTGAGTCAAATTCAACGCCAGTATGACCAATATATCACTTTGCAAGTCAATGCCGCGACCACATCTAAAGGGCAGGCCGATGCCTTTCTATCTCAGATCAATGGTTTGAATACGACGGTGGCCGACCCGACGGCCGGTGTGTCGCCGGCTTTGCAGACCTTTTTCAATTCGATACAAAATCTGGCCACCAGCCCGAATGGCACAGCCGGTGCTGCGGCACGTCAGGCAGCGTTAGCTTCGGCGCAATCTTTGGCCGGTCGTATCAATGGTTTGCAAAACCAAGTCAACCAAATCAGTACCGATGTGAATGGGCAGATCAGCTCGGCCGTGAGCACCATCAATGGCTATGCCACCCAGATTGCCCAATTGAATGATGCGATCAGCAAGGCGCAGGGCGGTTCCAGCGGCGGACAGCCGAATGATTTGCTCGACCAACGCGATCTGCTGGTGACCCAGTTAAGTAAGATGACCTCGGTGTCGGTGGTTCCGCAAGGGAGTCAATTTAATGTCTTTATTGGTAACGGTCAGCCGCTGGTGATGGGTACCGTGCCAAATCCCTTGCAAACGGCGATTTCCCCGACTGATCCGACGCGCATCGAAGTGGCCTATGTCTCGAACGGCGCAGTGGTGCCGATTCCGGAAAACGGCTTACCCGGGGGTACGCTGGGCGGCTTGTATGATTTTCGCAGCAATGTACTGGACGTTACCCAGAATTCGATAGGTCGGGTGGCGGTGGCCGTTGCCACGGCCATCAATGAGCAGCAAAGCCTTGGACAAGATCTCAACGGTGCCACCGGCACGAATATTTTCAACATCAACCCAGTGGTGTCGACGCCCAATGTCACCAACGTCAGTTCAGCCCGTATCAGTGCCTCGATCACCAATGTTGCCGCGCTCACGACCAGTGATTACAATTTAAAATTCGCCGGTGGTAACTACGTCGTTACGCGCATGTCGGATGGGGTCACGCAATCGTCCGCGAGCTTGCCGATTAATTTTGACGGCGTCAATTTTCAATTATCGCCACCACCGGCTGCCGCGGTACCGGCGGCTGGCGACAGTTTCTTGATTCGTCCGACTGCCGGTGCCGCTTCCAGTTTCGCGGTCGCCTTGACAGACCCGAATAAATTCGCGGTCGGCACGCCCTATTCGACCAGCTTCCCCTCGACCAATACCGGCACTGGAAAAATCACTGGCGGCACGCTCGATTCCGCCGTTGCCGCTGCCAGTACATCGTTGACTGCCAGCATCAGTGCGGTGAAAACCGATGATTCCTTCGCCGCGAGTGCGGTCAGCACGCCGGTCAGCCTGACTTACACTGCCGGTACCGGTTTGAGCGGTTTCCCTGCCGGTGCCACGGTGGCGCAGACGGTCGCAGGAGTGACCACCAATTACCCGCCACCTGCCACCGTGCCGTATAGCAGTGGTTCGACCATCAGCGTCAATGGCATGAGTTTTTCCATTAAAGATAATGGTACTGCACCGAGCACTGGCGACAGCTTCACTTTGTCGGCGTCGACACCAGTAGCCACGGCCAAACTGACTTTTAACAGCGCCGCCGCGACTTTGAGCGGCTTTCCGGCGACGGCGAATGTCACCGTGACCAACGGCGCTACGGCCACGACTTATCCGGCCGGCACCGCGGTTCCCTATAGTAATGGGGCGACCTACAGTTACAGTGGTGTCAGCTTCAGTCTCACTGGCACACCGGCCAATGGTGATGTGTTCAATGTCGGTCCCAATACCAGCGGTACTGGCGATAACCGCAATGCCTTGCTGATGCAAAAAATTCAGACTCAGACCGGTCTCATCGGCGGTACCACCACGATACAGGGCGCGTATGCGCAGTTCGTCAGCCAGATCGGGAATAAAACCAATGAGGTGCAAGTCACCAGTGATTCCGAAACGGCCTTGCTGAAGAATGCCACGAATGCGCAGCAATCGGTATCGGGCGTGAATCTGGATGAGGAAGCATCGAATTTATTGAAATACCAGCAAGCCTATCAGGCGGCTGGAAAATTAATGCAACTGGCCAGCCAGTTGTTTGCAACACTGTTGACCATCGGACAGTAGAGGTTATTATGCGCATCAGTACCAGCATGCTGTTTCAGAATGGCGGCTCGCAAATCAGTGATTTGCAATCGGCCGTCAATCGTACTCAGCAACAAGCGGCATCGGGCAAGAAAATTTTGTCGCCAGCCGACGACCCTATCGGTTCGGCGCGCGCCTTGGTGATCACCCAAGCGCAGGCGATCAACGAACAGTATGGCGTCAATCGACAATATGCCAATGATAATCTCGGCATTGCCGACGGCGTGCTCGGTAATATCACCACCACCTTGCAAAATGTGAAGACCCTGATCGTCAATGCCGGTAACGGCACCTTGGCCGACAGCGACCGTGCCGCGCTGGCGACCGAATTACAGGGCAACTTGAGCTCACTGCTCAGTCAAGCCAATTCCACCGATGCCACCGGCTCGTATCTGTTTTCCGGTTTTTCGACTACCACCGCGCCCTATACACAAACCGCCGGCGGTGCCACCTATAACGGTGATCAAGGCCAGCGTTCTTTACAAGTCGATACCTCGCGCCAAATACCCATGAGTGCGCCCGGCGATCAAATTTTCGGCAATATCCGCACCTCGGCCAATCAATTCAATATTGTCTCCGGCAGCGCCAATACCGGCACGACGACGGCCGCCGCGGTAGTTGATCCGGCCACGGCAGCCAGTTTGACTGGAAATAACTATAAGATCGCATTCGACAATACCGGTGTCAATTTCACCGTCACCAACACCACGACCGGTGCCCTCGTGGTGCCGAGTACTCCGTATACCGGCGCGACTACACCCCAAGTGGTGAAGTTTGATGGCGTCAGCGTGACCTTGGCCGCCGCGCCGGCACCCGGGGATAATTTCACGGTACAGCCGGGAAATCAGAATATTTTTGAAACCCTGACCGATGCGATCAATGCCCTTAAAACCCCGGTGCTTGATTCAACCGGACGCGGTAATCTCAATAAAGTTCTCATGCAGGCGAATAATAATCTCGACGCCTCGATTAATAATGTGCTCGTCGCGCGTGCTCAGGGTGGTTCGAGCATGAAGGAAATCAGTACCCTCGACGATGCCGGTGCCACTACTGACTTGGCTTACAAGGCGAGCTTGTCATCGATACAGGATATCGATTACGCCAAAACCATCACCCAATTGACTATGCAGCAAACCACTTTGCAAGCGGCCCAGCAGTCGTTTGTGAAAATTTCGAGTTTATCGCTGTTCAATTACATCCAGTAAACGCTGGCTGTTGCGACCAGTGCTGCGCTCACTGGTCGAGCTTCAAATCTTTTCCATCTCTTCCGAATCAAGCCCGATTACATGGGTTTGCAAAATACCGTGTTCATCATGCCACTCGCGCATGACGCAGGGGTAGCCATCTTCATCGAGCGCGATGACTTTAAAAAATTGTCCGGCCATCGATTCGATCAGTATTCTTTCCTCTTCCGGAAAGCTTTTGATGAAGGCGGTGCTCAAGCTGAGCACGCGCACGATGTCACCGACGGCGACGGCTTGATTTTTAGAATCGAGAATAGGAGAGATGCTCATGCTTTTTCTGGTAAATAGATAGGTGTGCCATTGTAAGGCCAATCGGGATCAAAAAAGCGGATGCGAGTTGGGCTCGCATCCGCTTATTGTTTGCTGCTATTGCTTTTTTGTGTGCTTACGACGCAGCACGATTTTTTTCGCGCCCGACCCAGTACAACAGGCCGGCGATGAGCAGATACGGAATCATCGAGAGCGCATCGGCATGGCTGCCTTGGAAGAAAGGGTTATGCGCCAGCGCCCAAGTTTCCAGTGCCTTATCGACATGGCTCAGGAGCCCGGCGGAAAACGCAATCACAATCCCGGCCAAGGCCCCGCCGGCAATATAACCGGACGACAGCAACACGCCGGCACTGCGGTCGCCGGCTGCTTGCATTTGTTCCGGGTTTAAATCGCGGTATTGCGCCAGCTTGCTGTTACGGCGGTCAACCAACCAACGTATCATGCCGCCGATGAACAGCGGTGTCGACGACGACAGGGGCAGATACACGCCGACGGCAAAGCCGAGAGAAGGAATGCCGACCATTTCCAGAATCAGCGCGATCACCACACCGAAGAGCACCAAGGTCCACGGTAACTGGCGGTCGAGAATGCCTTTGATGATATACGACATCAAGACTGCCTTAGGGGCGTCGTACTTGGTCACTTCACTGCCATCGGGACGTTGCTTGTAACTGCCGTTGATGCCGGGATCGACCAAGTACACGACGTTGCCGTCGGCAGCCACCAAGTATTTGCCGGCCGGTGCGCCGACCGTATCGGTTTTATGCCAGACCCGATACACGGCATGGTCGGTTTCGGCTTGCGGGCCTTGTAAAGCGGCCGTTTCGCTTAAGCGCGCCGCATCGGTTTGCAAGCCCGCGGCAATTTGAGCAATCGGTACATACACCGTGCCGGCATCATTGAGTTTCAACAGGATAGGGCCAAGAATCAAGGCCGATGACAAGGCACCGGCCAGAATCGCATATTGCTGCAAACGCGGGGTGGAACCGACCAAAAAACCGGTCTTCAGATCTTGCGAGGTGGTGCCGGCATTGCTACAGGCGATGCAGACGATGGCCCCGACCGAGAGGGCGGTGACGTAGTATTGCCCACCGGTCCAACCCATCAACAAGAAGATCAAACAGGTAAATAACAGCGCGGCGACGGTCATGCCCGAAATCGGATTGGATGAAGAACCGATTTCACCGGTCAAGCGGGACGAGACGGTGGAAAATAAAAAACCGAACAACAGGATCAGCAGCGCACCGAGAAAATTCATGTGCAGCGGGGCAGAGAAGGTGATGACGGCGATAATCGCCAGCACGCCGATGAACACCCACTTCAGTGGAATATCCTGTTCGGTACGCGGCATGGCCGTGTTGCGGGCAGTTTTTTGTTTGCGCAAACCCGACAAACCGCTGCGCATGCTGCGCCAAATCGTCGGCAAGGCGCGCAGCAAGCTGATCAAGCCGCCGGTGGCGACGGCACCGGCACCGATATACAGCACGTAGGCGCTGCGAATATCATGCGGATCCATGCTGCTGATGAGCTTGGTGGCCGGCGCCAGTGGAACGCTGAGCGAATCGCCGAAAAATTTGATCAACGGGATCAGCAACATGTACGACATCACCCCGCCGGCGGCCATGCCAGCGGCAATGCGTGGGCCGATGATGTAACCGACACCAAGCAACTCGGGGGAAATTTCCGCGCCCAAGGAAGCGCTCTTGAGCGGCGCACCGAACACCACTTCCGGCGTGTCTTTCCAAGCTTTCAGAGCGACATTGACGATTTTATACAGCAAGCCGATGGCAAAGCCTTTGAAAATAATTTTGGCGCGCTGATTCGCATCTTCCTGCGCATGCGGATTGCTGTTTTCACCGGCAGCGGCACGCGAAGCATCGGTGGCGGCGGCTTTCAATACTTCGGCGCAGGCCGTGCCTTCCGGGTATTTCAATTGACCATGGTTTGCTACAATCATGGTGTGGCGCAGCGGGATCATCAGCAAGATACCGAGCAAACCGCCGAGGCAACCGACCAGCATCACACGCGATATCTCGAGGTCGAAACCGAGAATCATAATGGCAGGCATGGTGACGCCCAAGCCGAATGCCAGCGATTCACCGGCCGAGCCGGCGGTTTGCGTGATACTGTTTTCGAGGATGCTGGAATCGTTGGCACCGAATTTGTTGAAGAGCCGGAACAAGGTGATGGCGATTACCGAGACCGGAATCGATGCGCTTACAGTCAGACCGACTTTGAGCACTAAATACAGCGAGGAAGCGCCGAAAATCATCCCGAGGATGACGCCCATAATCAAGGCGCGCGGCGTCATCTCCGGCAGTTGGGCCGCTGCCGGTATATACGGTTGAAATGATTCGGATGGAGGGTTTGACATGGGAAGACCTGGTTTGATGCTCGAAAGATTCATTGCCGTAGCGATCATGAACCCGCTTGCGTGCCGCGTTGTGCCGTGCCCGCTCGTTAATATATTACAGAGCGGGCATTATCTCGCTTTTAATCACACACTTGCAATCGAGAAATCAGTTTTGTGGCATTTCCGGATCAGATTTAAGCTCAGGCAGCACGCGAATTGAGCGTATCGCCGGATGATGCCAAGCGATCAGGGCTAGCAGTAAGGCACCGCCGCCGGCAAACCCGAGCGCCGCGCGCAAGCCGGCATACTGGCCGATCCAGCCACCGGCGAGTGCGCCGGGGCCGGCTGGTATCAAGATGAGCCAGCGCATGGTACTGGTCATGCGGCCGAGCAGGGGTGCCGGCGTCACCGCTTGACGCAAGGCCAGAAAATTGATGAAAATCAGCACGCCGCCGGTCGCGAAGCACATCAGCATGAAGCCGAACACGGCAATCCCGCGGCCATCGGCCGGCGCGACGGCCGCCAAACTCCAGCCCAGCCCGCACAGGCCGATGCCGAGCACCATGCAAGGGCCAGGTCCGAGTTGGCGACTGATGCGGTAGCCGAACAGACTGGCCACGATCGTGCCCATACCCATGCCCATATAACTGAGACCGACCGCTTGCTCGGATAAGCCGAGCACGCGCGTGGCAAACAGAATTTGCACCACCAAGGCGGCATTATAAAAAAATTGCCAGGCACCAACTGTGCAGGCCAGCGCGATCAGCAAGGGCTTATGCGCAACAAATTGGACTCCGGCTTTCAGGTCGCCCCAGAAATGGCTGTCACTGCGCGCTGGAGTTGTCTCTTGCACACGGATGCCGCGTAGAATCACGGCCGAGCTCAGCAGTAGCAGGGCGTCAGCAATCAGGGCGATCGGTGCGCCCAAGATTTTGATCAAGGCGCCGGCCATGGCCGGTCCGGCGACTTCGGCACCGGAACTGGCCAGAGCATTTTTGGCATGGGCTTCGACCAGTCGCTCGCGCGGCACAATCTGGGTCAAGACGATTTGCGCTGCTGTTCCGGCGACGGTATTGACACAACCGATCAGAAAGCCAACCATATACAACCAGCCCATCCCTACCCAGCCCAACCACCACGCCAGTGGCACGCTGAGCACGGCCAGCGCGATCAGGCTTTCGCCGGCCACGTAGACGGGCAATTTGCGCACGCGGTCCAGCCACACACCGGACGGTAGCGAGAGCAAGACAAACGGCAGCGTTTCCATGAAGGTCAGCAGACCCATTTGCGTCGCGCTCGCATGTAACATCACTGCCGCCGTCAGCGGCAAAGCCAGCATGGTGATTTGCGCACCGAAGCTGCTGATGAGTATCGAGCTCCATAAGCGCCGGTATACATGATCGTGAAACAGATCGTTGGCCGGCAGTGTGAATCTTCTTTGTATGAAATTTTTCATGATTACGCTGATAATGCAGGGGGTGGTGCTTTGCGTCGCTCGCCCTTGCTGCCATACTAAGGCCAGCGCCGACGGCATCTGGGCTTGCTTGGTTCGATGTTTTTGCGCGCAGAAAAGCGTATGGCTGGCAGGAAATTTACCAGCGAATTTTATGATGCTATTTTTTTAATTTGGTTCCGTCAAATGAAAAGTTATTTTCCTTTGAATTGACGCTTAGCGCCGCGCCCGAATGGCCCGCGCAATTTGACGGCACACCGTGGATTGAGACGATGTTTGAAAAACCTGTAGTAATGATCGATTTTGAAACCTCCGGCATGAGTCCGGATCAAGGGGCCCGTGTCACCGAAGTGGCGGCGTTGCGCATACAGGGCGGGGTGGTGACGGAACGCTTTGTATCGCTGATCAATTGTGGCGTTCGTATTCCGGCTTTCATCACCGAATTGACCGGGATTACCCAACAGATGGTGCAAAAGGCACCGCCAGCCGATGTTGTTATTCCACAACTCGTTGACTTCATCGGCAGCGACGCCTTGGCGGCCCACAATGCCAGTTTTGATGAAAAATTTTTATTGGCCGAAAGTGCCAGACTGGGTCTGTCGACGCGTCACACCGGCTTGATTTGTTCGGTCAAGCTGGCGCGGCGCATTTTCCCTGGCTTGCCGAGCTATGCCTTGGGACGCTTGGCGCAGTCGCTCGGCATCCGCTTCGCCGGCACGGCGCATCGGGCCGAAGCCGATGCCGAAGTGGCGGCGCAATTGCTGCTGGCGGTGGCCAAGCGCTTACAACAACAGTATCGCGCCAGCGCGGTCGATCCACACTTGCTGGTGGCGGTGAATAAATTGAGTGCGGCGAAAGTCGATGACTACCTCAATAAGCATTACCAGTCCAGAGTCAGCGTCGCCGCCGCCGAGACGGCGACGACCCCGACCCCGGCACCCTTGCTGGCCGGGCAGCGCTTTCGTCACTACAAAGGCGGCATTTATGAGTTTGTCTGTGAGGCGACCCAAGAAGCTGATCTCAGCGCGGTGATCGTGTACCGCAGCGCTAATGGGCGAGTGTGGACCCGACCGAAAACGGTATTTTTTGAAATGCTCGACATCGATGGTCGCCGCGTCCAGCGTTTTGCGCCAACCACAGCGAGCTGAGGCGCTTCCGTGCGAAAATAGACAGCTATTTGAGGAGTGATGCTGATGAAACGTCTTATTTTTTCCGCCTTGGTGCTGCTGGCATGGAGCAGCGCCGCCTCCGCTCTCGAAGTGGTGCGCCTGTCAACTACCACCAGTACCGACAATTCCGGTTTGCTGACGGTGCTGTTGCCGGCATTTGAAGCCAGCACCCATATCAAGGTACAAGTCATTTCTGTCGGTACCGGCAAAGCACTTGAGTTGGCCAAGAATGGCGACGTCGATGTCGCCTTGGTCCATGCGCGCGCAGCCGAAGATCAATTCGTCGCCGCCGGCCATGGGGTCAATCGGCGCGATGTGATGTACAACGATTTCATTCTGGTCGGCCCGAGCGCCGACCCGGCCGGCTTGCGCGGCGAGCATGAACTGATGAGCGGTTTGCGTAAGCTCGTCGCCGCTAAAGTAAAGTTCGTTTCGCGCGGCGATCAATCCGGTACCGATCAAATGGAGCGCGCGTATTGGCAGCAGGCCGGCGTCAAACCGAGCGGCAGTGCGTACATTTCGGCTGGTCTTGGTATGGGCGAAGTATTGACCATGGCAGCCCAACTCGATGCCTACACCTTAACCGATCGTGCCACCTTCGCTGCCTATAAAGCCAAGACCGGCTTGGCCGTGCTGCTCGAGGGCGATCCGAAGATGTTCAATCCCTACGGTATCATTGCGGTTAATCCGGCGAAATACAAAGACATCAATTTTCATGGTGCCAGCGCCTTGATCGAGTGGATCACTTCGGCCGAAGGGCAGAGTAAGATCGCCAGCTTCAAGCTCGACGGTCAGCAATTGTTTTTCCCTTCGTACAAAAAATAAATCGCAGCCGGCCACCGGCCGTCACGCTACTCAGGAGATCTCATGACCACCAGTCTGCACGTCAATGGCACAGCAGTCCAATGCCAATCCGAAGCCGATACGCCCTTACTCTGGGTATTGCGCGATGAATTGGGTCTGATCGGTACCAAATTCGGCTGCGGTGCCGCCTTATGTGGTGCCTGTACCGTGCACCTCGATGGTGTTGCCGTGCGCAGTTGCCAGTTACCGCTGGAAGCCGCTGCCGGTCATCAGGTGGCCACCATCGAAGCCTTGGCGGGTACTAAAGGCCAGGCCTTGCAGCGCGCTTGGATCAAGCATGATGTGCCGCAGTGCGGCTATTGTCAGTCCGGTCAGTTGATGAGTGCGGCAGCGCTGTTGGCCAGTAATCCGCAGCCCGATGATGCCGCCATCGATGCGGCGATGAGTGGAAATATCTGCCGCTGTGGTACGTATAACCGGATTCGTGCTGCCATCAAGACGGCCGCGGCTGAAATGCGCGCGACGTAAAAAATGCCGAAGCGCGCGATTGCGCTTACTGCATTGATGGGGTTTGCTGCGGCGTGGCCGCCGGTAGCGGCTGCGCCGCTTGACTGAGGTAAGTTACTGGCTCAGTGACTTGTTGCGCAGTAGCCTTTGGCCTGGCATTATTGAGAGCAAAACTCATGACCGTGATCATCGCAACACCCAGTGCTGCCGCGGTAGCGATCATCCATTTAATCATGTCGGCGGTATTTTTATGCATCTCTACACGCAAGATGTCGGAGCTTTTTTGGATATCAGAGCGAATTTCCGCAAATTTTGCATCGACGCTTGAAAATTTGGCGTCGATTTTTGATTCTAAAGACAATATCCTGCCATCTATCCGTGTTTCTATGGTCTCAAGCCGTGAGTCTAAAAGTTCGCTAGTCACCGTAGTCATCATTCAACCATCGCTAGTTACTGTAGTCATAATTAAATAATACACAGACAGATTTATCTCGTCAAATTTTTTTTAGCCGTCCTGGGTTCCACCAGATAAGGAGTTGATTGCTGCTGCGCGCCCCTATGGCTCCCCTGCCTGTGCGGGAATAAAGCCGGATTGGACTGCCGATTTCGCGTAAAATCGCAAGCACGATTAATTGGGCAGGAGAATGGCAATGAGCATCAAATCAGATAAGTGGATACGTCGCATGGCCGCCGAAACCGGCATGATAGAACCGTTTGAGCCAGGTCAGGTACGCGAACGCGCCGATGGCCAGTGCATCGTCAGCTACGGCACCTCCTCGTATGGTTACGATATCCGTTGTGCCGATGAATTCAAAATCTTCACCAATATCAACAGCACCATTGTCGACCCGAAAAACTTCGATGAAAAATCCTTCGTCGATTTTCGTGGCGATGTCTGCATCATCCCACCGAACTCGTTTGCCTTGGCACGCACCATGGAATACTTCCGTATCCCGCGCAGCGTACTGACCATTTGCCTGGGGAAATCGACCTATGCGCGCTGTGGCATCATCGTTAATGTCACCCCGTTTGAACCGGAATGGGAAGGTTATGTGACGCTGGAGTTTTCCAATACCACACCGCTGCCGGCGAAAATTTACGCTGGCGAAGGCTGCGCCCAAGTGTTGTTCTTCGAAAGCGACGAAGTCTGCGAAACCTCATACAAAGATCGCGGCGGCAAATATCAAGGTCAACAAGGCGTGACCCTGCCTAAAACCTGAAGTCATCCCAGTCGATTCAATCCATCTCGGCCAAGGTTTGATGAACAAACGCCGAGAGGATCAGTTTCGATTGTGGCGAGACATCGACAAATTCAAAGCCATGACGGAACTCTTTGCCGTTTTCGGTGGCGGCCAGCGAACGCAGCATCACCTTGATGGATAAATATTCGTCGCTGCCGGCGGCATTGACTTTGAACTTGATGAAGCCGGTGTCGCCCTTATGGCCGAGTTCTTTCTTGATTAAGCCCGAGGTGCCGCCCATGCTGAGATCGCCAAGTACGGCAGTCGCGGTTTGTTCGGGTGCGCCTATGGTGACGGAAGCGATGATTTTCACTACCGCCCGCGCCCCTTGGCGTATTGTGGTCGAGCGCACCTGTGAGGGATAACTGAGGTGCAGGTAAGTGTGCGGGCTGTAGACATTTTTGATCAATGCCGCTGTAAACGCATAGGCTTTCTTGCCAGGGAAGGCGCGGATGATGAAGGTTTGCCCCTCGCGCAGGCTGACCGCGCGGCCGTCGATGGTCGGTGCGGTCACCAATAAAGATTTGTTTTTGACATAGCCGATCAAGCGCACCGTATAGCGCGTCGCTTGTTGGTCGTGGGTTTGCAGATAAAACACTTCGCCGACGGTCCAACGCACACTGTCGAGTTCGATAACCGATTCTTTGTTGATCTCTTCGGCAGGTTTCGCTTTGACTTCAGCCACCGGCTCGGCTTGCACCGGCGCGACGATTTTGCCAGGGATGCTGTCCCACAGATAATCGGCTTCACAATAACCAACTTCGAGCAAATGCTCGAGCTGTCGCTGATCTTCAATCAGCACGCCGGCCTCGAACAGGATGGCACCATCCTGATTGTAAATCGGCCAGCTGATTGTTTGTCCGACGAGAATGTCAGCATGCTTGAGTGACATGAGTCCTTGCAGGTCACTCATTGAGTTTATCCATCATAAAACCAGAGCCTTGTATTGATGCTATGAGCTGCGATGGTACTCCAATTCGCGGCGCCGATGAGCCTTGTGCCAAATGATATGAAATGATAAATCAGATGAAAAAGAAATGCTTGACAAAAAAATGGATGGGAGAACTTGTTGTTTTCCCATCCATTAGTTCAGCGTGTAAATGTTAAGCTTGTACGCGCTTGAGCGCTCAGCGACCACCCTCGGAAGTGGCGCGTACACAGTCAACGAAATACCCGCGTTTGCCATCGATTTCCGCCTTTACCAAGCCGTGGCAATCGGTTTCAAAGCCAGGGAAGCGCTCATTGAAATCACGTACGAAGCGCAGGTAATCGACGATGGTGCGATTGAAGCGCTCACCCGGAATCAGCAGTGGAATGCCGGGTGGGTAAGGGGTCAGCAAAATTGCCGTAACGCGACCTTCGAGTTCATCGATCGAGACCCGTTCAGTTTCGCGATGCGCCATCATGGCGAAGGCATCCGATGGCTTCATGGCTGGCTGCATGTCGGACAAATACATTTCCGTCGTCAAACGCGCCACATCATAGCCTTTGTAAGCTGCATGTATGCCTTGGCACAGGTCTTTCAGGCCCTGACCTTCGTAGCGCGGGTTGGCGGCAGCGAATTCCGGCAGGATGCGCCAGATTGGCTGATTCTTATCGTAGTCATCTTTGAACTGCTGCAGTGCAGTCAGCAAGGTATTCCAACGGCCCTTGGTAATGCCGATGGTAAACATGATGAAGAACGAGTAGAGACCGCATTTTTCCACGATCACACCGTGTTCTGCCAAGTATTTGGTAACGATAGACGCCGGAATGCCGGTTTCGCCGAACTGACCTTCGAGCGACAAGCCCGGGGTGACAATGGTGGCTTTGATAGGATCGAGCATATTAAAGCCGGCGGCCAGATTGCCGAAGCCGTGCCAATCATCTTCGGCGCGGATAATCCAGTCTTCGCGCGAACCGATACCATCAGCGGCGAACTCATTCGGGCCCCATACCTGAAACCACCAGTCTTTGCCCCATTCTTCATCAATCTTGCGCATGGCGCGGCGGAAGTCGAGTGCTTCGAGTATCGATTCTTCAACCAAGGCCGTGCCGCCTGGGGCTTCCATCATCGCCGCTGCGACATCGCACGAGGCGATGATCGAATATTGTGGCGAGGTTGAGGTATGCATCAGATAAGCTTCGTTGAAGCTGTCGCGGTCGAGCTTGCGGGTTTCCGATTCGCGCACCAGGATTTGCGAAGCTTGCGAAATCCCGGCGAGTAACTTATGCGTCGACTGGGTCGAGAAAATCATCGATGTTTTCGCGCGCGGACGGTCTTTGCCGATGGCATGCATATCTTTGTAAAAATCGTGAAAGGTCGCATGCGGCAGCCAAGCCTCATCAAAGTGCAGCGTGTCGATTTCACCATCGAGCAAATCTTTCAGTACTTCGACGTTGTACAGCACGCCGTCATAGGTTGACTGGGTAATAGTCAAAATACGCGGCTTTTTGTTTTTCGCTTCGCGCGCGAAGGGATTGGCTTCGATCTTGCGCATGATGCTTTCCATGCTGAACTCTTCGAGCGGGATCGGGCCGATGATGCCGAGATGATTACGGGTCGGCATCAGGAACACTGGAATGGCACCGCACATGATGATCGAGTGCAGAATCGATTTATGGCAGTTACGGTCGACCACCACGATGTCACCCGGAGCGACGGTAGAGTGCCACACCATTTTGTTCGAAGTCGAAGTGCCGTTGGTGACGAAGTAACAGTGATCGGCATTAAAAATACGCGCGGCATTGCGTTCCGACGCAGCGACCGGACCGGTATGGTCGAGCAATTGGCCGAGTTCTTCGACGGCATTGCAGACGTCGGCGCGCAGCATGTTTTCACCGAAGAATTGATGAAACATTTGACCGATCGGTGACTTCAGGAAGGCTACGCCACCGGAATGCCCAGGGCAATGCCATGAGTAAGAGCCATCATTGGCATAATGGACTAAGGCGCGGAAAAATGGCGGTGAGAGTCCATCCAGATACGAGCGCGCTTCGCGGATGATGTGGCGCGCGACGAATTCCGGGGTATCTTCAAACATATGAATGAAACCGTGCAGTTCGCGCAGGATATCGTTCGGGATATGGCGCGAGGTACGCGTTTCACCGTACAGGTAAATCGGGATATCGGCATTTTTATAGCGTATCTCTTCGACGAAGGCGCGCAGTGATTTCAGTGCATGATCGGTTTCGAGCACACTGCCGCCGCCGAATTCTTCATCGTCGATCGACAAGATGAAGGCTGAGGCACGTGACTGTTGCTGGGCAAATTGTGATAGGTCGCCGTAACTGGTTACGCCGAGCACTTCCATGCCTTCGGACTCGATGGCATCGGCGAGTGCGCGAATGCCGAGGCCCGAAGTATTTTCGGAACGGAAATCTTCATCAATGATGACGATGGGGAAGCGGAATTTCATGGTGGTCTCCAAAAAGCTCTGGGAAGGGAGACGCCTGGGCAAGTTGCATCAACCGCTTGCGCGCCGAAATTTTAAAAGAATCGAATTCTCTCAGATATGTGCTGCGTCATGTAAAAAAATCTGTACTTTTATGCCGGCTGTGGCCAAGTCATAGTTCTGTCACTGAGCCAGCCGGAATGAAAAAAGTGAGCACTGCGCTCACTTTTTTCATTCCGGTGCAGCCAGCAAGTCGATCAGAAGCGGTAACTCGCTGCCGAATAAACCACGACCGGACTGTTTTGGAACACGAACGGACTCTTACTGACATCGTTACTATAACGGCTTATCGTCGCACCGGTGGTGAGTGACCAATTGGTGTCGATGGTCCAGTGCCAACTGGTACCGAGTTTAACATCGGTCAAACCAGCCGATGGCGTGTATGGAGTGTAACCGCTGGCTTGTGATTGCGTCGCGTTGACACCGAAGTAAGACTGCATGTATTGGCTATTCGCCCAGTTCGCGCTGACGGTCGCGGTCAGGCGATGCTTGTCGTTCAGTTCAGTGGTCGCACGGGCGCCAAAACTGACCTGCAGGCCATTATGATCTACCCCGGAACCGTAGCGCAACGAAGTCAGCAGCGAATAATTCTGATTGATATGATAGTTGGCAAAGGCACCTGGCTCGATCGTGGTGGCGACATCACCCAAGCCTTGTAACTTACTTGAGCGCGAGACATCGCGCGCACCTTCGAGCGACATTCTCAAACCATACTGCAGATTGCCGCTTTTGGAAAAGTTATAACCGAGGCCGTTGACCGTGCTGAGAAAAAAACCGTTCTTCCAGTGCGCGTCGAATAAGGGGTAAACCGCCTTGCGGCGCTCGTTCGAACCTTGATAGCTGGGCATGAAGATAGCAGCAGCGCCGAGCGAGTAATTGAAGTCTTTCGGCAGATAGTATTCTGGAATCGTTTGCACGAACTGCGACGTCTGTGCTGACGCCGCAGCACTGAGGGTGAGCGCGGCGGCAGCCAAGGCAAGGCGGAAATAAATTGTCATGATGGTCTTTCTTCAGGCTTTCTTAAATATGTAAGGCGGCCAGCGCAGCCAGCAAAACGCCGATGCCTGCCGCCCCGTAGGAGGTCAATTGCAGCCACTTCTTTTTGGTCAGCAAGGTCATTGCTGCCAGCGAGATGGCGATCTGAATTGCCGTCATTGCCTGCGCCCAGCGGTGATGCTGGTGCAAAGCTTGTTCGGATAATTCTTCGAAATGTGACGATTGGGCTTCGAGCTCTTCCGCTTTCTTCTTAATGTCTTCTTTTTCTGACTTGTAGCGCGCGACTTCCGATTTGTATTTTTCAGAGTCAGCACCAGGCAGTACCATGGCTAATTCAGCCAGGTTTTGCTTGCTCGATTTGGACTGGTAAAAATTCCACTGGTTCGAGGCTTCGGTCTTTCTGATCGCCGCATCATTCTTCAACATGGCCGCATCGTTTTGGGTGGCACCACCCTCGTAGCCGAACAAGGCACCGACGGTGGCCAAGATCGCAGTCATGACCGCGATCCGTCCGGCGAAATCGTTATTGCCGTGCGCGGCTGCGTGCTCAACTTCGTGGTCATGCGGACCATGTACGTGAAATTCATCGCTGGACATTATTTTCCCTGTTGGATTGTTTTATTAATTAAAACTTTTTGGTATAGGTAACAAATTGGTAGTGCAAATCTTGTGTCTCAGCATAGTGCGGGTCGCGCGTCGCGACCTGCCAGTAGGACAAGTCGATGACGGGAAAAAATGCATCGCAGGGATAGGTGGCGGCGATTTCGGTCACAATCAAGCGGTCGGCCAAGGCGATCGCTTGGCGGTAAATGTCGGCACCGCCAATGATGAAACTATCTTGCTCAGCCACTGCGGCACAGGCTGCTTCAAGACTGGCGAACACTTCCACACCCTCGGCATGCCAAGCGCTGTTACGGCTGATGACCATATTGCGTCGTTGCGGCAAGGGGCGGCCAATGGATTCAAAGGTTTTGCGCCCCATAATGATGGGGTGGCCGCTGGTGGTACGCTTGAAATGGGCAAAATCTTCCGGCAAATGCCAAGGCATGGCATTCCCTATGCCGATTCCGCGCTGTTGGTCTACCGCTACGATCAGAGTGATGGAGGACATGCTCATGTGCCCTTACACCGCGACCGGGGCTTTGATGTGCGGATGAAATTCATAGCCGCTGAAATCGAAGTCTTCGTAGCGATAATCAAAAATCGAAGCTGGCTGACGCGCGATCTTCAATTGCGTCAGCGGTAAAGGACTGCGGCTTAATTGCAAGTCAACTTGTTCCAAATGATTGGCATACAAATGGCAGTCGCCACCGGTCCAGATGAAGTCGCCGACTGCCAGTCCGGTTTGTTGCGCAACCATGTGGGTGAGCAATGCATAGGAAGCAATATTGAACGGCACGCCGAGAAAAATATCGGCGCTGCGCTGATATAGCTGGCAAGACAATTTACCATCGGCAACATAGAATTGGAATAGGGCATGACAAGGCGGCAATTTCATTTGCTCAATGTCGGCCACATTCCACGCCGATACGATCAGGCGGCGTGAATCGGGGTTACTCTTGATTTGGCTTATCAGTTGTGTAATCTGGTCGATGTGGCCGCCGTTCGGCGTCGGCCAGTTGCGCCACTGTGAGCCATATACCGGGCCAAGTTCACCTTGCGCATCAGCCCAGGCATCCCAGATCGAGACGCCATGTTCTTTTAAATAAGCAATATTGGTCGAACCGGCCAAAAACCAGATCAATTCATGCACGATCGATTTCAAATGCAATTTTTTTGTGCTTACCAGCGGAAAGCCCTGGCTCAAGTCAAACCGCATTTGATAGCCGAAGGTCGACAACGTGCCGGTACCGGTACGGTCGGTCTTGACGCTGCCGTGGTCACGGACGTGACGCATGAAATCTAGGTATTGGTGCATGGTATTAATTTGTGCAATCGCAGAGCAAAATAAATGTGGCGTAGTATATCCTAATGTCGCCTTTTGCTCGCGCGCTGCGCTGGCGTAAAAGCGCTCAATTTATCTGTTTTTTACAAATTCAAACCACGCCGCCTATCGATGCGAGCGCAAGGGGTCGGAGCTGTCACGGTCGCCAGGAGCGATTAACGGCAGCTTGATTTCAAAGCGCGTTCCTTGCCCAGGCATACTGATGACGCGAATGTTGCCACCCAATACATTGCCGATGATGTTGAAAGTAATGCTCAAACCCAAACCGCTGCCGCCTTGGCCGAATTTGGTGGTGAAAAACGGTTCAAAAATACGATTGATGATTTCCGGAGGAATGCCTTTGCCGTTATCGGTGAAGGTGATCATCACATAGTCGGCATTTTGCTTGGCCGAGCAGCGCATATGTCCTTCACTACGACCTTCCAAGCCATGGATGACGGAATTATTGACTAAATTGGTAAATACTTGGCCCAGCAAACCAGGATAACTATCGAGTTCGATCTCGGCTGGAATGTCAAGTTCCAAGGTGAACGGGGTCTTGCGCAGACTGGAGTGGAGCAGAGCGCTCAATTCTTGCAATACTACCAATAAGCCGAAGCGCCGACGTTGTGCGCTTGATTGATCGACCGCTACCTGCTTGAAGTCACCGACCAGATGCGCCGACTGTTGCAAGCCGCGTAACAGTAGCTTGGTGGAATCGAGCGCGGTGGCGGCGTAGCGGTTCAAATCTGAACGACGCATTTGGCCGTCTTCCACCATTTGCAGTAAGCGGCGCGTTTCTTCTTCGAGGGTACTGGCGACCAGCAGGCAGTTGCCCAGGGGGGTATTCAATTCATGCGCCACGCCAGCCACCATGGAACCCAAGGCGGCCATGCGTTCTACCCTTGCCAGTTCAGCTTGGGCGGTGTTGACATTATGTAAGGCGGCTTCGAGATTGGTGTTGACGCTTTCCAGTTCTTGCGTGCGTTGGCGGACTTTCGATTCCAGTGTGCCTGAGTATTCCAGCAATTGCTGATTTTTGATTTCCAGTTCGCCGAACGAGCGTCTCAATGCTTGCCGCGTCGCTTCCAAACTGGTCGCCAGATGGCCTAGCTCATCTTCCCGGTCAAGTGCAATCGGGTCATTGAGTTCGCCATTGGCGAGGCGGTCTGATTGGTCCATTAGTAACTTGACCGGCTTGACCAAGCGCCACTGCAATACCATCAGGATGAATAAAATCGCCAAGAACAGCGATAGCACCGCCGTGGTTACATAGCGCCGGAAATCGGAACGCAAGCTTTCTTGTAGCAAATCTTCAGCCAGCGTCAGTGTCACTTCGCCTATCACTTGCCCGCCATGGGTGATCTGGCGCGTCATACTGGTGAACGGACCCTTTTGGCTGGCTTGCCGCACATTGTTTTTGATGAATTCTTTGCGGTCCGGCAGGGTAATCACTGCTATCGTTGCCACTCGTGGGTCGGAATACACCACTTCGCTTGAAATATTGGCTATTTCCGGTGTGATTTGCCATAGAGGTTCGCTCAAAATGACCGACAAAATATCAACCAAACGATGATGGTCTTCGGTGTTGCGCGCGCGCGCAGCGATTTCTATGCTGTTGAGATGATACGGAATCAGAATTGCGGCCGGCACGGTTAGACCGAATACCACCGCTAAAATAATCGCCAGCCTGAGCGAGATGTGTGTGCGGGTGGTGTGAAAAATCGTTCTTAACCGCATTGCAATATCCTCGAGCGTCGCTGTTCTGTAGGGTGCTACACCTCATGGGGCCGGTGAGGCCTCGTGCCGGAGTATCCGGTGCGGATTAAGGGCAAATTGTAGGCAATCAAGAAATATTAAGAGGTTTTACCTGTCAGGGCAAGCGATGCTTGAGTTTATGGCTAAATTGCAACATATGTCGGGAAATCTCACCAAATTAGCGCCGGAAAACTGGGGCATTCCGGCGCATTGACTCAATGATTTTCGCGGGCGTGATTGATCGTGTATTTAGGAATTTCTATCGTGATATCTTGTTTACCTAGTTTGACTTGGCAAGACAGGCGCGAATTGACTTCCAAGCCCCAGGCGGCGTCGAGCAAGTCTTCTTCTTCCTCAGTGGAGGCATTGAGTGAAGCTAAACCGGCGCGGATGACCACGTGACAAGTGGTGCAGGCACACGACATTTCGCAGGCATGTTCGATTTCGACAGCATGTTCCACCATGGCTTCGCACAGCGACTTGCCTTCTTCGGCCTCGATGACGGCACCGCTTGGGCAAAGTTGTGGGTGGGGGAGGATGGTTATTGTTGGCATGGTAGGGTCAATTTTTCCGTTAAGTGTCAGGCGTTTCAGGCGATTTCATCGAGCTTTTTGCCGGCCAGCGCGCTGCGCACACTCTGGTCCATGCGGCGTTGGGCGAATTCATCCGTGCCCTGTGCCAGTGCGCTGATGGCGTTCTGTACATTTCTGTGGTCACTGTCTTGCATAGCGAGGCGCACGCTGGCCATCAATGCTTCGATCGTGGCCGCTTCCTGTGCCGAAATCAAATGTCGGTCGGCCGTCAGTGCCGACTGCGTGGCCAGCAGTATCCGTTCTGCTTCGACTTGCTCTTCGCGCAGCGCACGTTGTTGCATATCGCTATCTGCCGAAGAGAAGGAATCTTGCAACATCCGTGTAATATCGCCATCGACCAAACCGTAAGATGGCTTGACGGTAATTGCCGTTTCCACTCCAGAGCGCAATTCGCGTGCCGAGACCGATAGTAAGCCATCGGCATCGACTTGATACGTGATGCGGATGCGCGCCGCACCGGCCGCCATCGGTGGAATGCCGCGCAATTCAAAGCGTGCCAGGGAACGGCAGTCTGACACCAATTCGCGCTCACCTTGGACGATGTGGATCGCCAGTGCGGTTTGGCCGTCTTTGAAGGTAGTAAATTCTTGCGCGCGCGCACATGGAATGGTCGAATTGCGGGGGATGACTTTTTCTGCCAGGCCACCCATGGTTTCGACTCCGAGCGAGAGCGGAATCACGTCCAACAACAGCCAGTCATCACCGGGCGCACGGTTGCCGGCCAAGAGATTGGCTTGAATCGCCGCGCCCAAGGCGACTACTTTATCGGGATCGATATTGGCCAGCGGCGTGGTTTGGAAAAATTCTGCTACGGCTTTACGCACATGCGGCATGCGCGTAGCGCCGCCGACCAAGACGACACCATCGATGTCATCGGCGCTTAAACCGGCATCGCGTAAGGCCTTGCGACATGGCGTCATGGTTTTGACGACCAAGTTCTGCGTCATCTCGGCCAATAAGGCAGCCGTGATTTGCAAATGCACCGATTCGCCGGAATTGAGTTTGGCATCAATCGATGTGCTTGGTTTGGACGAGAGAATTTCTTTTGCCTCGCGCGCCTTGATCATCAAAATGCTGGTGTCTTCATGCGACAAGGGGCCTAAATGGGCTTGCTCGAGTATCCAACAAAACAAGCGGTGGTCGAAATCATCGCCGCCGAGCGCAGAATCGCCGCCGGTGGCCAGCACCTCGAACACGCCCTTGCTCATTTTCAGTACCGAAATATCGAAGGTGCCGCCGCCCAAATCATAGACGGCGTAGGTACCTTCGGAGGCATTGTCGAGCCCATAGGCGATCGCAGCTGCGGTCGGCTCATTGAGCAGTCGCAACACATTGATGCCAGCGAGTTTGGCGGCATCTTTGGTCGCCTGACGCTGGGCATCATCAAAATAAGCCGGTACGGTGATCACCGCGCCGACCAAATCGTCGCCCAAGGCATCTTCAGCTTGCTGACGCAGGGTGGCCAAAATTTGCGCCGATATTTCGACCGGACTCTTGAGCCCGGCCACGGTCTTCAATTGCACCATGCCCGGTTCATCGTGAAAATCATACGGCAGGTTTTCGGCATAGGCGATATCTTTGAGGCCGCGCCCCATGAAACGCTTCACCGAGACGATGGTATTTTTCGGGTCTTTGCTTTGTTCCGCTTGGGCTTTGAAGCCGATGTGCGCATGACCATTGGCCAAGTAGCGCACCACCGAGGGTAGCAGCGAGCGACCTTCTTCATCGTTCAAAATTTCGGGAATGCTGTTGCGGACCGTAGCCACGAGCGAATTGGTAGTGCCCAAGTCTATGCCCACCGCCAGTCGGTGTTGATGTGGGGCAGTAGACATGCCAGGTTCTGAAATCTGCAGTAATGCCATGATCGTGATGTCGTGGATGGCGAGCCATCGGGTTGACGCAAAAAATATGCGCTGGGTTAGTCGTCGAGTGCGGCGATGTCTTGGAGGAATTTTTCTATGAACATGCAGGCACGAATGTGTTCGGTCGCGGCGCTGAAATTACTGTCATCGAAACTGCTTGCCAAGGCCGCCAGCATGGTTTTCAAGCTCGTCGTGAGCTCGGCTTCCAATGCGTGCAAGGCCGCAGTATCGGCGGCGGCACGGGCGTCGTCAAACGCTTCGCGCCATTCGATCTGTTGGATTAAAAATGCCACCGGCATGCTGGTATTGGATTCGGTTTGCAGATCAATACCGTGCAGCTGGCATAAATAAGTCGCGCGCGGCAGCGGTTTTTTCAGCACTTGATAGGCTTCATTGGCGCGGGTAGCCCATTGCATGGCTACGCGTTTTTCCGCTTCGCCGCTTTGCACGAATTTATCCGGGTGTACCTTGCTCTGCACTTCGCGGTAGGCGCGCTCGAGTTGTGTCGTGTCGATAGCATACCGCGCCGGCAGCGCAAAGAGCTCGAAATGGTTTTGCATGCGCGCCTTTTAAATACGGAAGCTCTCGCCACAACCACATTCGTCTTTGACGTTGGGGTTGTAGAACTTAAAGCCTTCGTTAAGACCTTCGCGGGCAAAGTCGAGCTCGGTACCGTCAATGTAGGGCAAGCTTTTCGGATCGACAAATACCGACACACCATGCGACTCGAACACGGCGTCATCGCTGCCGACTTCATCGACATATTCGAGTTTGTAAGCCATGCCCGAGCAACCGGTAGTGCGCACGCCGAAGCGCAAGCCTATCCCTTTGCCGCGGCGTTCCATATAACGGGTGACGTGTTTCGCCGCTTTTTCTGTCAGTGTAATAGCCATGGTCGATCCTTCAAAAATACTTATGCTGCGACGCTGCTGTGCTTGTTTTTGTAATCGAGCACGGCTGCCTTGATCGCATCTTCAGCCAGAATCGAGCAGTGAATTTTAACCGGTGGCAAGGCTAATTCTTCAGCGATGGCGGTGTTTTTGATTTCCAATGCCTGGTCCAGCGTTTTACCCTTGACCCATTCGGTAACCAGCGACGACGAAGCAATCGCCGAACCGCAGCCGTAGGTTTTGAATTTAGCATCTTCGATGATGCCATCGGCACTGACTTTGATCTGCAACTTCATGACATCGCCGCAAGCTGGTGCGCCGACCATGCCGGTGCCAACCGTGTCGTCACCTTTTTCAAAGGCACCGACGTTACGTGGATTTTCGTAGTGATCTAAAACTTTATCTGAATAGGCCATGGTAATGCTCCTCAATAGTGTGATGGTAGGTCCGCGCGCTGCGCGAACCATGTTTTGTGTCAGCTGCGCTGCTTAATGCGCGGCCCACTGTATGCTCGAAATATCGATGCCGTCTTTGTACATATCCCACAGTGGCGAGAGTGCGCGCAGCTTCTCAACCTTGGTTTTGAGCAGGTTGATGGTGAAATCGATGTCTTCTTCGGTAGTGAAACGACCGATCGTGAAACGGATGGAACTATGCGCCAATTCATCGCTGCGACCGAGGGCGCGCAATACATAGGAAGGCTCCAAGCTGGCCGAGGTACAGGCCGAACCGGACGACACGGCGATATCTTTGATCGCCATAATCAAGGATTCACCTTCGACATAATTGAAACTGACATTCAAATTGTGTGGCACGCGCTGCGCCATGTCGCCATTGACATAGGTTTCTTCGATTTCTTGCAAGCCGGTCGCGAGGCGGTCGCGCATGGCGCGCACATGACTGAGTTCGCTGTCCATTTCTTCCTTGGCCAAACGGAAGGCTTCGCCCATGCCCACGCACTGATGCGGTGCCAGTGTACCGGAACGGAAACCGCGCTCATGACCGCCACCATGCATTTGCGCTTCCAAACGCACGCGCGGTTTGCGGCGGATGTACAAAGCACCGATGCCTTTCGGGCCGTAGGATTTATGTGCCGAGAATGACACCAAATCAACCTTGATCTGTTCGAGGTCGATGTCGACCTTGCCGGTTGCTTGCGCGGCGTCGGAGTGGAAAATGATGCCCTTGCTGCGGCACAGTTCGCCGATTTCAGCGATCGGTTGAATTACACCGATTTCATTATTCACCCACATCACCGAAACCAAGATGGTGTCAGGACGAATCGCCGCCGCCAATTGTTCTATCGTGATGAGACCATTGTCTTGCGGTTGCAGGTAAGTCGCTTCAAAGCCTTGACGTTCGAGTTCGCGCACGGTGTCGAGTACGGCCTTGTGTTCGGTTTTGACGGTGATGATGTGCTTGCCCTTGGCTTGGTAAAAATGCGCCGCGCCTTTGAGTGCCAAGTTATTACTTTCGGTGGCACCGGAAGTCCAGACGATTTCGCGCGGATCAGCATGCACCAGCGCGGCGACGTTAGCACGCGCCTCTTCTACCGCGGCTTCCGCATCCCAGCCATACATATGGCTGCGTGAAGCGGGATTGCCGAATTGCGCGCGCAAATACGGAATCATTTTATCGGCGACGCGTGGATCGACCGGCGTGGTGGCCGAGTAATCCATGTAAATCGGGAAGTGCGGCGATTTGAGCGTATCGAGCAAGCTTTTTTCCAATGGTGCGTTCATTCTGGACTCCAAATATCAAGAGGCGATGTGGCTGGTATGCGCATGGTGCATGACCACAATCTGGTTTTCTGCGGCTTTTTGTTTCTGTTGATTGACCAAGTCCTGCAGAGAGACGGAATCGAGGTAATCAACCATTTTGGCGTTGAGCGTCGCCCATAAATCGTGGGTCATGCAATGCAAGCCATTGATGTGGTCGGTGCCGTGGCAATTGCCTTTGCCGCCACATTGAGTGGCATCGAGTTGTTCGTCAACGGCGATGATGATGTCGGCCACCGTGACTTGCTGCGCTTTGCGTGCTAAATGATAGCCACCGCCCGGACCACGCACCGATTCAACGATTTCATGGCGACGTAATTTGCCGAACAATTGTTCGAGGTAAGACAAGGATATATCCTGCCGTTGGCTGATGCCGGCCAGCGTCACAGGACCTTTGTCCTGGCGCAATGCCAGATCGATCATTGCCGTGACGGCGAAACGTCCTTTGGTAGTAAGGCGCATGGTGTGCTCCGAGTTGCCTGAGGCGGAAAAGACTGCTTACGCTGAGTTGTTGAGCGATTTAGTCAAGTATAGCAAACTTGAGTAATTTTGTCAGGCATAGCCATTTTTTGAATGCTCGCAGGTCGAATCGGCTCAATCAGCTCTGTAAATACCATTGTTCGACCTTGCTTCTGGCCCAAGCGGTCTTGCGCAGGAAGCGCAGGCTGGACTTGATGCTGGGGTCATGTTCGAAACAGCGAATCGGAATTCTTTGCGCCAAGACCGACCATCCATGCTGCTCCAACAAGGTGGTCAAGATGGCCTCCAAGCTGATACCTTCCAGGCTTTTTACGCGTGTTTGCGGTGGGGTCATCGCCAGGTCAGAAAGAGGATTGGTCATGAAATTGCTGTGTTGCATAAGTATGGAACGCAATTTTAACGCTATTCCGAGTTTTGTGTCGGCACGGCATTAGTCTGATTCGCCTCTGCCTCCCAATTTAGGGTTGCACCCAAAGTTCGCTGCGATTCAGCGGCAATTTGTTGCGCGCAATCATGGGATTGGGTAATTCGATAATGCTTCTTTGTCGGATATTCGCTTTGTACAAGATATCGCGATAATATTTTTGAAATAGCTTATCAAAATCACCACTAACTATCAGACTCTCCAAAGCAGTGCGTAAATCCGCCGCGAACTGCGCATGGCGCGGGCTGACGAAAAAATACTCGGCGCTGTCGTAGTGCAGCACGATAGCTTGGTCGATGACGATACCTTGCTCGCGGTGCTCATCGAATTCTTGCCAGACCTCAAAAATAGCGCGTGGAAAGTAGTCGAAACGGGCGGCCGCCAGCATCGCGAACAGCGGCTCATAGGACGAGGCTACACTAACAGGCAAGCCGCTGTGGCGCAAAATTGCCGTATCGGGCCAGTCGTGCACCTGACCCGCGCTGAAATGCTGTAAATCTGCCAGCGATTTCACATTCTTAAACAAATCTTTATCGTTTTTTCGCAACAAAGCGATGCGCCAACCCAAGGCACCCTTGTCGATGGGAATGCGGATGGGAATGAGTTGGGCTTCACGCTGCTCGGTCGTCATGGTCCAGATGAGGTCGAGCTTGCCCTTGGCTGACGCGGTTTCATTGATGAAGCGTGTTTGCGGATAAGTGAGCTCGCTGGCGACTAAATGGTACTTGCCCGGAAGCTTGTTCATTGCGGCTTGGAGCAATTCCAGCACGTAGTCCGCATGCCTGTCATTTTTTGTCGAGGTACGCGGATAACGTATTGTTTCGCTGGCCAGCGCTGCTGTGAGCCAGAGTGTCGTGATGATGGCGCAGATAAGACGGCAGCAGGAAGCGCAACGGTGACTCATCAGGATTGCTCGCTGGTTAAGGTGATGTGGGGCAAGGGCCTGTCAATTTACCACGTTCATACAAAAAAAACAGCTGACGCACCCTTCGGTGTGCCAGCCAGAACTACGCTGCTTTGCTTGTGAGATTACACGATATCGAAACTGACGCCCTGTGCCAAGGGCAGGGCATTGCTGTAATTAAAGGTATTGGTGGCGCGGCGCATGTAGGCACGCCATGCATCGGAACCCGATTCACGTCCGCCGCCCGTCTCTTTCTCGCCGCCGAAAGCCCCACCGATTTCAGCGCCAGACGGACCAATATTGACATTGGCGATGCCACAGTCACTGCCGAGTGCCGAAACGAAGTATTCGGCTTCGCGCAGATCGGTGGTGAAAATGGCGGAGGACAAGCCTTGTGGCACCTCGTTATTCCAGGCGATCGCTTGCTGCAATTCATGGTAACGGACGATGTAGAGAATAGGTGCGAAGGTTTCATGGTGCATGCCTGCGCTTTGTTGTGGCATTTCCACTAAAGCCGGCCGCACATAGTAGCCGGCTTCGCAGCCCGGTACGCTGACCCGCTCGCCGCCGCTGCAATGGCCTTGTTCCGCGCTAGCGCTGCTGAGCGCAGTTTGCATGGCGGTATAGGCAGCCTGATCGATCAAGGGGCCGACCAAGTTGCCGGCCTCAAAAGGGTTGCCAACCGGTAAAGCCGCATACACATGCTTGAGGCGTGGAACCAGTGTGTCGTAGATGCTGTCATGAACGAACAGTCGACGCAGTGTGGTGCAGCGCTGTCCGGCCGTGCCGACGGCGGAGAAGGTAATGGCGCGCACCGCCATTTCCAAATCGGCGCTGGCAGCGACGATCATGGCATTATTGCCACCCAATTCGAGTATGCTCGGTACCAGTCGTGTGGCGCACATGCTCGCCACTTGGCGTCCCATGCGCGTGCTGCCGGTAGCGCTTACCAGTGCCACGCGGCGGTCTGCCACCAATTGCGCAGCGCCGGCAGCGGTGCCGATCAATACCTGTGTCAAGCCGACCGGGGCATCGCTGCCGAAGCGTGCCAGGGCCCGTTCGAACAAGGCCTGCGTGGCCAGCGCGGTCAGTGGGGTTTTTTCTGAGGGTTTCCAGATCACGCTGTTGCCACAAACAATGGCCAACGCCGCATTCCAAGCCCATACCGCGACCGGAAAATTAAATGCCGAGATCACGCCAACCACGCCACGCGGGTGCCATTGTTCCATCATGCGATGGCCCGGACGTTCCGAGGCAATCGTCAAGCCGTACAATTGACGCGACAGACCGACTGCGAAATCGCAAATATCGATCATTTCCTGCACTTCGCCCAAACCTTCTTGTACAATTTTCCCCGCTTCGAGCGTGACGAGGTGGCCGAGTTCCGCTTTGTTTTGGCGTAACTCTTCTCCGAGCAAACGTATCAGTTCGCCGCGGCGTGGTGCCGGCACGCTGCGCCACGTGAGGAAGGCGCTGTGCGCTTGGGCGACGGCGGCGTCGATTTGGTCGGCGCTGTCGGCGCGCAAGTTAGCCAGCAGGGTGCCGTTGATCGGCGAAATACTCTGCACATCGGTGCCGGCACGGGCCGCCAAAGCGATGCCGAAATGGGCCAGTAAAGTGGGTAGGGAGGATGGATTCATCGGGTAGCCTCATCAGTACATTAAAACAGCAGGAGCGCGCATCAAATGGCGTAGTAGCGGCCGAAACGGTTGGACAGGAAATCGCTGAGCTTGGCTTGCTCTTGGCGCACCAAGCCGTGCTGTGGCAGCTTCCCGCTCAGCACTAAGTCAACCATGGTGCAAATTCCAGCCGCGGTGGTTAATTGTATCGCTGAGAGTAACTGAGCATTGACTTCTTGTGCGTAGATTTTTTTCGCATACGATTCCTGTTCGAGACGGCCTTGGCGCATGCCGACCACGCTGACAAACACCAGCACCACATCTTGCTTGGTCATGGGGATGGAGGTTTCGAGTACATCTTTGAGTATCGGTCGACGTTCGAGTTTGCCTAATTCCAAGTCGCGAATGAGCATCTTGACGATGTCGCGGTGCCCCGGATAGCGCACGGTTTTGTAATTGAGATTCTGTACTTTGCCCTGTAAGCTTGCACATAAAGTGCCGAGGCCGCCCGAGGTGTTGAAGGCTTCGTAATCTATGCCATCGAGCGAGAAATGTTCGATTTCTTCGAGCGCCGCAGTTTCGCGTAATTGTCCATCGACAATCGCCTCGCAAGGATTGCAATACTCATTGATCAAGCCATCGGTGCTCCAAGTCAGATTGTACTTGAGGGCATTGTTGGGGAAGGTCGGCAAGGCACCGACGCGCATGCTGACGTCACGCAAGCTGTCGAAACCGAGAGCAACATCGTTGGCAACGATGGAGATGAAGCCCGGTGCCAGCCCGCATTGCGGTACGAAAGCGCAATCGGCCCCTTCGGCCAGTTGCTTGACGATGCGGGTGCTTTCTACATCTTCGGTTAAATCGAAATAATGCGAGTTGGCCGCGCGGGCAGCGCCGGCGATGATGGGTGTGAGGAAATACGGGCAGGCCGACAGCGTGACTTGATGGCCGCGTATCAGTTCGGTGACGATTTCTTGGTCGCCGAGGTCGGCCTGCACGATGCGGGTACGCGGAAAGCCGGCTTGCTCCACATATTTCAAACGTTCGGGGTCGCGATCGGCGACGGTGATGTCATAATCGCCAGTATGTGAAAGCAGATTGAGGATTGCATCCCCGATTTTCCCTGCGCCTAGCAAAATGAGCTTGGTTGCCATTTTTATCTCCCCGGTTATTGTTGCAAAAAGAAATCATTAGCTAGTCTATGCCCAAGTTCTGTCAGATAATAGTGTCGAAATTATCGTCAATATGGCTTACTAGGGTACAAAATGACTCAAATTTACGACAAGGTGTAGCGAGGCAATGAATCGAGAACTGGATGAGATAGATAAAAAAATCCTGGCTTTGCTCATCGATGATGCGCGTTTGCCGGTGACGGTCATCGCCCGGCAAGTCGGGGTAGCACGCACGACGGTGATTGCGCGCATTGCCGCGCTGGAAAAGTGCGGCATGATCGTCGGCTATGCGGTGAAGTTGAATCAGAAAGCCTTGCAGTCGGCGGTGCGCGCCTATGTGGGCTTGTCGGTGGAAACCAAGTATGCGGCGGCCTTGATACGCTACTTGCAAAATTTACCGGAAACCGAAACCTTATGTGCGGTGTCGGGGGTGATCGATTACATGCTGACCTTGCGCTGCGATACCACCGCCACACTCGATGCCTTACTCGATCAAATCGGTGCCATGGATGGCGTGCGACAAACCTCGACCTCGATTATCCTCAGCAAGCGCATAGACCGCGCGGCCGGGTGAGCTATTCAACTATTGCTGGAAATAAGTTCAGGCGATGTTATTTTGTTGTCGAGCGGGAGTTTCGGATCGCCGCTGTGATTACTGGCGGCGAAACCTGCTTTCGATTGCTGCAGAATTTGCCAATGTACCGAGGCGCGATCGACGCCGCTGCGGTCCAGTGGTGCTGGCAATTGCGCTGCCGATTGCGCTTGCTTGGCCGTGGTGGTGGCGTCACCCTGAGCCGCACTCAGCAGTTCGCGCGAGGTCGGTGGCAAGGAGCTCATGGCCGACGCGTGGCTACAGAGTAGTGTCGCCCAAAGCGTGGCCGTAAAGCGTGATCCAAGTGTTACAGAGTGCTGTGACATAGTTGCCCGCTGGTAAAAAGTGCTGTTGCTTGAATATTGTACGAATGTTGTCAGTATGGTGTCATCAAGCTTAATTTGCTGCAATGGAATTTTCGCGCAAATTATGCTCGTGGTCGTAAGCAATTTTTTCTTGTTCCGTCATTCTTGCTGCTGTTATTGTGACGGTAGCCAATGCGGTGCTCGCTGCCGGCTTCGCTGATTGCACACCGAGCACTATGGTAGCAGCAATTGCGACGATACTTAAGCAAGTGAGGGCGGTTGAATGGAAAGTTTTCATGTGAAGCTCCTTGGTGAGGTTGGTGCTGCTTGGTTGTGCTGCGATGAAGCTACTTTATCCAAGCGCGCCATGCTCTGCCATGCCTATGTGATGAATTGCGTGAATCGCGGGATGAACTGCATTTTTGGTGGCAGTGACAGTTGAAAATTCAATTCGATAGGACTAGTTGAGATGATAACCAAGCGCACGTTGTTCGCTTGCTTGCTGCTGTGCGCTACGGCGGCACAAGCACAATTGCAGAGTTGGGGTAGTTATCCGCCTCTGCCAGGACTCAGCGCCGGCAGCACGCCAAGCGCCGAGGCACCACTGGCCATGTTAGAGCAGCGCCAAGCGCCGGCCGTCTCCAACTGGCTGGGGCAACAGGATGTCTTGAGTCGTGCGGTGTTGGCACGTTTAGCCGCGCGCACGGCGCTGGCGGCACGTTTGCAAGCCTTGGCGCAAGCAGTTGCTCAGCCGGCGCTGATGCTGGAGTGGCCGGAGTCTATCGTGTATGCACTCAGTGGTAACGATGGACGTAGTCGCGTGCTGCTGCGCCAGCAAAACACCGGCGCCGAACGGGTGCTGTACATCGCCGCGCCGGAACAGCAAATTCTGGCGCTCGTGCTGGCACCGGAGCGCGATAAATTGATCGTGGTCGCGCGCAGCCAGACAGTTGGCAAACAGGCTTACCTGGTCGCGCTCAGCGATGCCAATGCCGATGTTGACGTCATCAGTGGCTTGCCGCCGACTTCAGTCGCGGCACAAGACGTGTGCTGGAGCAGTGATGGCAAGAGTGTGTTTTATCGGAGCTGGCGCAGCGGCAAAATGGAGTTGCGCCGTCACGTGCTCGGCCAAGCACCCGTCAGCGATCGTTCTCTGCTTGAAGGCAGTGAAAAAATGCTGCAGCTCGCAGCCGCTGACACACTGACACTGAGTCAGACGCCGGCTTCCAACTTCGCCTTGTTAACGCAACAGTCGGCGGCTGGGCGCAGCTACTTCTTGAGCCAACAAGCTGGCTTACAAGCAGCGAAGGCCAGTTGGCAGCAAGTGGCGACGCCGGCCGATCAAGTTGTGGCGGCCACCGAAAGCGCTGGCATGCTGTATTTCGTCACAGCGAAAGGCCGGTCTCCCACGCGAATAGAACAGCTGGACTTAAGGATGCCGCAATTACAATTGCGCAAGGCCAGCATTTTTCTGAAGAATAGCCAGTTCCCCATCGAGGCCTTGGTAGTCAACAAGGACGCGCTGTTTTGGCACACTATCGAAGCTGGCGTCAGTCATTTGTATCGCGCTCCATTAAAAGGCGCAAGCAAGGACGCCAGCGAAGAAGTGAGTTTGCCCATTGCCGGCAAGTTGAGTGAGTTGGCGCTGGCGGCGGATGGCGTGTCGCTGCAATTTCGACTGGAAGGCGGCAATGTGCCGGCGCTCACTTATCGTCTGACGGCGGATCGGCAATTGCTGAGTCAACAATTGCCGGGTCAGGTAGCTGGCGTTTTTCCTGGATTGGAAAGCAAAAGCATCGAGCTGCCGGCTGCTGATGGTGCCAAGTTATTGTTGACGCTGTATGCTGCTCCGGAGCTACAGCTTGACGGCAGTCATCCGCTGCTATTGATGCCTGTGCCAGTCGGCATAGATTTCGACCCGACCCGTTTGGCATGGATAGAACGCCAGGGTGTTGTGGCGCTGCTGGCTGAACGCGTGCCGGCCCAGCCATCCCAGCGCAGTGCCGACATCATTGCGGCAGCAAATTATTTGATTCGCGCCGGCTACACCGTGCCGGCCCGCTTGCTGGGGCAAGAAACGCGTCCCGGGCAGACCGGCTTGATCACTGCGGTGTTGCAGCGACCGGAATTGTTTGCCGCTGTCAGTCTGGCTGATCCTGAACTGGCGCAGTCTGGTGGCAAAGCTAAAACCACTTGGCCTTACCAAGCGCTGCGCGGTGGGCTCGGCTATCCGGCTATCTTGTTTACGCTCGCGGAACCAGTTAGTCCAGCCACCCTCAAGCTGGTGGCCGGTTTGCAGATTTTGAGCACGAGCCGGCAGAAACCGGTGTTGTTGAGTACCAAGGCAAGCGCGGCCGACAACTGGGCCTTCTTACTCTGGCAAGCAGGCGACAAGACCATGGGCCTCATGCCTTGATGTGTCGCTTCAGCAGGCCGCGTAATTCACCGTCACGACATGAATAGCCAAACCGCCCAGCGAAGTTTCTTTGTACTTGACTTGCATGTCTGCGCCGGTTTGACGCATGGTTTCTATGGCATCGTCGAGCGTTACTTTATGGCTGCCATCGCTGCGTAATGACAGCGATGCGGCCGTGATCGCCTTGACCGCCCCCATGCCATTGCGTTCTATGCAGGGAATTTGCACCAAGCCACCAATCGGGTCACAAGTCATGCCGAGATGATGTTCGATACCGATTTCTGCGGCCGCTTCGATCTGGGCATTGCTGCCACCCAAGGCCGCCGTGAGGCCCGCCGCAGCCATCGCGCACGCTACACCGACTTCGCCTTGGCAGCCGATTTCGGCACCAGAAATCGAAGCGTTTTTCTTGCACAACATGCCGATCGCCGATGCAGCTAACAGAAAAGTGCGTATCCCTTGCTGTGGATTACTGGGTTTGCAATCTTCTGCGTAATAGCGCAACACCGCCGGAATAATACCGGCCGCGCCATTAGTTGGGGCCGTCACTACGCGTCCGCCGGCGGCATTTTCTTCGTTGACGGCCATGGCATACAAGCTCACTCGGTGCAGCCCGTCATGCGGTAACACATCGGTGGTTTCATTGGCAGTGCGCCATAACTTGGCGGCGCGGCGCTGCACATGCAAGCCGCCTGGCAATTCTCCGCTGGTTTGCAAGCCACGCGCGATGCAGCTCTTCATCACTTGCCATAATTCATCGAGGCCGGCATCCAACTCTGCTTCGCTGCAATGGGTCGTCTCGTTGGCGCGCAACATGGTGGTGATGCTCAGACCGGTGCGGCTGCCATGGGCCAGTAATTCTGCCATGGTGGCGAAAGCAAATGGCAAGACGCTGGCGCTGGTAGCGACCGGCGCTTGTGCCAACTCGTCGGCCGAGTAAATGAAGCCGCCGCCGGTCGAGTAATAAATCTGTTCTTCGACGCGACCATCGCGTCGTGTCAGCCGGCAGCGCATGCCATTCGGGTGGCCGGGCAAGACTTCTTTCTTCAACCACAACAGGTCTCTGCCCGCATCAAAATCGATGGGATACTTGCCTAGCAGATACAGTGTATGACTGCTGTGGAGGGCGGCGATTTTTTCATCGATGGTTTCCGGTGCAATCTGTTTCGGTGTTTCACCCATGAGCCCAAGCAAGACCGCCTTGTCGGTAGCATGGCCAATGCCAGTCAGTGCCAGCGAGCCGTATAACGCCACCTCGACCTTGCTGATCTCTTCCGGTGCCAGCGCTTCTTCTACAAAGCGGCGCGCGGCCAGCATCGGGCCGACCGTGTGGGAACTCGATGGACCCACGCCTATTTTAAATAAATCGAATACACGCATATCCATCGTTGGTCTCTTTGTTTGGTATTGGCTTGCGCAGCTTATGCTGCTTGGCTCAGTTCCGGCTGACTGGGTTGAACATGTTTGAGCATATCGCTGACCAATTGGTTCAGATCGATTTGCGCGTGCCAGCCCCAATCTTGGCCGGCTTGTTGGTCGTCCAAGCTTTGCGGCCATGACGCCGCGATCGCCTGACGGCTGTCCGGTTGATAGTCTATGTCAAATTTCGGCAAATTTTGTTTGATTGCAGCGGCCAATTGGTGTGGATTAAAGCTCAAGCCGGCGACATTATAGGCCGAGCGCACCGTCAATTTACTGGCGTCGGCTTGCATGAGCGAGATCGTGGCGCGAATCGCATCGGGCATGTAAATCATCGGCAAGGTGGTGTCGGCAGTGAGGAAGCACGAGTAAGTTTCGCCGCGCAAAGCAGCATGGAAAATAGCGATGGCGTAATCGGTGGTGCCGCCGCCCGGGGGGGATTTATAACTGATGATGCCGGGATAGCGAATGCTGCGCACATCGACGCCGTATTTGTCGAAATAGTATTCGCACAGGCGTTCACCGGCCAGTTTGCTGATACCGTAAATCGTACTCGGGTCCATCACCGTATATTGTGGTGTATTGATGGCCGGTGTGTTCGGGCCGAAGGCGGCAATCGACGAGGGCCAGAAAATTTTCAAAGGCTTACCGGCCGCGCCACGCAGGCGTGCTAACTCCAAAATATTGAGTAAGCCATCCATATTCAATTCCCAGGCCTTGAGCGGGGCTTTTTCTCCGGTCGCCGATAACAGGGCAGCGAGCTGATACACTTCGGTGATGTGATACTGCTCGACCACCGCTGCGAGGCGGGCAGGATCGAGCACATCGATTACTTCATACAAGGCCGCGCCATACAGGCTGCGCGGTGTGATGTCGGCGGCCACGACATTGGCCGTGCCATATTGCAGCGCCAAGGCTGCGACCAATTCACTGCCGATCTGACCATTGGCACCGATGACTAAGATTTTTTCCATGTTGTTTTTCCCTGAGTGGTGACTGTATGAGTAACCAGTTGTTTTTATTATAATCTTCTAATGCTGTTTTTGTTGATTTGAATCACTTTTTTATCAGGTGATCAAGCCGAGCTCGCGACCGGCCTTAGCAAACGCCGCCAAGGCGGTATCAAGCTGCTCTGTGCTGTGGGCAGCCGACAACTGCACGCGCACGCGCGCCTGCCCCATAGGCACGACCGGATAAAAGAAGCCCGTCACCAAGACGCCGAGTTCATATAAGCGCGCCGCGAATTGCTGTGCCACCGGCGCATCAAACAACATCACCGGTACCACCGGATGGGTGCCGGGTTTGATGGTGAAGCCGAGCGCGGCGATTTCGCGGCGGAAATGCGCGGTATTGGCATGCAAGCGGTCGCGCAAATCGGTCGAGCTGGCCAAACGCTGCAACACCGCCAGCGAGGCACCGGCGATCGAGGGTGCCAGTGTGTTCGAAAACAAATACGGACGTGATTTTTGGCGCAAGGTATCGATCACTTCTTTGCGTCCGGCAGTGAAGCCGCCCATCGCGCCGCCGAGTGCCTTGCCCAGTGTGCCGGTGATGATATCGATGCGACCGAGTACGCCGTGGTGTTCGTGGGTACCGCGCCCGGTCGCGCCCATGAAACCGGAGGCATGGCATTCATCGATCATCACCAAGGCATCATATTGCTCGGCCAAAGCGCAGATACGGTCGAGTTGAGCGATGGTGCCATCCATGGAAAACACGCCGTCGGTAACGATGATGCGATGCCGCTGACCGGCTGCCGCTTGTAATTGTGCTTCCAGGTCGGCCATATCATTATGTGCATAGCGATAGCGCGCGGCCTTACATAAGCGGATGCCATCGATGATGGAAGCGTGGTTGAGGGCGTCTGAAATGATGGCGTCTCGTTCATCGAACAAAGGTTCAAACAAGCCACCGTTGGCATCGAAGGCGGCCGCATAGAGAATGCAATCTTCGGTGCCGAGAAAGCTCGCCAGCGCTTGTTCCAATTGTTTGTGCACAGTTTGGGTGCCGCAAATGAAGCGTACCGACGACAAGCCGTAGCCATATTGTTCGGTCGCGGCAATCGAAGCCTGTACCATTGCTTCATCACCCGACAGACCAAGGTAATTATTGGCGCATAAATTGATTAATTCGCGGCCGTCGTCGCAGCTGACGAGTGCACCCTGGCGCGAAGCCAGCACGCGTTCCGGTTTGTACAAGCCCTCAGTACGCAATTGCGCGAGATTATCGGCGAGATTGCTGATGAAATGTTGTCTGGATGCGGACTTGCTCATGATTTCTCCGTAATTGCTGTAGTGTAAAGAGCTCTGCTGCTACACTATGTTTAAGTGAATTCCCGAAAATGAATTTAAATTCGATATCAAGAACTGAATTTCGATATATCGAATATTAATCGTACTTTTTTAGTGATGCAAGCTACTTTATGAAAAAAAATCCGCCCAATACGCCACCCGAAGTCGGTGCGACGCTACAGAAAATGCGTCTGGAACGTGGTTTGACACTGGAAGATTTGTCGCGCACAGCCGGGGTTTCCAAGTCCATGCTCTCGCAAATTGAGCGCGAAAAGGCGAATCCGACCATCGCCGTGGCTTGGCGACTGGCCAATGCGCTCGGAGTCAGCATGGCTGAATTACTGTCTTCGGAAGCGCCGCAACGCGACGCCATACGCTTGCTCGAAGCGCATGAAACCCCGACTTTGCCGGGCGAGCATGCCGGCTATGTCTTACGCATCTTGGGGCCGATGGAATTGGCCGGTAAATATGAATGGTATGAATTGAGTTTGTCTGCCGGCGGTGCTTTGGTGTCAACGTCGCATGACCCGGGTGCGGTCGAACACCTGAGTGTTTTGCAAGGAAGTATAGAAGTCGAAGTCGAAGGCTTACGCAAAAAAGTCAAAGTCGGTGCTACCGCACGCTATGAAGCCGATAAAAATCACGCCATCCGCAATATCGGCAAAACTGACGCCAAGGCATTGTTGGTGGTGATACACCGTTGAATCGACCGGTTCGAGCCCGATATACCCCTGCAAGCTGCTCGGTTATGCTGCTTATTGGCGATTTTTCAGCATCTGACTATTGCTAATTCGCAATAGAACAAACACAATAGAATGTTAAATATTGATAATTCGCCGACGCCGTCGTGCGAATTGCTCAATTGCAGCTTTTTCTATTTTGTTTTCCGTAAAGGTCAGTCGTCGATGTCTCAATCTGCATTAAGTTGGTTTGCCAAAGAACGCACCGTGGCCGGTGCCAATTTCAACCGTTGGTTGGTGCCGCCGGCGGCACTGGCAATTCATTTATGTATCGGCATGGCCTATGGCTTTTCGGTATTTTGGTTGCCCTTATCGCGCGCGCTGGGTATCAGCAGCCCCTTGGCGTGTCCGCAAGAGATGGGTTTGCTGGCCGAATTATTCACCAGTCAATGTGACTGGAAAATTTCCACACTGACCTGGATTTATACCTTATTTTTTGTCTTCCTCGGCAGTTCGGCCGCCCTGTTTGGTAAATGGCTGGAACGGGTCGGTCCGCGCCGCGCCGCGTTTGCCTCGATGTTGTGCTGGTGTGGTGGTTTGGTGATCGCCGCCGCCGGCATCTACCTGCATCAAATGTGGTTGATGTGGTTGGGGGCCGGCGTGATCGGCGGCATAGGCTTAGGGCTAGGTTACATTTCGCCGGTATCGACTCTGATCAAATGGTTTCCTGATCGTCGCGGCATGGCCACCGGCATGGCGATCATGGGTTTCGGCGGCGGTGCCATGGTTGGCGCACCCTTGGCCGATTATCTGATGCGCTTTTTCGCGGATCAAAGCGGGGTAGGGGTGTGGCAAACTTTTCTGTGCATGGCGCTGATCTACTGCGTCTTCATGACCGCCGGTGCCTTCGGCTATCGCGTGCCAGCGACTGGTTGGAAGCCGGTCACTGCGGCAGGTGCTACGCCAGCGGCATCGAATAAAATGATTACCCAGCGTCATGTCCATCTGGAGCAAGCCTGGAAAACGCCACAATTCTGGCTGATCTGGGCCGTCTTGTGCCTCAATGTTTCGGCCGGCATCGGCATTCTCGGCATGGCTTCGCCTTTGCTGCAGGAAATTTTCGGGGGTAAATTACTGGGCGTCGATCTGACGTTCAATCAACTCTCGATTGCGCAGAAAGCCCAGATCGCCACCATCGCCGCCGGCTTCACCGGCTTGCTCTCACTGTTTAATATCGGTGGCCGCTTCTTTTGGGCGACGTGCTCTGATTACATCGGCCGTAAAGCCACGTATTTCATCTTCTTCGTCTTGGGCTTCGTACTCTATGCTGCCATTCCGAGTACCGGCAAGAGCGGCAGCCTGGCCTTGTTCGTGTTATTTTTCTGTATTATCTTATCGATGTACGGCGGTGGCTTTGCTACCGTGCCGGCATATTTGGCTGACATGTTCGGCTCCCAGATGGTCGGTGCGATTCATGGCCGTTTGTTGACAGCTTGGGCCACCGCCGGTGTGCTCGGTCCTTTGCTGGTAAGCTATTTGCGTGAGTATCAATTGGCCCACGGCGTCGCTAAGGCCGAGGCTTACGACATCACCATGTACATCTTGGCCGCCATGCTGGCGCTGGGCTGTGTCTGTAACTTTTTTGTGCGGCCGGTGGCGGAAGATAAATTCATGAGTGAGACTGAACTCATGAATGAGCGTGGTCTGGCGCACGAACGCAATGCCGCCCCAGTCGCGGCGACAGCGCCGGCCGGCGCAGCGAGCGGTTTGTTCAGTGTGGTCTTGGCTTGGGGTGCCGTTGGCATTCCTATGGCTTGCGGTATTTTCTTGACCTTGCAAAAAGCGCTGATTTTATTTAAATAAGCGGGCGCGGTAAAACAACTTGTCAGATTTTTGAAGAAGCAGTTGGCGCAGTTCGCTGCTGCAACTGCGCTGAGTAAGCATGTACAGAGGCGGTCATGAGTAAAAAGGTAGTCCAGGTTTACAATCGTCCGGCCGGCGGCTGGGGCGCGCTTAAAAGCGTGGCGCAACAAATTTTTGAGCAAGGCATACCGGGCAAGGGTGCACGTACCCTGTTGTCGGCCAATCAGCCCGATGGCTTTGATTGTCCTGGCTGCGCCTGGCCCGATGCCGATCACACCTCGACCTTCGAGTTTTGCGAAAACGGTGCCAAAGCGGTGGCGGCAGAATCGACGGCGCGGCGTGCTACTGCCGATTTCATCGCTGGTTTTACAGTAGCGCAATTGTCGGAACAAAGTGATCACTGGCTAGAGGCACAGGGGCGCTTGACCCAGCCGCTGCAATACGACCGCCAGAGCGATAGCTATCAAGTGATTTCCTGGCCGGCCGCATTCGAGCTGATGGCCATGCACCTGCATGCCTTGCCGTCGCCGCATGATGCGATTTTTTATACTTCTGGTCGCACCAGTAATGAAGCGGCTTTTCTGTACCAATTATTCGTGCGTGAATTCGGTACCAATAATTTTCCCGATTGTTCCAATATGTGCCATGAGCCATCCGGCTTGGCCATGCGCAGCGCGATCGGCACTGGCAAGGGCACGGTACTGCTCGATGATTTTCAAAAGACCGATGCCATTTTCATCTTTGGTCAGAATCCTGGTACCAATCATCCGCGTATGCTGGGTGAATTGCGCGCGGCATCCAAACGCGGTGCCGCCATCGTCGCCTTTAATCCGCTGCGCGAGCGCGGCTTGGAGAAATTTCAAAACCCGCAAGATTTAAGCGAAATGCTGGGCGGGCGGGCGACCGCGATTTCCTCTCAGTATATGCAACTCAAAATCGGCGGCGATCTGGCTGCCGTCAAAGGCATCATCAAAGCTGTGCTGGAAGCCGATCTGCTGGCCCAGGCTAAAGGCACGCCACGCTTGCTTGATCTGGACTTCATCGCCGAGCACACTGCGCATTTCGAGGTGTTTGCCGCCGATGTGTTGGCCGAACCGTGGTCGGTGATTTGTACTGAGGCCGGGCTGGAACGCAGCGAGATCGAGATGGCGGCGCAGACTTATCTGCGCGCCGGCAGTGTGATCGCCTGCTGGGGCATGGGCATCACCCAGCACAAGCATTCGGTAGCGACGATACAGATGATTATCAACTTGCTGCTGTTGCGCGGCAATATAGGTCGGCCCGGCGCCGGGGTCTGCCCGGTGCGGGGGCACAGCAATGTGCAGGGCGACCGCACTATGGGTATCAATGAACAACCGAGTGCGGCGTTTTTGGCGCGTTTGGGCGAAGTGTTCGATTTCACGCCGCCACAGCAAGCCGGCTTTGATACGGTGGCGGCGATCCACGCCATGCTGGCGGCACCGAATAAAGTATTTTTTGCCATGGGCGGCAACTTTGCCAGCGCCACACCCGATACCGAACTCACCCATCGCGCCTTGCGTCAGTGTGCGTTGACTGTGCATGTCACCACTAAACTCAACCGCAGTCATCTCGTTTGCGGGCGCGAAGCGCTGATTCTGCCTTGCCTCGGACGCACCGAAATCGATATCCAAGCCAGTGGCCCGCAGTCGGTCACGGTGGAAGATTCGATGAGCATGGTCCATCTGTCGGCCGGCATCAATGCCCCAGCTTCCCCGCATTTGCTATCGGAAACCATGATCGTGGCGCGCTTGGCGCACGCGGTGCTGCAGGGCCGTAGTAAAACCGATTGGCTGGCGCTGGCGGCTGATTATGATTTGATACGCGATAAAATCGCCGCCGTTTTCGATGATTTCGCCGACTTCAATGCCCGCGTTAAAGTACCGGGCGGCTTTCATTTGCGCAATCGTGCGGCCGAACGAATTTGGCAAACTGACAATGGCAAAGCCAGCTTCCATGCCCACGCCGTACCGACTGATTTGCCGATCCATCAAGCGCGCCGCACACACAGCGGTCCGGTATTCAATCTGGCGACCATGCGCTCGCATGACCAATACAACACCACCATTTACGGTTTGAACGACCGCTATCGCGGCGTCTTCGGTGAGCGTCGGGTCGTCTTCATTAATCAACTCGATATCGATGCACTGGGCCGTACTGCCGGTGATTGGATCGACCTCGAGAGTGTGGCAGACGATGGCGTGCGCCGCCAAGTTCAACGCTTCATGCTGGTGGCGTATCCGATTCCACGCGGCTGTTTGGCGGCGTATTTCCCCGAAACCAACGGTCTGGTGGCGCTCGACAGTTATGCCGACGGTGCCCGTACACCGACCTCAAAATCGATCCCGGTACTGATTACGCCGCATCTGCCAAAAGCCTCAATTCCTGCCGACTGAAACCAAGAAATCGCCATGCCCTTGCAGATTTTTGAACAACTTAATGGATCGTCGCAAGCGACGATGGAAAAGACTCTGGAAGGGGTTTGCATCCCCTCCCATCGCGTCGCTCCTTCGTCGCTCACCGGCCTGAAGGCCGGGGTTTCAAACCCTAGTCAGATTTTTGATGATGAACAAAGCCAGATGCATGTGTTTGCCATGACCATCCTGGCTGCCTTGTTGGCGCAACCAGAGCCTCTGTCCGCGCTGCGTTTGAGTAAGCGCCTGGGCGTGCGTTTGAGTACCTTGTTGCGTTGTTTGGCGTATTTGGGCAGTGCCGAAATTGCCGGACAGCCGGGCTTAGGGTGGGTTGAGAGTGAGCGCGACGGCGAACGACTGCTGCTAAGCCTGACTGCCGCCGGCCGCGCCGCGTGTGCGTGTCGTTCGTGACGGCAGCAGAACGCATCGCTGCCGCCAGCCACCTGGTTGAGTTACAGCGGCACACGTACACGGCCGCGCCGGCACCGCTCAGTCGCGAACGGGTCGCCGCCGAAGTGCCGATTGCCTTGGTCTACAATGGCATCAGCCACGCAGTGATGATGGCGACCCCGCTGGACCTGGCCGACTTCGCCATCGGTTTCAGTCTGAGTGAACAGATCGTCGAGCGGCGCGCTCAAATCTACGACAGCGTCATCGTGCCGCTAGCGAACAGCAGCGTCGGTGCGCTTGAGTTGCGCATCGAGATCGCCGCCTCCTGCTTCGCCCGCTTCAAACAGCAGCGGCGCGCCCTGACCGGTAACAGCGGTTGCGGTTTGTGTGGCGTCGATAGCTTACAAAGCTTTGAAGTGCCGCTGCCGCAGGTCAGTGCCAGCGCACCTGTCAGCAAGGCGGCACTGGCACGTGCTTGGCAAGGCTTGAGTGCCCAGCAGTATCTGCATGGTGTGACCGGGTCCATGCACGCGGCGGCTTGGGCCGATGTTAACGGAGACATCGTCTGCTTGCGCGAAGACGTAGGTCGTCACAATGCGCTCGATAAATTGATCGGCGCGCTCGCGCTCAGCCCTGCGCGCGCGCCTGGTTTTGCCATCATGAGTAGCCGCGCCAGCTATGAATTGCTGCAAAAAGCAGCGCGGGCCGACATCGGCTTATTGGCCACCGTATCGGCACCGACTGCACTGGCCATCAACATAGCCGAACGTGCCGGTATCAGTTTGCTCGGCTTCGTGCGCGAGCGTGGCTTTGTCGTGTATGCCGGGGCAGAGCGCTGGTGTACCGAATGAAATACCGAAAGAAATCGGCGGGCACCGAATTAACGTGGGTTTTGCGCTGCTATAATAGGCAAAAATCCCTATTTAATTTTGTGAATTCACTCATTCCCACTTATGCACTATGCTTCTACCCGCGGCTACGCCGCTGAACAAAGTTTTTCTGCCATTCTGCTGGGTGGCTTGGCACCTGACGGCGGTTTGTACTTGCCGCAAACGTATCCGCAAGTCAGTTCGGCAGAACTCGACGCCTGGCGCAGCCTGTCGTATGCCGACTTGGCCGTAGCGGTGTTGAGTAAATTCGCCACCGATATTCCGGCAGCCGATTTGCAGGCACTGGTGCAGCGCACCTATACCGCCGAGGTCTACCGCAATGCGCGCAGCGATGAAGCCGCGGCCGACATCACGCCGCTGCGACTGCTGGAGCAAACCGAAGATGGCCGGCGCTTGGTGTTACAAGCCTTGTCGAATGGCCCGACGCTGGCCTTCAAAGACATGGCCATGCAATTGCTCGGCAATTTGTTTGAATACACCCTGGCCAAGCACGCTGCAGAATTGAATATTTTCGGTGCCACCTCGGGCGACACCGGCAGCGCTGCCGAATACGCGATGCGTGGGAAGAAAGGCATACGCGTGTTCATGCTTTCGCCGCATAAAAAAATGAGTGCATTTCAAACCGCACAAATGTTCAGCTTGCAGGAAGAGAACATCTTTAACATCGCCGTCGATGGCGTGTTCGATGATTGCCAAGATATGGTCAAGGCAGTCTCGAATGATCTGGCCTACAAGGCACAGCAAAAAATCGGTACGGTCAATTCGATCAACTGGGCCCGCGTCGTGGCTCAAGTGGTTTACTACTTCCGTGGCTATCTGAGTGCCACCGCGCGTAACGAAGAAAAAGTCTCATTTACCGTTCCTTCCGGTAATTTCGGTAATATCTGTGCCGGTCATATCGCCCGCATGATGGGCCTGCCGATCGACAAGCTCGTGGTCGCCACCAATGAAAACGATGTGCTCGACGAATTTTTCCGCAGCGGCATCTACCGCGTGCGTAAATCGGCCGAAACCTGGCATACCACCAGCCCCTCGATGGATATTTCCAAGGCCTCGAATTTCGAGCGCTTCATTTATGACCTGCTCGATGGTGATGGTGCGCGCGTGGCCGCACTGTTCAAAAAAGTCGAGACCGAAGGCGGCTTTGATTTATCCGGCGGGCCTGGTAGTGATGGCGATGAATTCAAAAAAATTGCCCGCTTCGGCTTTGAGTCGGGCAAATCGGTGCACAGCGATCGCATCGCTACCATCCGCGCCGTCGAAAAAAATTACGGCATTACCGTCGACACCCATACGGCTGACGGCATCAAGGTGGCACGCGAACATTGGCAACCGGGCGTGACCATGATCGTGCTCGAAACAGCCTTACCCGCCAAGTTCAATGAAACCATACGCGAAGCCTTGGGTCGTGACGCCTTGCGCCCACCCGGTTTCGATCACCTCGAAGGCTTGCCGCAGCGTTTTGAAGTCATGAGCACCGATGTCGCGACCATGAAAGCCTATATCGCCAAGCATACCGGCCTGTAGTCAAGGTGCCGGCCGTATTCAGCTTTGGCGTAACCACGGCGCGAGTACATTGCGCAGACCGGCTTCATCGTAGCCCTTGATAATCGTCTCACCGATTTGAATGATGGGCACGCCACCGCCGCCGGCTTTTTTATGCCCCTCATAGCCGGCGGTGCTGTTCTCGACATCTAGCTCAGTATAAGCAATGCCGTTGGCCTTGAAAAAATCGCGTGCTGCGGCACAGTAGCCGCACCAAGTCGTGCCATATAAAACCACTAAAGGCTGGCCATTGGCACTGGCTGGCTGCTGGCTCTGCTGCTGTTGTTTATGCCGCAGCGAATACATCGGCAGCGCCAGACCAAGCATCAGCACGCCGGCCAAACCCCATTTCCAAGCACTGCCCGAATTGTCCTTACGCGCCGTGCGCCTCGTCGTCACCAGCGCAGCTCGCGCATCGCCAGCCTTGCTATACGCCACGCCACAGGCCGGGCATTGCCAGTCCGGGCAATCGGCCTCGGGCTGGCGCAGGTGCTGGCATTTCGGGCAAATTTGCGGCATGATCGATTTCAAGGTGAGCTGGTTGACTTGCCATCATAGCAGAATTATGTTCGCAGCTTAAGGATGTGCAGAGTGAACTGCTGAGCCTTGAGTAATCATTGCTGGAGGGAGCAGTCGGCTTGTGTCCGGTGGCAGAACCAGAGTCATCAAAAATCTGACTAGGGTTTGAAACCCCGGCTAGTTGTTAGTCCGACTCATGGTGACGCGGCGTTTACCTTACCGTTGTTTGCTCGATACATGAAACGAACTATGGGACTAAACTAACACGCGAGTTCAATAGGGAAGAAAGCCCATTAATTTGGAAAATTCTTCCGCTCCGGTTTTTGCGCAGTCAATAAAAAAGTCCAGTTTATTTTCGTTGAAGCGGCTGTAAGGAACTGCGATGCCAAGCGCGGCGACGACTTCGCCCGAGCTGTCGCGTACCGGTGCGGCAAATGCCACGACATCGGCTGCGCGTTCTGAAAACGAAATGCTGTACGCTAATTTATTAATTTTTGCTAACTCTGCTTCCAATGCGCTGCGCGTGACGAGAGTATTGTTGGTAAATTTTTCCAGGCGCTCAGACAATACCGCTTCTTGAATGTTGGCCGGTGCAAAGGCTAGTAATAATTTCCCCGATGCCCCGACATGCAGTGGTCGTCGTGTCCCGAGTTCTTCATGAATGCGCACCCGTTGTTTGCTGGTTTCTTGTGCGACCATTAAAGATTCGACGCCGTCACGAATGCGAATATGGACATTTTCATCGCATTTTTCGATGATAGTGGAAAGTACAGGTTGCGCCAAACGAGCAATATCAATCTGCTCTTTAGCTATTGCCCCCAGATACAATGTTTTGAAGCCCAGTCGGTAGGTGACGCCGGCATCTCGTTGCACCATCCCGCTCTCTTCCAGTGTGGACAGTAAGCGGAACGTGCGGGCCTTGGAATTGCCAGACCTTCGTGCAATTTCAGATACGCCAAGACCAGGGTAGCGCGCCACGAAAAGTAATAAGCCGATGGCGCAGCTGACTGATTCGACTTTGTAATCCATGTGCTGCCCTAAATTGAGTAAAAGTGATCTGTTTGTGACTCGGGAAAGCTCGGCCATCTCAGTACATAGCCGATTCCTGCCTGCCAGATTACTGGAGCGAGAATGAAATTATAATCGAGAAATCGATGTGGAATGTGATGCCGGGCGGCTTTGCCGATATTGATGTTCAGCACAATTTTTCATTCAAGTGGCAGGCGGAAAAATGCATGGGCGTGGTTTCTTTGAGTAAAGGGCGTTCAATTTTGCAGCGCTTTGTCGCTTTTGGGCATCTTGGGTGGAATGCGCATCCAGCAGGAGGGGCGAGCGGACTTGGCAATTCGCCGGGAATTGGGTGGTGATGAATCGGTTTCGTGTCAATTCGTGGCGCATCCGCTATCAATGCTTGCGTGTACGGATGTTGGGCTTGATCGAACAATGTCTCGGTTGTCGCCAGTTCCACGACACGGCCAAGATACATCACCGCAACACGGTCAGCCATGTATTCCACAACAGCGAGGTTGTGGCTGATAAATAAATAGCTAAGATTATTTCTTTCGCGCAAATCCATGAGTAAATTCAAGACTTGCGCTTGTACCGAGACGTCCAGCGCCGACACAGCCTCATCGCAGACAATTAATTTCGGCTTAAGAGCGAGGGCGCGAGCAATCGCAATTCGCTGCCTTTGTCCCCCGGAAAGTTGATGCGGATAACGGCGTAAATATGCGTGCTCCAAGCCTACTTGTTGTAGTAGCTCGGACGTGTACGCTTCGGCCTCGGACTTGTCAATAATTTTGTGGTAAATCGCGGCGTCGCCTATGCTGTGATCAATGCGCATGCGTGGGTTTAATGAGGCATAAGGGTTTTGAAAGACCATCTGCACGTTCAAGTGATGGGACGCGGCGTGCGCATGCACTGGCTGTCCATTAAAGTATACGGAGCCGTTTGACGCGGGTAAAATGCCAGCAATGATGCGTCCCAAGGTCGACTTTCCGCAGCCTGACTCGCCGACTACACCAAGCACCTCACCGCTTGCCAATGTTAACGACACGTCGGAGAGCGCATGCAGGATGCGTGCTGGTATTTTGTTCGCATAAAAAAAATTCCTGATGCGTTGTGCTCCAGTTATTTCATTGATAAATTTTTTCTCTAAATTTTCTACCTGTAGTAAGGGGATCATTTCTTCTCCAAGGGGTGGAAGCAGTGAAACATGCGCGATTCGAATCTGCTTGCATCCGGCCTTGTATCGCACTGCGTACTGCGTCGCTCACAGCGCTGCTTAAACACGCAACCACTGGGCAAATTGAATAGGGACGGAGTACTTCCCGCAATAGCGTGTAGCCGTGATCCACGTTTGCTGCGTTGAGGAAGTGCGTCGATCAAGCCCTTGGTATAAGGGTGCCTGGGGTCGCGGATGACTTGTTCGGTCGGACCTTGTTCTATGATGCATCCGGCATACATGACGCAAAGCTCATCCGCCAAATCTTTGACAACGCTGATATCGTGTGTAATCCATAACATAGCCATATTGTTTGTTTTTATCAGTGCTTTCATTTCGTATAAAATTTGGGCTTGAATGGTGACATCCAATGCCGTGGTCGGTTCGTCGGCGATGATCAAGTCGGGTTGATTGATGATGGCATTGGCGATGGCGATGCGTTGACGCATACCCCCTGAAAGCTCATGCGGATAGGAGTGCATGCGCGCGGCGCAGGCTGCAATTCCGACTCGTTCCAAGCTGTGGCAGGCGATTTTTTCTGCCTCGCTGCGACTGATTTTTTTATGAATTCTGAGGGTTTCAACTAACTGTTCGCCAATTTTCATGATGGGGTTGAGGCACATCATTGGATCTTGGAAGATCATGCTGATACGATCACCTCGAACGGCATTCCAGCGTTTTTCAGAGGTATGGCTGAGTAATTCGCCTTTGAATTCAATGCGGCCGCCGCTGACTTTCCCGGGCGGATCGACCAAGTTCAGTAAGGAGTAGGCCAGTACCGACTTCCCCGATCCTGATTCGCCGACTATGCCGAGAATTTTTCCAGCGTCCAGCGAAAAGGAAACTTGATTGACAGCTATACCTGTTCCGGCCGGCGTGTTGAATTGCGTCTGCAGTTCCACTACCTTCAGTAAAGTTACCATGATTGTTTTCACTATTCTGTTTTGGGGTTGACAACGATGCGCAAACGGTCACCAAGCAAATTGATCGTTCCTATCAGTAGCATGAGTGCGATGCCGGGAAACACACTGATCCAGTATTGATTGGAGAGTAGATAGTCAAATCCGTTTGCGATCAGCAAGCCAAGCGAGGGCTCCGTTTGCGGTAGTCCTAAGCCTAAAAAGCTCATGGTCGCTTCAAGTGAAATCGCATGCGCCATTTGTAGTGTCGCAGTAACTATCAAGGAGCCTGCGCAGTTTGGTAAAATATGGCGAAACATAATCGTTCTTGCAGGCAGTGCCTGACTCATGGCCGCTTCGATGTACTCTTTGCGTCGTTCGACGCTGGCACTGGCTCTGACATGGCGAGCGAAATAAGCCCATTGCACCAGTATTAAAGCGATCAAGGTTTTGTCTATACCTTGGCCTAGTGCTGCGAGTAATATTAACGCCACTAAAATGGCTGGGATACTCAACTGGAAATCGACAATACGCATGATGAAGGCATCGAATTTCCCACCGAAGTACGCCGCCGCCAGTCCTATGGCTGTACCGATGAGCAGCGCAGTCAATGCGCTGCTGATGCCGATGAACAGGCTGATTCTCAAGCCATACAGGATGGCGCTGAACAAATCGCGCCCGGCACCATCTGTGCCGAGTAGGAAAAATAACTTACCATCGTGGCTCATTGCGCCGGGAGCTTGCTCGGCATCGGCAAATGATACTTGCGCGAGGTCGTAGGGGTTTTGCGGTGAGAGCCACCCTGCTGCCAAGGAACTCAATACCAAAAGAAATAGCAATGCAGACGCCATGCGGGCAGTTTTACTGGAAAAAAATGATTTGAGCAGGCGCGACTTGGTGGGAGTGGGGGGGAGTGTGTCCATTCCTTGTGTTGGCGCTGTAGGGCCATGGCAAGCTGAAGCAGTATCGTCGAGTGTAGGCATGCAAATCCCCTTGGATAAAGTGAATCTCGATAGCGTCGGTCAATTTAATTTTGATCTGAGTCTTGGATCAATCAGTAGATACAAAAAATCGACGCATAAATTAATCGAAATGATAATGAGTAGAGTGAGCATCAAATAAGCGACGACAACTGGGCGATCAAGATGGAGTATCGAATCGATGATCAGTTTCCCCATTCCTGGCCAGGCAAAGATTGATTCCGTCACCAGTGAAAATGCGATCAAATGACCAAATTCTAGTCCCAGTACGGTGATGATCGGTATCATTACATTCGGGGCAATGTGACGGAACATCAAGCGTGCGCCACTCACACCTTTGGCGCGAGCGAATTTAATGAATTCCTGTGAACTGACTTCGCGTGTTCCCGCCTCGGTGAGCCGGATTACCAAAGCGATTTTAAATAGCGCCAGAGTCAGAGCCGGTAATAGTAGATGACGCACCCCGTTCCAAGTTGTGATGCTCAAGTCGAGGCCAAGTATATCAACAGTGGGCCCTCTGCCACCTGAGGGCAACCAGCCGAGTTGGACTGAAAATAGCAAGATGAACAGCAATCCCATCCAAAAGCTTGGCATCGTGATTCCCAGTACAGACCCGGCCATGATGACTTTGTGCAGACCACCGTTTGGCCGTAAACCTGCAATCAAACCTAGCGGAATGCCAATACCAATGGCCAGCAGTAGTGCACAGAAGGCCAGTTCCAGCGTCGCCGGTATACGCTCGGCCACCAATGCCAGAACCGGCCGGTTGAATACAAATGAGGTTCCCAAGTCGCCGTGCAGGGCGTTCCAAGCAAAGTGCCAATACTGTTGGTAGACCGGAAGATCCAATCCCAAATGTCGGCTGGCTGCAGCGATTTCATCGGCTGTCGCATTCGGATTGACCAGAATATAAATCGGATCGCCGATGAGATGAATTCCGGCAAATGCCAGTAGCGACATGAAAAGCAAAACAGCACCGCTTTGTGCCACGCGTTTGAGGAGCATGTCGACCATGAGGATCCCCTATTTTTTTTCGCTCACACGCACATTCATGGCATAGGTGAAGCCATCACTGCGAGGTGTGAAATGGAGTTCTTTTTTATAGGCCCAAATTGATTTGGGAAATAATAATGGAATGACTCCGACATCGTCATACAGCAGGCGTGCGGCGCGCTGGACGGTGGCGGCACGTTGATCATTGTCCATTGTCAGAGATGCTTGTTCAATGAGTTCGTCGAGTTCATTGTTGCTGTAGCCGGTAATATTGTTGGCACCATAGCCGCGTGCGCGATCCATGCTGTGCGCTAGCGTTGTCAAGGATGGCAATGCATCGCCTGTGACGGCGCCTTGGCCTATCATCGACAAGCTGAATTCCGGCGTGCCGCCGGTGCCGCCGTTAATCGAGCGAGTGGCAAAGACGGCGAAGGGGAGGGTGCGAACTTCCGTTTTGATCCCTATTTGTGTCAATAACTGTCCGATGGCTTCACAGAGCTTTGCATCATTCAGATAGCGGTCATTCGAACAGTGTAAGCTGATTTGAAAGCCACGTGGATAGCCGGCAGCGCGGAGCAGTGCGCGCGCTGTGGTCGTGTCATGCGCGGGGACCGTTAAACTGCCGTTGAAACCGAAAAATTTTTCTGGCACTAACTGTGATGCGGCTTCAGCATCGCCTTTCATAATCATTTTGACCAAGCCTGGCCGGTCGATAGCGAGGCACATCGCTTGCCGTACTCTTTGGTCGAGCAATGGATTTTTCTTCAATACGTGTTGATCTGCCGATTTGATATACGGCGAGTCGTCGCGGGTCAGATCGAGTCGCAGGTACTGCAGCATATAAGAGGTCGTGGAGGTGGTATCGATTTTGTCTGTATTTTTAAAAATTCCCGCCATGGTGCTCGAAGCGGAATCGATGAGGTCGACCGAGCCTGACAGCAATGCTGCTGCGCGCGCCGCATCCTTCGGCAAAAAATGGAATGTCACTTGAGTCCAAGGCTCGTGTGCTCCCCAATAGTCAGTATTTTTTTCAAAACTGATTTGTTGACCATGTTTCCATTCACGAAATTTGTATGGGCCTGTGCCTGTCGCCGACTTTCCTGAGGCGAAGTCCTCTTCTGAGAGTGGCTTGTTTGAACGCAGCATGATGGCGATCAAACCTATATTGTCTGGCAAGGTCGGGGCTGGCCTGACTGTCTTGATTTCTATACGCAAAGGGCCGCTTACGGTGACTGCGCTGATGTCTTTGAGATAGTTGCGGAAGGTGCGCGCACCCTTGAGTTGCATAGCGCGCTCGAGCGAATATTTGACATCCTCGGCCGACAATAACGCGCCGTTGTGAAATCGAACGTTGGGACGTATGTCGAATGCCCAAGTATGCGCATCGATGGATCGCCAACCGGTAGCGAGTCCTGGTGTGGCTTGTAGGGTGGCATTCTGAAATACCAGCGTCTCATAGACGTGCCCCCAAATATTACGATTATTTCCAAACAAAACATGGGGATCAGCAGACGTGACTTCGGTTTTGTAACCGATGTGCAGATCTGCCGCATGGTTGGTAAGTGACAAAAAAACCAGGCAGATTGCGCTTAGAAAACGCGCCATTTTTTTTCTCAGATTCGCCGACATAGTTTCTCCATTTTATCAACGAGTGATCATAATTGATCGTATCGACAGATGATACGATTGGCAGATTTGTTTTTAATATAGTCCAAAATAAAATGCTATGGCAAGTAAATTTTAAAAATTATTCAATCTCTACAAAGATATTTATAAGTAATTGATTTTTAATATAAGATAAATTTCTTTGCTTCAAAAATATTTAAGTAATTGATTTTAATGATTAATAAATTTTATTTCTGAAATAAGATGCGGTGATCATTATATCTTTTATAGTTTAAAAAAATTCGTGCTTCTTTTTGAAATGTTGATAAAAAGAATCTTGACGATTGAACTTTCAATTTCTAATATTGATTCTTTAAATGAGACGTCGTTTCAATATTTGAGTGAAATTATTTTTTAAAGGTGATTTTTATCTGATAACGGAGGCATTGTATGAAAAAGCAATTGATTGCACTGGCATGCTTAGGAAGTGTCGCTGATTTAGTCGTCGCACAATCCAAGGTAGACGTGTATGGCATTCTTGATAGTGGTCTCGCCTATACGACAGCGGTAGCGGCACCGACGGCGGATGCGCCGACTGCGCACGGTGGACGTGCGGTGATTCATTCTGGGTTGTTGCAAGCGTCACGTTTTGGTTTTCGTGGTTCTGAATCCCTCGGTGGCAACTTGAAAGCCTTGTTTGTGTTGGAAGGTGGACTCAACCTTGACACCGGCACTTCTGGGCAGGGTGGCGCAATTTTTGGTCGACGTTCGGTGCTTGGTCTCGTTGGCGACCATGGCGACTTACAGTTGGGACGGCGTAAAGATTTTTCTGATGAAATTGCCTCGCAATATTCCAGCATCACTCCTTTCGGCACCTTTATCACAGCCGTGCATGGAAATAATCTCGACAGGATAGGTGGTAACCGAGCAAACAATATGGTGTATTACAGCACCCCGACCATGCACGGCTTTCGTGCGAACATCACTTACGGATTCGGCGAGTCGGTCGGTTCCAACACAATTGGGCAATCTCTGGGATTGGGGGGCAATTACGCTGACGGGCCATTTGCCATTGGGGCCGCTTACTGGCAGTCTCGCAAAGGTAACGTCACGCAGACTGCTAACAGCAGTAGCGATCAAGGTGCCAGTAGTGGTGCCGGTTGCCACAGCGTTGATATCGGTCGACCCGGTGATGTCTGCATTAAAACTTGGATCGCAGGGGCACGCTATAAATGGGACAAGCTCAGCGTACGCGGCACCTACTCAAGAGTTATTCAAGGTTTAATTGTTGATGCAGGGCCCGCAGCACCTGATTTTGTCAAAACATTTAAAAGTACCGCTGGCTCGGGGGCTTTTACCGCCGGTGGTAGCAATAACCGACATATCGCTATCGTCGATGTCGGACTCGACTATTTGATTGGCAATAAAGGGAAGTTGAAAGCCAGTTACATACAATCGCGTTACGATTTTGTTGGTGCTAACGATACTGGGACTTTGGCCCAAATCATTGTCGGCGGTGAGTACTATTTATCCAAGCGGACTACGCTATATGCAACTGCGTCAACGATGACAGCATCAAATATGTATAGTCCCGGCATTCTCAATGGTGCTCCCGGCGGTGCCGATGACACCGCCGCGTTCGGTGCTGGTCTGCGCATCGTGTATTGAGTCGGTCTCATTACTTCTTTGAATTTTTTGCTGATTAACGATGCAGATGGTCTATTACCTATGAATGTATCATCCGAAACAGTTTTTCATACTATGTATATACAACGCGATGTCTTGGTCGCCATGCGTGATGGCGTCGAGTTGGCCTGTGATATCTATTTTCCGGCTTGCCAGAAGCGGAGGGTAGTCGGACGATTTCCAGTCATTTTGGAACGCACTCCTTATAATAAAAATGCGCCCAGTCGTAGCGAAGTGTCGTGTACCCGAGAGCGCGCTGTAAGTCGCGCTGAGCTGGCCTTATTTTTTGTCCGGCGCGGCTACATTGTGATCTATCAGGATTGTCGTGGTACCTACCGGTCGGGCGGGAAATTCATTAAATATGTCAATGAAGGACAGGATGGCTTTGATATGTGTGAGTGGATTGTTCGCCAAGCTTGGAGCAACGGTCGGATAGCAACCAAGGGCTTATCGTATGCGGCGCATACTCAAGCTGCGCTTGCCAGTGCCGGTGCGCCCGGCGTGGTCGCCATGTTATGGGACTCGGGTGGTTTTTCCAATGCGTTTCAAGGTGGTATTCGGCAGGGCGGTGCGTTTGAGTTGAAGCAAGCGATGTGGGCCTTCAATCGTATTAATGAAACGGCACGGTCAATTTCTTCTGGTGAGGCGCACGATTTGCGCGTCGCGCCTATGCGCGAGTGCTTGACGCAATTGCATCAGTGGCGACGCGGGTATTCGCCGCTGAGCTCGGTGCCGGAGTACGAAAAATATTTTTTTGAGCAATGGGAACATGGTAATTTCGATGCATATTGGAAGCAAATCGGATTATGTGCGCAAGCTTACTACGAACAATTCCCTGCTGCGGCAATCATTTTCATGTCGTCGTGGTTTGATCCCTACTCAAGGTCGGCGGCCGAAAATTTTTCTGCTTTGTCGCGTCGTTTTCCTGCTCGGCCACTGCATCTGATATTGGGGCCGTGGCGACATGGTGACCGCTCTCACACCCATGCCGGCGATGTGGAGTTCGGGGAATGCGCGAGCCTGGATTATTGCATGAAGAAAAATTTTATGGAAATGCGTCTGGATTGGTTTGATCAACATCTGAAGGCCAGGTATTGCGGTGAAGTTCTGCTGGCTAAGGTCAAAATTTTTGTCATGGGTGGTGGCTGCGGTAAAAAAAATACTGCTGGACGCATGCAGCATGGCGGTCGCTGGCGTGATGAATCTGATTGGCCTTTGCCCGATACGGTGTGGTCCAAGTACTATCTGCAAGCTGATGGTGGCTTGTCTGCGCACGCACCGTTTGCCGAGCAGGGACAGCGTCGTTACGTATACGATCCTGCTAATCCGGTACCGACCATCGGTGGCGCAGTCACGTCTTCAGAGCCATTCATGTTTGGCGGCGCGTATGATCAGCGCACCGGACCTGCGGTGTTCGGTGCTATGGCACCGTATGCGCCGCTGGCGCAACGCAGTGATGTCTTGGTATTTCAAACGACCGTATTGCGCCATGCCGTAGAACTCACTGGCCCAGTCAGCGCGCATCTGTGGATTTCTTCGGATTGCCTCGATACCGATTTCACGATTAAGCTCATCGACGTTTATCCGCCAAATCAAGACTATCCGAATGGCTACGAGATGATATTGACTGATGGGATACTGAGAACTCGCTACCGGCATTCTTGGGAAGCGCCGACTTTGCTGGTACCTCATGAAATTTACTTGATACAGATCGAGGCATTCCCGGTCAGTAACCTGTTTCAAGTTGGGCATCGTATAAGGATAGATGTTTCCAGTAGTAATTTCCCGAAATTTGACACTAATCCGAATACCGGGGCGGCGGAAGGCCAAGCGGGAGGAATACTGATTGCCCACAATACCCTTTATTCGAACCGCTCGTGCCCTTCGTATGTGGTACTGCCTGTGATACCAGAGCGGCTTTGAGCTGATTTTTCACGGACGCGCATCGCTTGGTATCCGTGGCGGCATGAATTGCTTAATCGCGAGTGCTAAGCGAGCGCGGATACTTGTTTGTGAGTAGCCAATTTTGAAATGAACTGAAGTAAAGACTCATACTCAAGGCTTGTTCTTTGCTCAGCCCAGCTTGCTTGAGTCCGCTTTCGGTGCATAATGGAACGATGAAGTCAGTTCCTGGGCGACCTGTTTTGGCGACCGCGAAGCTGACGTTGGTGGGTGAAAATTCGGCAATCTGCTGTTTTTCTTTGAGCGTTTTCGCGGGTTCTTTCTTTAAAATAAGCGGGATGGAATGAATCCTTGCTTGGCCTTCGCTATTAATTTTTTGGTAGGTCGCAAATCGTAAGTCATACATTTCGCCTGCGCTTGTTTCAGCTAAACTCAATAGTGGCATGACAAAAAAGGGATAGCCAGCTCCTTTGCCAAAATCTCGTTCGATGTCGTTTAGATTCGTTTCAAAGCGATGTGCGAAGTCTTCCGCTGATTCGCCGGTTCGGTAGCCGATGATGCCTTTACTTTGTCCGGTACCATTTGGTTTGAAAAGTGGCTTTAAGCCCAAGGCAAGAAATTCTTTCAGCGCAGTCGATACACCGGCTATGCCCTCAGATTCGCTAACTGCTCTGAAATAGCTCAGGCGGAGTGTGGCGAGTTCATCGTCCGAAAGCTGTGTTCTGAGTGTAGGATCTTCTTCGCAGCCTTTTTTGAAATGGAATAGTTGGTCAAGTCCTCCTACGTCATAGGTGAAACCTCTGAGTTTGGCTATTGTCGGCAGCGCGGCGGCCTCCGCGCTGAGATGAAATTTTTCTCTGGCTAGGGCTGCAGCGAATTTATTGACGCCCTCATCAACGCTGACATTGATGAGGGCGAATTTTGTATAGTCGAGTACCTTTCCTTCTGTTTTACTTAAATTAAGTGCTGCCCTATCGTTGATCAAACCGTTGACGGGTCGCCCGAATAAATAGGGACGTCCGTTATCAATATTGCAACATTCGCTGACATCACGGCTGTAGCCAAGTAAGGCCAAGGCTTGATACGCATATGTTTCCATGTTTATCGTTGCGGCATCGTGTGCCTGTTTACGCGCCTTTTGCAATTGATTATGGTTGATGCATCCTGCTTGGAATTGCGCTTCTGCCGCATCAATCTGAGCCAAATAAGACCTTGTGAATTTATCGAGGGAATCTGCATAGCAAGGTCGCAGCAGCGAGCCGAATTGTTCTGCACATCTATCCGCAATGAAGGCTTTCTCCCAGATCATCTTACTGTTGTCCGTGATCGCGTAAGCGCCATCGACACGACGCGCAGCTTCTCGCCCGGAATTTGCAATCAGCAACAATACTTGCTCGCCATTTTCTTTGCAAGTTTGTTTTATTTCCGCTGCGGCTACCGCATAACTATCCATAATCGTCGCCAATTGATCTGGTGGGAGGTTGCGAATTCCACCAAATCCAGTGCCATTTAGCTCTGGACAGTTATAGGCAAGCTCAAAAGCATTTCCTTTCTTGACTTTATAAACGAGAACATCCGGCGGCAGGCAGACACAATCGCCTGCCGTGCTTCCTTGGTTGCATGTGACCGTAGACTTTTGTTCAAATTCCCATGCCAACTCTTGGTTTTGGCGTTTTCCAACGTCCATCTGGTTATCTGCACCTTTGAAAAGGTCTGCAATATTGGCTAATGTCGCGGCACGCAGTTCATCGGAGTGCGAGGTTTGCGTGCTTTTATCAATTTGGGGCAGGTATGTGGAAGAGGAAGCTGGGAATGCTATTGCTCCAGCTAAGGTATCATTGATATTGAACGTTGTAGTCAATTGACTGACGATGCTGAGATGTGCCCTTGCGGAAGCTGGCGAAATTTGTGAATGGGCAATTTGAGATGGCGGCGAGTATCCAGAGATGCGTGGCATGAAATATCTTTTTATAAAGAGTAAGCGCATGGCAGCAAGATGAACGATTGATCAGTGCGCAGTCTGAAAAATACACTGATATTAAAGATCTCTCAGCGCTGCTTTATCTTTCAAAAAACGTTCATTTATGACGCTGCGATGGCTTGTGCTGGTGCCTTATTTTGCCCAAGATGATGAAGTGTAATCGGCCACAGCCAGTGAACTCATCGATTCGCTGTCTAATGCCGAGTCAGGGAGATGTGTTCGGCAGCAGTTAGCGCCAGACCGTCTTCACACTTTGTAACAGACGCTGCCCGAATACATTGATCAGCAAACCCAGCATGATCACCAAGGCGCCGCCGATCTGGCGTGCCGACAGCGCTTCGCCGAGCAATAGCCAGGCGGCCGTGAGGCCGATTACCGGTACCATCAGCGTCAGTGGTGCCACCAAGTGAGTCGGCAGGGCACCGAGTAATTTGCCCCATAAGGTGTAACCGATTAAGGTGGCGGCGAAGGCCAGATAAACGATGGTCAGCGCCGATGGCAGACTCAGATTGACGAGGCTGCTGTGTATCAGAGGCCAGCCTTCGAAACACCAGGACAGCGCAAAGAATGGCAAGATCGGCACCAGCGCGCTCCACGATACCAGGCTGAGCACGGCGGTCGGGCCGATTTTTTTATTGATGACATTCCCGGCGGCCCAAGACAACGCCGCGCACAGCGTCAGCAGAAAGCCCGGTAAACTGACCGGCGCGGTAGCATTGCTCAGACTGGCGCTGGCCAGTAACAGCAGGCCCAGTGCTGCTACCAGCATGCCGCACAAATTGCTGGCGCGAAGCTTGTCGCCGAATACCAGGGCAGAAAAGCCAACCGTAAAAAATGCCTGCGCCTGCAGTACCAGCGAAGCCAATCCAGCCGGCATGCCGACGGCCATGGCGGAAAACAGGAAGGCGAATTGGCCCAGGCTGATTGCCAAGGCATAGCCGATCAGTAAGCGTAGTGGAACGCGCGGACGCGGGATGAACAGGATGGCCGGAAAGGCGACCAAGGCGAAGCGCAGGCTTCCCATCAGAAATGGTGGAATGCCTTTGAGGCCGATTTTAATGACGACAAAGTTCATACCCCACAGGATGATGACGGTGAGGGCGGTCAGAAGATGACGCGGGCTTAAACTGAAACTGGAACTGGACATGGGGAGCGATCGTGGTGATGGGCGGGCGGGCGCTGGCTTAATTCAGGGACGGTGTACGCGCCGCGTCGAGGCCGGATCTTTCAGCAGTTTTGCTGCCGGTCGTATCGGACGCGGCACCAAGCGGCCTTGGCAATTCGGGCAAATATCGGCATAGACGTGTTCGGCGCAAGCGGCACAAAAGGTACATTCATAACTGCAGATGCGCGCAGCCTCGGAGGCGGGCGCTAAATCGATGTCGCAGTGTTCGCAGTTCGGGCGTAATTCCAGCATGCGTATTGTCTCAGTCAGTTGGTCGGGACCTGCAGCTTAGCATTATACAACTGGGTTTGTCAGCCGCATGTGAGCTGCCTGTACCGTCGCTGCCGGTACAGGTAAGCGGCTGAGGCAACTGAGGTATGTTGAAGGGTGTGCTTGATTTTCTATCGTACGTTCAATAGCAAATTTCTATTTGCGTAGCAGCTAGCCGATAATGCCACCGGCGGCACCGGATAGTATCGACATTGCCCATTTTTTTTCTTCCGCTGTGGTGGTACTCGATGTCAGTGTGCTGTAGCAGAGGAAAGCAAGCAAGATAACGAAACAGATTGCTACCAAAAATAAAGCGACATCCTTGAACAGGCGAACTGTGCGTTCGCCGTTCGTTTCTTTTGGGTCAACTTTAATGCTGTAGTTGTGATTTGGTGGTGGGCTGTTCAGGTCAATGCTGTTACTCATAGGCCAATAAACTCCGTTTGCATTTTTTCGGTTTTAGGATCAACCAAACCTAATTTCAGGCCGCGCCCTTTGCCATCGAGCGCCGCAAGATAGAGTTGCAGCGCCTTGCGTAACAACTCACTCTTGTTAGTTTCGTTTGCCTCTACGGCTTTATCTATGTCTCGGTTGAGATCATCCGATAGAACTACGCTGAACCGTGCTGACATTATATCTCTCCATTGTGCTGATGATGTGCTGATGATGCGCTGATTATGCGCATAATCAGCGTATTCAGTCAAGCCAAGTCAAACCGGAAATTAACTCGACTGACTACTGGTGTTGCAAGCTTGCACTCGATTAATATGTGCCGTGACCAGGTTTACTCTTCTTTCGGGGTATCTTTGAACAAGGTATAAATCAGCGGCAGCAATAGCAAGGTGAATACGGTGGCCGAGACGATGCCGCCGACGATCACGACGGCAAACGGCCGCTGGGTTTCAGAACCGATGCCATGCGACAGTGCCGCTGGTAACAGACCGAGGCCGGCCATCAAGGCTGTCATCAGTATCGGTCGCAAACGGGCGACCGCACCTTCGATAGCGCTCGGATAGTCGGCCGGCTGGTGCTTTTCAAAATCGAGAATTTGCTCGAGCATGATCACACCGTTTTGTACCGAAATGCCGGCCACGGCAATGAAACCGACCGCTGCCGAGACGGAAAAATGCAAGCCGGCCAGCGCCAGTCCGGCGATACCGCCGATCATCGTCAGCGGTAGCATGACCAGTATCAGCAAGGCCATGCGCACCGAGCGGAAGGCCCAGAACAGCAGCGAGAAGATGAGGAAAATGGTGATCGGCACGATCACTTCCAGGCGTTTCACGGCACGTTCCTGGTTTTCAAACTGGCCACCCCAGATGACGGTATAACCGGGCGGCAGATGGACTTGTTCGCGCACTTTTTGCTGGGCTTCGGCGACGAAACTGCCTTGGTCGCGGCCGAGCAGATTGGCTTTGACTGAGGCATTGCGCACGCCGGCTTCGCGACTGATACGACCGGGGCCTTGCCGTTGGCTGATGTGTGCCAGGTCGGCCAGGGCGATGGTGCCGGCACCGTTAGGCAGATTGATTTGCAAGCGGCCGATGTGGTCGATCGATTCACGTTCGGAAGCTTTGAGGCGAATGGTGATGTCGAAACGTTTGTCACCCTCATAGAAACTGTTGACCGGTGTATCGGCCAGCGCGGTTTGTATGGTGTTGTTGACATCGCTGACGTTAATGCCGAGGCGAGCGATTTTTTCTCGGTCGATGACGATGTTGAGCTCGCTCTGGCCGCCGATTTTTACCGCTTCGACGTCGGCCGCGCCACGTATTTGTTTGAGTATGGCCGCGATTTGTTCACTTTTTTGTGTCAATACATCGAGGTCAGGGCCGAACAATTTGATGGCAATTTCCCCTTTCACCCCTGACAGCGATTCTTCGACATTATCTTGAATGACTTGCGAAAAATTGGTCGGCACACCGGGTAAGACGGCAATTTTAGCACTCATGTTTTCGATTAAATCTTCTTTGCTGGCGAATTTCCATTCGCTGCGTGGCTTCAGATCGGCCAAAATTTCCATATTGTTCGGTCCCTTAGGATCGGTGCCGTCATCGGGGCGGCCGACTTGTGCCACAACTTGGCGGACTTCCGGATAGCTGAGCAAAATGGCACGTACCTGGCGTTCGATTTCTTTGGTTTTTTCCAGTGCGGTCGAGGGCGGCAGACTGACAGTGAGCCAGATATTGCCTTCATCGAGCTTTGGTAAAAATTCACTGCCGAGTTGCGGTGCCAAACCCAGCGTGAGCGCCAATAGCAGGCCCGATGTGCCGAGCACGGCAGTTTTACGTTTTTCTGCGCCTTGCAAGCTGCTACGGTACCAGTTTTGCAGATTGCTCATCCAGAGGCTATGGCGTTCGGCCAGGCTGTGGTGTTTCATCGATAGCGTCAGCAAGGTAGGAATCAGCGTCATCGTCAGTATCAATGCACCGAGCATGGCGAAGCTCAAAGTCAGCGCAACTGGCGAGAAGATTTTTCCTTCCACGCGTTGAAATGTGAAAATAGGAATGAAGGCGACGATGATAATGGCTTTAGCAAACAGAATAGGGTGGCCCATTTCGACCACGGTTTCCTTCAGTATGTGCTTGCGCCACAAGAATAGATTACCATGTTGTTCGTGCTGTTTGAGGGCCAGTCTGACCATTAAGGCTTCCACCAACACTACGGCACTGTCGATGATGATGCCGAAGTCGACCGCGCCGAGTGAGATCAGGTTAGCCGGGATGTGGCGCAAATCGAGCATGATGAAAGCGCACAGCAGCGAAAGTGGAATGACGGTCACCACGATCAGCGCGGCGCGCCAGTTGCGCAGAAAAATGATCAGGATGCTTATCACCAACAGGGCACCGACCAACAGATTTTCGACTACCGTCTTGACGGTGTGGTTGAGCAGTTCGGTGCGGTCGTAAATTTCATGCAGTTTCACGCCGGGCGGCAATTTGGCATTCACCAGAGCGATTTTTTTCTTCAGTTCGGCGATGATTTTGGCGGCATTGCCACCTTTGGTCATCTGTATGATGCCTAGCACATAGCTGTCACCTTGGTTGAGGGAGACGATGCCGGAGCGTGGGCGGCTGCCGATTTCTATCGCCGCCACATCCGATACCAAGACCGTCTTACCGTTTTTGGCGGCGATGATGACGCGCCCTAAGTCTTCCTTGTGCTCGAACAGGCCAACGCCGCGCACGATCAAGGCTTCATCGCCGCGGCGTATTGCGCCGCCGCCGACATTGCTGCTGTTGTTGGTCAGGGCCAGGCTGACCTGGTCCAGGGTTACGCCATAGCGCTTGAGTGCATCGGGATTGACCTGCACCTGGTATTCTTTGACTGTGCCGCCGAAGCTGACCACGTCGGCGACGCCGGAGACCATGCGCAATTCCGGCCGAATCACCCAATCTTGCAAGGTGCGGATATCGTTTTCCGACATTCCGGCCGGGGCATCGATCACGTAGCGATAAATTTCGCCGACTGCGGTTGAGAGTGGCGCGATACTGGCTTGTATGCCGCTTGGCAGAGTGACGTTTTGTAAGCGTTCGAGTACCTGTTGGCGGGCAAAATAATCGTCGGTGCCATCTTCAAAGCTCAGCGTCACCACCGATAAGCCGGTGATCGAGACCGAACGCAACTGGGTTTGCCCCGGCACGCCGCTCATTTCTCGTTCTATCGGTAAGGTCACCGCGCGCTCGACTTCTTCGGCGGCTTGGCCGGTGAATTGGGTGACGATCTGGACTTGTACATCCTGCACATCGGGAAAGGCTTCGATCGGCAAATTGCTGAGCGAACGGTAGCCGAGTACCACCAAGGCGAGCGTGAGCAGCAGCACGAAGACGCGCTGAGTCAGCACGAAGTCGACAAATTTATTGAGCATGGGTGGCTACCTCGGCATTGAGTAACAAGGCACCTTCGCTGACAATGTTCAGGTTTTCGCTCAAGGCGGGATTTTGTTCGGCATCGGCAAAGCTGGCGTCGCGCCCCTTGCTTTGTATATGTACTTTTTGTTTCTCGAATTCGCCGGCACGTTTTTCCACGAACAAATAGCTGTACAGCCCTTCGACGATGAGGGCGGTGTTGGGAATGCGGTAGCCTTGCTTGTCGCCGGCGGCGAGGAAGGAAACTTTGGCGAACATTTCCGGGCGCAGCTTCATGTCGCGGTTGGAAACCACACCGCGGACTTGGATGCGACGTGTGCTGGGATCAAGTGCCAGTCCGACTCGCGCCACTTCGGCGCTAAACAGTTGGTTCGGATAGGCATCGAACTCCAATGCCAGCTTCTGGCCGATTTGAACTTGTCCGAGGTAAGCTTCGGGAACGTCAATCACTACCCACAGATGGCTGAGATCGCTGATTACAAACAGCGGCGCTGCTGCATCGGGGCGTACTTCCATGCCGGGATTAACTTGCTTGTCGGCGATCATGCCGGCGATCGGCGCTTTGAGCGCGAAGCTGCCGTTTTCATTCCCGACTGCTTTGAGGTTACGCATGCGCAGCGCGGCGCGACGCGTTTCGGCGGCCGCTTGTTGGTAATCGGCTTGGGCACCCTCGAGGTCTTTGCGGGCGATGACTTCGTGTTCAAACAATTGTTGTGAACGTGTGAGTGTCAGTTGTTTGCGGGTTTCATCGGCTTTGGCTTTGGCCCAGTCGGCATCGGCTGCGGCCAAGTCGGGTGAGTCGAGCAGAGCCAAGGTGGCGTCTTTCTTGATGGTATCGCCGATTTCCACCGGTGCGCTGAGCAATCGTCCCAATACCGGTGAGCTCACGCGTGCCGTAAGATTTTCATCGTAGCTGAGGCGGCCATTCATGGTGTCGGCAGCCGGCAGGGCTTGCAGTTTGAGTGGGTTGACTTTGATCATGCTCAGTTGCGGCGCATTGACTGGATAGTTGATGCTGCCCGGATGGGCGGCAGCGGCGGCTTTCGGCGTTTCCGGTGCCGCATTTTTATTGCTGCAGGCGCACAGGCACAGCAGGGCGAGGGTGGCGCACAGCAGCGTTGGCTTGTTTGCGAGGGTCATTATTTATCCAGTTCCAAAATTGTCGTGTTGAGCATCGCTTGTGCTTTGGCTAAATCGCTTTGTGCGTTGATGGCATCCATTTCGGTGGCGCGGTAGATGCGGCGCGCATCGAGTACATCCATTACCGCCAAGGCACCGTGTTTGAAAGCGTATTCAGCCGCTTCGGCCGACAGCCGGGCGGCCGGCAGTAATTCGCTTCGAAAGCGCATGACCTGCTCGCTGGCGGCGGCTTGCGTCTCAATTGCTAACAGCCAATCGGCGCGCGCGGCGGCGCGGGTTTTGTCGAGATTGTCGCGCGCGGCATCGAGCGCCGCTTCGGCGGCTCGTATTTCGCCTTGAAATTCGTAACGGGTAAATAAAGGAATTTGTACTGAAACCCCGTAACTGTTGCCCGAGCCTTGTTGGTTGCCGAGGCTGGTGGGGTAATGTTCAAACTGTACACCGACCGAAATATCACGCGTCTTGGCTGCCAGTGCCAGATTGCGTCCTGCTATGGCGGCTTCGACGCGTGCTTGCGCGGCTTTGACATCAGCCCGTTGTGCCAGCATGGACTCATTACTGGCCGGTAGCGGCAAGCTCGGCATGCCGGGCCAATCATCGATGGCGCGCAGCAGCTGCGGGTCGCCGTCGACGCCTAACATGATCAGCAAGGCGCTTTGCGTGCGCAACAAGTCGGCCGCTGCTTGGCGTGCATCGCTGGCGGCACGCAGCGCATCGATACGGATGCGGGCGGCGTCGGCACCGGCCAGGTCGCCGGCTTGTTGACGTGCATTGGCAGCGGCGACGGTGGACTTGAACAGCGTGCTGGTGGTGCGGCTGATGGCGAGTTTGTATTGTGCTGCAATTAAATCGAAATACGCAGCGCTGGCGGCTTGACGTAACTGCCTGCGGGTGTCGCTGGCATCGTGGCGACTGGCTTGCAGCAGTAATTCGGCATTGGCGCTGCGCAGTTCGCGCTTGCCACCGCGTTCGATCAACTGATCGATGCGCCAAGTGCTGTCGACTGTTTTACTGCGTAAGCCAGCGGCACCGATGCCCAGGTGCGGATTGATGCCGGCCGTTTGTATCGTCATGCTGGGGTTGGGCGCGGCTGCGGCAATGGTGCTGGCGGCCGCGGCGCTGTCGATGGCGATGCGGGCGCTTTTCAGATCATGGTTACATGACAGCGCCAGTTGCAAGGCTTGTTGTAAGCTCAGTTCGGGAATGCTCATGCAGGCGCTGTCGCTCTGACTGGTCTGTGCTTGGCAGGTGCAGCCGAGGAGTAAGCTGCCGAATGCGGCGCATAACAAAGAACGGCGTAAGGCCGGTCGGATAGGGAAAGAAGGGGGCATGGTGATCTCACAGTAAGTGCGATCATTGTCGCAAGCCAAGCTGTCGGGAGCATGACGTCAAGCTGACAGTTTGCTGACAAGTAGCAGTATTTTTCCTGTGCTCGGTAGCAGTGAGCACAATCTGCTTCATTCTCACGTTTAATTTACCAGATCTGAGCGGAAAGCTCGGTCCTTCAGCGGCTGTCGCAAAAGCCTGGAGGACGTTTTTTTTATCTGAAACACCGCATATCTCGTCATTCCCGCATGCTTTTGGCGGGAACCCAGCGTCGTTTTTTACACTGAAAATGCCACAATTTCTGGCATTTTCAGTTAAGCACGAACGCCGCTGGGTTCCTGCCAAAAGCGCGCAGGAATGACGTGGCCACCAGTTGGGGTAATGATACCGACTCAATACCCTTTTGCGACAGCCTCTGAAGGCCGGGGTTTCAAACCCTGGTCAGATTTTTGATGAAGACGGTAACGACGCCAATACGCTGCGTCACGACCCTATGTTCAAACTTGGTACAGCACGTTTACCATTCGATCAAGGTGCTGCATTGGCTTCCGGTGCAGCCATATCGCGCTTCGAACACGCCGCAAACCGCCGAGATATTTATCGCGTCAGCGAGGCACTGGTCGGACAAATTCACGTCTCCCAGTTTATCCAAAGCATTTTCTAAGTTATAGCCTGAAACGCTCGGTATCTGACAAGACTGTAGTGGCGCACACCGCCGGAGGCTTCTTATGTTCTTATGTTTTCCCTGATTGGTGAAACTGGTAAATTCATCAATTAGCAACGACTGCTATATATGGCAACAATTTGCGTAAGTCCCAAAATGGGACTACACTTAAGCCTATGAGAATATTTTCTAAAAATCAGCTTGTCGCTTTTTGGACGAATTGCCCAGATGCAGAGCAGCCACTGAAGGCATGGCATGCAGAAGTGGAACATGCCTCTTGGAAAACGCCGCAAGATATTAAAAATCAATACGCCAACGCTAGTTTTGTAGGCAATGATCGTGTTGTATTTAATATTAAAGGAAATTCCTATCGATTAATTACTTCCGTCGCGTACCAATTTGGTGCCGTCTACATTAAGTTTATTGGCACCCACGCGGAATACGATAAGGTGAATGCCGCAACTATAGAAATGAAGGTGTGATATGGAACTTAAAATACTGAGAACCAGTGGAGAGTACAAAACCGCATTAAGCGAAGTTTCGGCTTTTTTTGATGACCAACCAATTCCAGGCACACCTGACGGGGATCGTTTCGAAATTCTCATGATGCTCGTTGAGCGTTATGAGCAGGAGCATTATCCAATTGCTCCGCCAGATCCTATTGAGGCCATTAAATTTAGAATGGACCAACAAGGAAAAACCCCAAAAGATTTGGCTCCTATGATTGGCAATACAAGTCGTGTATATGAAGTTATGGCCCGTAGCAGAACGTTAACTTTACGCATGATTCGAAACTTAAACGCTGGCATGAATATCCCTGCTGATGTATTAATTCGCGACATGGGTGTGACAGCGAAAGCTCCACTTAAGCGTGTAACAACGAAAGGCCCACTTCAGGGTGTAACTGCTAAGAAAAGCGTCGCCTCTAAGAAAGGCGTTAATGTCCGCAAATGAAATGAGCAGTTCGAGATTACGTCAAGCAACTGTCAAGTGCTTGTTTTGCTGGTGATAGTTGGATAAAGCAACGGTAACAGATAGGATTGAAAATCCTTGTGTCGGTGGTTCGATTCCGCCCCGGGCCACCAAGATTAAGAGTGAGGCCAGCACTGGTACGGCAGCCGATACATGATCGTGATCGCAATTCGGCTTGCAATATTTTCCGTCGCCGACGTGCGCTTCCCTGGCAGTTGGGGTAATGTTATCGACTGACAAGCCTTTTGTATTTGATCGCCATAGCTTGCCCGTTCACCCATCAACACCTCAGTACGTATGCGTGGACCAATGCGCCAATATTGCTCTAATCTTTTTGGCGCGGAAACAGCACCGCAAACAGGGTGCCGCCGCCGGCCGCATCAGCAATGCTGATGTGGGCATTATGATCTTTGACGATGTCGGCGACGATGGCTAAGCCTATGCCATTGCCACTGACTTTGTTCTGACTGCTTTCGTTGATGCGGTAATGGCGTTGAAAAACCAGTGCGCGTTCGGCTTCGGGTATGCCGGGCCCATTGTCTTCGACCGAGAAAATCACGGCATCGGCGCGCGTTTCGGTGCTGACTGTGACGATGCCGCCGGCTTGGGTGTAACTGAGGGCATTGTCGATCAGGTTTTCAATCAAATCGCGCAGCAAGAAGGCATCGGCAAAGATCGTGGCGGCTTGCAGATTGAAGCCGAGGTCGATGTGTTTACGATCGGCTGCCGCTAAAAAATTGGGCATGCAATCGGTGACGATGAGTTCGAGCGAAAGCGCTTCGAGGCGGTTTTTTTCAAACTTGCTCGGCTCGGCTCTGGCTAAGGCGAGTAATTGATTGGTTTGACGAATCATGCGTTCGGTCGACATCATCATCAGCGCGACCGAGCGAGCGGTATGCGTTTCATCGGCATATTTCTCTTGCAACCATTCGATTTGGGCTTTCAGCCCGGCTAAGGGTGTGCGCAATTGGTGCGCGATGTTGGCTAGAAATTCTTGCTGGGCATGGCTGCCGATTTCGATTTTTCTCAATAAACGGTTAATCGCGCTGACGACCGGACTGAGTTCGAGCGCGGTTTCTTGTACCGGCAAGGCAGACAATTCATCGAAATTGCGCGCATTGAGATCGGTCTGAATATTTTTCAGCGGCAGTAAGCCTTTGGTTACCGCCATCCACGCCACGCCGAGCAAAAAAATCGTCAACAAACCCTCGATGAGCATGAGTGCCGTGATGATGCGCGCTTGAATCGCATTGCGTTTTTTCAGGGTTTCGGCAGCCTGTATCAGTATCGTCTGGTCGCCGATGGTAAAGCTGATATTGACGATGCGAATTTCTTCGCCACGCATCTTGCCATTGAAGAAATGCGGCTCTCGCAGTGTCGGCGGTGGTGGCAGCAGCGGGAAGTCACGGTCGCCGGCGAGGGTGGCCTGGTGACTGTCACGAATGGCGAAGTAAATCGTATTGTAGTGGTCGAAGCGCAGTACTTGTTCGACCGGCGAGGGCAGATCAACTCGGATTTGCTGGTCTGGCTCTTGCGTGAGGCGTGTGCCGAGCACCCAGCAGGTATCGGCCAGGCTTTGATCAAAGGCGATCTGGGCCGGGGTCCACGCCAACCAGTACACCAAGCCACCACCGATCATATTGACCAGTAACAGCGGCGCGATCAACCATTTCAACAAGCTGCGGCGAATACTGGTTTGGCCTTGTGTGGCGTTACTCATTGTTGTTCTTCCAGCATATAGCCGAAACCGCGAATGGTACGGATGATGACGCCGGCTTGGTGCAACTTGATACGCAGGCGTGAGACATAGACTTCAATGGCATTGACGCTGAGGTCTTCGCCGTGCTGCAGAATGGCGTCGATGATTTGCTGTTTCGAGACCACGCGCGACTCTTGTTTGAGCAAGTATTCGAGCAGGGTCCATTCGCGCACCGATAAATCGATGGGCTGAGCGTTGACGCAGACGCGCTTGCTGGCCGGGTCCAGCGTGAGTTGGCCGAGGCGAATTTCGGCTGCTACCGGGGCGCTGCGGCGTACCAGCGCCTTGAGGCGCGCCACCAATTCCAGGGTGGAAAATGGTTTGACCAGATAATCGTCGGCACCGAGTTCAAAGCCTTGCACGCGATCGAGGATGGCATCGCGCGCGGTCAGTAATAATACCGGTATGGCACCGTGGCGGCGCACTTGGCGCAGTACTTCAAAGCCGTCGATGTCGGGTAAGCCGAGGTCGAGTACCAGCACTGAGTATTTCTGATGCGTGGCATGGAACACGGCGTCGCGGCCGGTATGCACGACGTCGACCAGCATGCCTTGTTCACGCAGCATGTGTGAGACGCCTTCGGCCAGAACTGTATCGTCTTCCACTAATAAAATATGCATGATGTCTGGCGCCGCCCGCGCTCTTGATTGAAGTGAATGGGCGCAGTATAAATGAGAAGGGCGCGGCCGCGCCGAGAATCGGCGTTAATTGAATTATTAAATACACCATAAAACACTGTTAACTGCTGTGCTGACGGTGTAAATGAGGGCAATTTGCCGAGCGTGGCGGTCAAATTATTAAAAAGCGCAGCAATTACTGAGAAAGCGCAGGAACAGTCTGTGGAAATCCTTTAAAATAGCGGATTCATTCATATGCAGCTGGTGGCATCGCGCGCCGTGTACGCAGATTCATCGAGCGCCGCAGCTGGCCCACCTCAGGATACCCCTATGAGCATGTCTACTACCCTTGAAATCGTCGCCGAATTGCGCGCCGGTCGAATGGTGATCTTAGTCGATGAAGAAGACCGTGAAAATGAGGGCGACCTCATCATGGCGGCCGAATTCGTCACCGCCGAAGCAATCAATTTCATGGCTAAATTCGGTCGCGGCTTGGTGTGCCTTACCTTGACCGAAGAACGCTGCGACGAACTCAATCTGGCCATGATGACGAGCCGTAACGGTACCTCGTATGGCACCAATTTCACCGTCTCGATTGAAGCGGCCGAAGGCGTGACGACCGGGATTTCAGCCGCCGACCGCGCGCGTACCGTGCAAGTGGCGGTGAATAAAAAAATGGGTGCCAATGATATCGTGCAGCCCGGTCATATTTTTCCACTCAAGGCCCAAAAGGGCGGGGTGTTGATGCGCGCCGGTCATACCGAAGCCGGTTGTGATTTGGCCGAGTTGGCCGGTTTGACCCCGGCTGCCGTGATTTGCGAAATCATGAAAGACGATGGCACGATGGCGCGTTTGCCGGATTTGATCGAATTCGCCCGTTTGCATGAGCTGAAAATCGGTAGCATTGCCGATCTGATTCATTATCGCAGCCAAACCGAGAGCATCGTTGAGCGTATCGCTGAACGCGATATGCATACCGTGCACGGCAGTTTCAAAGCCATTGTGTATCGCGATAAGCCTAGCGGTTCGGCCCATTTGGCGCTGGTACACGGCACCCCAGTGGCGCACGAGCCTGCGTTGGTGCGCGTGCATCAACCGGTCTCGATTCTCGATTTACTCGAAAGCCGCGCGACCACGCACTCCTGGAATCTGGCCGCGGCCATGCAGGCGATTCAGGCGGCACCGACTGGTGTGATTGTGCTGATCAATTGCGAAGAAACGGCGCAGCAAATGTTTGATCAGTTCAGTGCCTTGAATACGCCTGAATCGCGGCCGGCCGGCCGTGCCGCGCGTATGGATTTGCGCACTTACGGTATCGGTGCGCAGATTCTTAAAGATGTCGGCGTCGGTAAGATGACTTTGCTGGCCAATCCGCGCAAAATGCCGTCGATGACCGGTTTTAATTTGGAAGTGCTCGGCTACCTCGACAAACCGCACGCTCACTGAGTGCAGCACACGGTATTTTCAACCCCATTATTGCGCGCTGCGGCGCGGGAAAGATGATCATGACAGTCGGACATTACGAATCCAATCTTGACGGTGCAGGCGTACGTATCGGCATCGTGCAAGCACGTTTCAACGAAAGCGTCGGGCATGGCTTGCTGACGGCTTGTTTGGCCGAGCTGAGCCGACTCGGCGTATTGAATGAAGATATTTTGCACGTAACGGTGCCAGGTGCGCTGGAAGTGCCATTGGCCTTGCAAAAGCTGGCCTTGACTAATCAATTTGATGCGCTCATCGCGCTTGGTGCCGTTATTCGTGGCGAAACCTATCATTTTGAGTTGGTCTCGAATGAATCCGGCGCCGGCATTACTCGAGTCGGTCTCGATACCGGACTGCCGATTGCCAATGCGATTCTGACGACCGAAAATGATGAGCAGGCAGCAGTGCGCATGCAAGAAAAAGGTGCTGATGCAGCCCGGGTTGCCGTGGAAATGGCAAACTTGACGCTGGCATTGGAAGATTTGGCCGAAGCCACGGAAGACGTCGGTTACGACGCCTGATCACGGGTCGGCAGTACAGGAAGTGCGCCACAGATGGCCGGCCGGCGCGCCATTCGCGCGTCTGCTGCAAGCAGCGCTTCTTAAAGTGAAAGCAAGAGAAAAAAATGAATAGTAAAACCCAACAACACGCCAATCCCAGTAAAAGCCGTTCGCCGCGCCATCGTGCCCGCGAATTCGCGCTGCAGGGTTTATACCAATGGCTGCTTAATAATGAAGATTCCGGTGTCATCGATGCGCATATTCGTCAAGCGCATGGTTTTGACAAGGCCGATCGCGAACATTTTGATGTCTTGCTACACGGCGCGATCAATGATTCGGTTTCTTTGCGCGAAGAGTTTGCCGGTCTGATCGATCGCAGCGTCAAAGAATTGTCGCCGATTGAGCATGCCGCTTTGCTCATCGGTACCTATGAGCTGAAAAACCATATTGAAATTCCATATCGCGTGGTCATCAATGAAGCGGTCGAGTTGACTAAGTCATTCGGCGGTATCGATGGCCATAAGTATGTCAACGGTGTGCTTGATAAGCTCGCTGCCAAGTTGCGCCCGACTGAGGTTGCGGCGAAATAAGGGCAGTACGGTCGGCTTCGGGTCGCTCACGCCGCCTTTCCTGTGATCGGGAACAGGCGGTTTTTTTCATTCCGCCTCAAGCGCAGGCAGTGAATTTCCACTTTCCTCTATTTAAGTACTGATATGACCACACCACTCGCCGCACGTTTGAGCGACATCGCACCGTTTCACGTCATGGAATTGATGAAAATGGCCGCAGCCCTGGAAGCTGAAGGTCGCCACCTGATTCATATGGGGATAGGCGAGCCTGATTTTACGGCGCCGCCGGCGGTGGTAGCGGCCGGGGTGAAGGCGATGACTGATGGTCGCTTGCAGTATACCTCGGCACTCGGGATTCCGGCCTTGCGCGCGGCGATCGCCGCCCATTACCAGGCGCAGTACGGCGTGGCGGTAGCGGCCGAGCGCATCATCGTCACAGCCGGTGCCTCAGCGGCGTTGTTGCTGGCGGCCGCGGCGCTGGTCGAGGTGAGGGCAGAAGTGCTGATGCCCGATCCTTGCTACCCGTGCAATCGGCATTTTGTCGCGGCTTTCGATGGGCGTGCCAAGCTGGTTCCCTGTGGGCCGCAGCAGCACTTTCAGCTCAGCGATGAGATGGTGCGACAGCACTGGAGTGATGCCACCGGCGGCGTGGTGCTGGCTTCGCCGTCGAATCCTACCGGTAACTCGATTGATGCGCAGGAACTGAGTAAGATCATCACCACGGTGCGGGAGCGCGGCGGCTTTACGATAGTCGATGAAATTTACCAGGGTTTATCTTACGACCGTGCGCCATTTACTGCCTTGGCGCTGGCCGATGATGTGATTGTCATTAACAGCTTCAGTAAGTACTTCAACATGACCGGTTGGCGGCTAGGCTGGCTGGTGGTGCCAGCGAACTTGGTCGGTGAGTTTGAAAAGCTGGCGCAAAACCTTTTCATTTGTCCAAGCTCGGTGGCCCAGCATGCAGCCTTGGCCTGTTTTGAACCGGCCACACTGGCTGTGTATGAAGAACGCAAAGCAGAATTCAAGCGTCGTCGTGATTACATCGTGCCAGCCTTGCGTGAACTTGGCTTCGGTATTCCGGTGATGCCGGACGGGGCTTTCTATGTGTATGCCGATTGTTCGCCGTTTTGCGACGATGCCGATGTGTTTGCCAAGCAGGTGCTCAATCAAGCTGGGGTGGTGATTGTGCCGGGTCTTGATTTCGGACCGGCGACAGCAGCCCGCTATGTGCGTTTTTCATATGCCAACAGTATGGAAAATTTACACGAGGCGGTGGCGCGACTGAAAGCGTTTTTACAGCGCTGAAATAGCAAAGCGCCACTGTTGGCGATAACAGTGGCGCTTTGCTGTGCTTGCTTTGGCTTCTCTATCAGAGTGCCGCGACTTGTGCTTCCGTTTTGAGTGTGGCTTCGTGGATTTCTTGTTTGATTATCGGCGTCACTTCTGCCGCACGTGCTGGCGGGTTGGTAAACACGGTTGGTACATTTTTGCCAGCCGATACATCTTTGAGGCGTTTGTATTCGGTCAGAACGCGCGCGCCATAGCCGGAATCGTTATCAAAGGCGCCAGCACCGACATACAATTTCAAGCCCGCTTCGACTGAGCCGGTGCGTGCCACGTAGTCTTTGAGAATTAAGGCACCGACTTTGATATTGGCAACCGGATTCAAGGCTGCTTTCACGCCACCCATCTCCTCAAATTTTTCTTGATGAATTTTCGACATGACTTGCATCAAGCCTTGGGCGCCGACCGGACTCTCCGCAAACGGGTTGAGGCCCGATTCGATTGCCATGACGGATAAAATCAACAGCGGGTCGAGTTTGATCTCTTTGGCAGTCAGGTAAGCGGCCGACACCAGCATATTGGTGGCATCGCTGGCGACACGGTAACGTTTCGACAGCCAATTGGTGACCCATTGTTGTTGTCGTTGATTGCCGAGTAATTTCGCTTCTTCCTCGCTCATGCCGGCAGTCGCTACCGTGCCGGGCGCAGCCATCAGTTGCGCCAGGCTAGGCGGGACGACTTCTGTATCGGCGAGCTGTTCGGGCTCGGCGTAAGGAGACAAATTTTTGAATTTGTCAGCCAGTTCCGGCTTGAGGTACATCAGCGCCAACATCGTGATGGCGCAGACACCGGCGATGGTAAGCAGGTGACGCATGGTGCTAAGGAAGCCACTGGTGGCATCGCGTGCTACGGTTGACAGCGCAATGCGCTTGTCGGTACTGCTATGTACTTGTAGTGCTAAAATAAAACGTTGAATCATGTTACCTCCTGAATCTTCGCGGTGGCACCGACCTCAATAACTGGTATGGTGCAATATGTCTTTGCCGCGAATCAGAAACATCGCCCTCCCTCGCAAGTCGCGAGTGGAAAGCGCCGGAGCGGTTTATCGATGAGTCCGTCGGACTCGGTTCTGGAGCGTCCAGTGATAAACCGCTGTTTTCGGGTAAGGCTGACGCCTTTTGAAAACCATCCTTACAATGTTGTGTGTGGGGCCCGATCCCCGTGAATGATGTGAATGCCGGTGGCCTTGGCAAATTGATATAGAAGCCGGCTCACCCTGACGATTACATCAAGTTGGGCGAATTGTAGGGGGGGTTTTATATCGAGTCAATACTATCAAAATTGTTTTCTATAACTTTTACATCTAATGACTTCTGCTATATTGTAGCAAAAATCAATAAAATCAAGTACTTAGCGAATTTAGCTGAAAAACTGCTTCAGACTGACAAAAAAGCGAAAAAAGATGAAATATGCAGATTTAAGAGATTTTATTTCTCAATTACAACAAAAAGATGAATTAAAACAAATAGATATCCAAATTTCTCCGCATTTGGAGATGACGGAAATCTGTGATCGGACTTTGCGTGCTGGCGGACCTGCCTTGCTGTTCAATCGTCCGACTGCGCATTCGATACCCGTATTGGCGAATTTATTCGGCACGCCGCGTCGGGTCGCGCTTGGTATGGGCGCGGATGACGTCAGTGAATTGCGTCAGATTGGTCATTTGCTGTCGGCGCTCAAAGAGCCGGAACCACCCAAAGGTTTCAAAGATATGCTCGGTATGGGCAGTTTGATCAAGGCGGTCTGGGATATGGCCCCGAAAGAAGTGCGCGGGGCGAAATGTCATGACGTTGTGTGGGAGGGAAATGATGTCGATCTGGCGCGTTTGCCGATACAGCATTGCTGGCCAGGCGATATTGCGCCGCTCATTACCTGGGGTTTGGTGATTACCAAGGGTCCGAATAAAAAACGCCAGAATCTCGGTATTTATCGGCAGCAGGTGTTGGGTCGTAATAAGGTGATCATGCGCTGGTTGTCGCATCGCGGTGGTGCGCTCGATTTTCGCGAGCATTGCATCGTCAATAAGGGGCAACCATATCCTATCGCCGTCGCGCTCGGTGCCGATCCGGCCACCATCCTCGGTGCCGTCACGCCGGTGCCGGACAGTTTGTCGGAATACCAGTTCGCCGGTCTTTTGCGTGGCAGTCGCACCGAATTGGTCAAGGCCATTGGTAGTGAGTTGCGCGTGCCGGCTTCGGCTGAGATCGTGTTGGAAGGGCATATCTATCCCGATGAAACGCATGCCAGCGGTTACGAGCATGCGCTCGAAGGGCCGTATGGCGACCATACCGGCTACTATAATGAGCAAGACTGGTTTCCGGTGTTTACCATCGATCGCATCACGATGCGGCGCGAGCCGATTTATCATTCGACCTATACTGGTAAGCCACCCGATGAGCCGGCCGTGCTGGGGGTGGCCTTGAATGAAGTCTTCATTCCCTTGTTGCAAAAACAGTTCAGCGAGATCACTGATTTCTATTTGCCGCCGGAAGCCTGCAGCTATCGCATGGCGATTGTGCAGATGAAAAAATCCTATGCCGGGCATGCTAAGCGCGTGATGTTCGGAGTCTGGAGTTTTCTGCGTCAGTTCATGTATACCAAGTTCATCGTGGTGGTTGATGAGGATGTCAATATTCGCGATTGGAAGGAAGTGATCTGGGCCATCACTACCCGCGTCGATCCGCTGCGTGATACCACCTTGGTCGATAATACGCCGATTGATTATCTCGATTTTGCTTCGCCGATCAGCGGCTTGGGCAGTAAGATGGGGATCGATGCGACCAATAAGTGGCCGGGCGAAACGACGCGCGAATGGGGTACGACGATTGCCATGAGTGCCGAGGTCAAGTTGCGTGTCGATACACTTTGGCAGGAGCTAGGTATTTAGCATTCTGTCGGATAATCGGAGGAGGGGCGATGCTGCAGACTTATCATGGTAGTTGCCATTGCGGTGCGCTGCGGTTTCGGGCGCAGATCGATTTGAGCCAAGGTAGTGTGCAGTGTAATTGCAGTATTTGTACAAAACTGCGTTGGTGGGCGGTGATTGTCCCAATGGAGCGGTTTCAATTGTTGTCGGGCAGTGCGCAGCAAAGCGTGTATACCTTTCACCGGCATGTTGAGCAGCATTATTTTTGCGCCGTCTGTGGCATCCATCCTTATTTGCGTGGGCAGTCGCCGCGTTGGGGTGCTTTCATCGCCGTGAATGTAGCCTGCCTCGATGATCTCGATCCTGTCGCCTTGAGTGTACTGGCCATCACCGAGCTCGATGGCCGCAATGACTGTTGGGAGGCGGCCCCGTCTCGAACGGCTTAGTTGCTCGGTGGCGAACGGTGGCGCTCAGTGGCAGTCGCTAAGCCGCTTCGATTTAATCTGCGCGTCCCTTGCGGGGCAGGTTGGAAAGGCGCTATAATGGCGGCTGGCGGGCCCCTGCGCATTGCGGATTGGCCAATCTGGTCAGGTCGGGAACGAAGCAGCCACAGTCATCTCCCGCAAGTGCCGCAGATCAGGCTCGCCAACTTTTCATTCGATCTCTTTCTCCTTTCCTCTGCTTGATTTTCTTTCCGCCTATGCTTGCATGGCGCGATTCGCTGTACCTATATGTGCTACATAACATCAAATTGCATCGTTGCTGATTTTTTTTCGGTCGCTCTCTGGCATACTTCACTGGTTACTAAACAGTAACTAATAAAAACGAGGAGACCGACAATGTTTACATTACGTAGAAACTTCATGGCCTTAGCGCTGCTCACGCTCGTCGGCTTGAGTGTGGCGCACGCCGATGAGCTTCGTGGTACGACGGAGCAAGCGCAGGCCATGGTCAAAAAAGGCTTGGCCGCCATTAAAGAAAATGGTGCTGAGCAGGCATTTGCAAAATTTTCTGATGTCAGTAACAAAGAATTCCATGATCGCGACTTGTATTTGTTTGTCTACGATCTCAATGGCGTGAACTTAAGTCATGGAAATAACTCCAAGATGCAGGGTAAAAATCTGATCGATTTGAAAGTCGGAGATAAATTCATCATCAAAGACATGGTTGCCGTCGTCAGCAGTAAAGGGAGTGGCTGGGTTGATTATCGCTGGCCGAATCCGGTTACCAAGGCACTCGAGTTGAAATCGGCTTATGTGGAAAAGCATGATCACTATTTTGTCGGTTGCGGCGCATATAAGTAAAGTGTGCTCGCGTCACGCACACTGATCTTGATCTGGCTCAAGATCAGTGTCTCGGGAAATGATGAAAATAGTTTTTTTAAAAACTGAGAGCAGACTGTGAAGCGGCAAAAGCGTAGCCCGGTAAGTGGTATTTATCCACTGACACAACAATTTCTCAGTTATCTTTCACGGCCTTTACTCTTGCTCGGCTTGCTGATCTCGATCCCGGCGTTTTATTTGCTGCTCGATGGTGCTGATGCCCTATTGCAAGTAACCGGTCGCCTCGCCTATGTGGTGGTGGCGCTGATGATGGGCGTCGATACGTTCTGGCAATGGCATAGGAATAAGCGGCAGCGCCGGCAAAGCGGCAAGATGGCGCTTGATGTGTTGATTATCATCGGTTGTCTGGTCAGCGCTTGGCCGACTGTAACTGTCTGGGGTACCGTCGAGTGGTTGTTGCGACTGGCCTTGTGTGGCGCGATACTATTGCGCATTGCTACCTTGGTATTGCAGCATATGAAGCCTAGTTATCTGGTGCAGATGATGGGCTTGGCGATACTCATGCTCAGTTCCGCCGGAGCGGGGTTTTACTGGCTTGAGCCGAATGTCACCAGTTATGCCAATGGGGTTTGGTTGGCTTTCACGACGGTGGCAACGGTTGGGTATGGCGATATCGTCCCTTCGACGCCGGCGTCGAAAATTTTTGCGGTATTCATCGTCTTGTTTGGCTATGCGATGTTTTCTATTGTCACGGCCAATATCGCCGCCTTGTTTGTCGGTGAGGAAGAGGCGGATTTTGAGCGCGAGTTACATCAAGATATCCGTGCGCTGCGCCGCGAGCTCGGTAGCTTGCGCGAAGAGTTGCGCAGCCGGGATGCGCTGTTGCTGCGGCTGGAGCAGGCGCAGCAGGCACAGCAGGCTGTGTCGCCAGATTAAGTTCGCTGCCCGCTTGATTCTTCGCGCATGCCGTCCAATCCTTGTATGATGTCAGCGTTTCGCTCCGGGGGACGGTGTTGCGCGCCGCTGGCGCAGAGATATTTACTATTTCCATCACGCCCAGTGTTTTTTCGCTTTCCGAATAGGGTAAAATCTCACGATGTCTTATCAAGTTCTCGCCCGAAAATATCGCCCTAAAAGCTTTCAAACGCTGGTAGGGCAAGAGCACGTGGTACGTGCCTTAACTCATGCGCTTGAGCAGCAGCGGCTGCATCACGCCTATTTATTCACTGGAACACGCGGGGTAGGGAAAACCACACTCTCGCGCATACTTGCCAAATCTTTTAATTGTGAGCAGGGCATCACCGCCAATCCTTGCGGTGTGTGCGATGCTTGCACGGCCATCGATGCCGGTCGCTTTGTTGATTACATAGAAATGGATGCCGCGTCCAATCGCGGCGTTGATGAGATGGCTGCCTTGCTGGAACAGGCGATTTATGCGCCGTCGAATGCCCGTTTCAAAGTGTATATGATCGATGAAGTACATATGCTGACCAATCATGCGTTCAATGCCATGCTGAAAACGCTGGAAGAGCCGCCGGCGCATGTGAAATTCATCCTTGCTACCACCGATCCGCAAAAAATTCCGGTTACGGTGCTGTCGCGTTGTTTGCAGTTCAATCTCAAACAAATGCCGCCGGCGCAGATTATCAGTCATCTCGATAATATTCTCGGTCAGGAACAGATTGCCTTCGAAGTGCCGGCCTTGCGTTTGTTAGCGCAGGGTGCGCAGGGCTCGATGCGCGATGCCTTGTCCTTGACCGATCAGGCGATTGCCTATGCGGCCGGTAAAGTAACGCTCGAAGCCGTGCAGGGTATGTTGGGTGCGCTCGATCAATCCTACCTGATCCGTGTGCTTGATGCCTTGGTCAGTGGCGATGGTAAGACTATGCTCGATATCGCCGATGAGATGGCAGCGCGCAGCTTGTCGTATAAATCGGCGCTGCAAGATCTCGGCACTTTGCTGCATCAGGTCGCCGTGGCACAGATGGTGCCGACGGCGATTGCCGATGATTTACCCGAGCGTGAGCAAGTTTTGCGTTTGGCTGGCTTATTAGCGGCCGATCAGGTGCAGTTGTATTACCAGATTGCCGTGCATGGACGGAATGAGTTGGCGCTGGCACCGGATGAATATGCCGGTTTTTCCATGTGCTTGCTACGCATGCTGGCATTTCGTCCGCTCGATGCCGCGGCAGAACAGAGTGCTGCCCGTGTAGCGCCATCGGCCGCTGCCGCTGCACTGCCATCGGCGGCGCCGCCGGTACGGTCGCGCGCCACCGCACCGGCCGCGCCGCCGGCGGCGGCACTGGCAGTGCCAGCGGTGACGGCCAGCGTCATGCCGGCCAGCGAGGTTGGCAGTAAGCCGATGAGTCCGGCACTGGCTGCGTTGGCAGCGGCCCGCGCCGGTAGTAATAAACACGCGCCTGGCCGCAGTGCGGCTGCAGCAGCGCCGGCAGCGCTGATGCCGGCGGCGCCGGCGAGTCGCACTAAGGCTGCGGCAGTGCTGCCTCGCACTGCTCCAAGCAATGCGGCGACCGATGCGCCGATCAGCGCGGCAGCGGCTCCAGCACAGGCACCGGCAGCAACGGCCGGTTTTGTGCCCGACATGCAGGCCGTCGGTATGGATGATATGCCGCCACCCTGGGATGAGGCGGTGTTTGAGGTCGCACCAGTGGTCGCGCCGGCCGTGCCGGACGCGGCGCCTTCAGTGATTGCAGTCAGTGTGCCAGTGGCAGCCGCAGCGGTCGCGCCGGCACTACCGGCGCTGGCAGTCGCCGGTGCCGATCGCATTTTGTGGCAAGGTCCGGTGCCAGCGCTGGGATGGGATGGCGATTGGCCGGTATTGGCTGCCAGTTTGCCGGTACGTGGCGTGGCGCAGCAGTTGGCGCAGCAAAGTGAGCTGATTCACTGCTCGCAAGATGGCAATGCTTTCGTGTTTGCCTTGCGGGTCCCGCTCAGTACCTTGTTGTCCTCCGGGAGTGGTGATAAATTGTCGGCGGCTTTGTCGGAACGCTTCGGTCAAATTGTTCGTGTTGAAGCGAAAATCGGTGCCGTTGAATTGACTGCCAATACACAAGCCGTGGCTGCGCGCGAAGTGCGCCAGCAGTTTGCTGAAACAGCGATGCAAAATGACAGCTTTGTGCAAACTTTAATACGCGAATTCGGTGCCGCCATCGTGACTGGCAGCGTACGGCCGGTTTGACCGCCGTCATCGTAGCGTACCGCAATATTTGATTCCTATTGTATAGATAACGTTTTTTGGAGAAACCATTATGATGAAAAACCAACTCGCAGGCTTGATGAAGCAAGCGCAAGCGATGCAAGATAATATGAAAAAAGCCCAAGATCAGTTGGCCTTGGTGGAAGTTGAAGGACAAGCTGGTGCCGGTTTGGTGAAGGTCCTGATGACATGTAAGAATGATGTCAAGCGCGTTAGCATCGATCCATCTTTGTTCGGTGACGATAAAGATATGATAGAAGATTTGGTGGCGGCGGCATTCAATGATGCAGTGCGTAAGGCGGAAGCGACGTCGCAGGAAAAAATGTCCGGTCTGACAGCTGGCATGCCTTTGCCGCCTGGTTTTAAAATGCCATTCTGATCGTGAAGCAAGTCGGCAGCCTTGAGCAGCTAGCAGAAGCATTGCGGCGCTTGCCCGGCATCGGGCCCAAATCGGCGCAGCGCATGGCTTACCATTTGCTGCAGCATGACCGCGCCGCCGCCAGCGGTCTTGGTCATGCACTGCTCAATGCCGTCGACCGTATCGCCCACTGCAGTTCGTGTAATACCTTCACCGAAACGGCGCTGTGCGAGACCTGTGCCGATAGCAGTCGCGACCGTAGCTTGTTGTGCGTGGTCGAAACGCCGTCGGATCAAATGATGATCGAGCAGACGCTCACCTATCGTGGTCTGTATTTTGTCTTGATGGGACGGTTGTCGCCGCTCGATGGGATCGGCCCGAAAGAGTTGCATCTCGAGAAGTTATTGGTGCGAGCACTCGATGAGGTCGTTACCGAGGTGGTGTTGGCCACTAATTTTACCAATGAAGGCGAGGCGACCGCGCATTACATCAGCGAAACGCTCAAGGCGCGCGGTTTGCGCGTGAGTCGGTTGGCGCGCGGTGTGCCGGTCGGTGGCGAACTCGAATATGTTGATGCAGGGACCATCGCTCGCGCCATGCTGGATCGGCGTCATACCTGATAATTTGTGATGAAAAAAACTTCGGCCGGCCCGCTGGCGGGCATCAAAGTACTGGAACTTGGCACCCTGATCGCCGGGCCGTTTTGCGCGCGGATGTTGGCGGAATTTGGTGCCGAAGTGATCAAAATCGAGTCGCCCGAAGGGGGTGACCCCTTGCGTCAATGGCGCGTGCTCAAAGATGGTACTTCGCTCTGGTGGAGTGTGCAGGCGCGGAATAAAAAGAGTCTCACGCTTAACCTGAAGACTGTCCAAGGTCAGGAAATCGCCCGTCGTTTGGCCTTGGAAGCCGATATCATCATTGAAAATTATCGTCCCGGGGTGGTGGAAAAATGGCAGCTCGATTACGCTTCGCTGCAGGCGCTGAATCCTTCCATCATCATGGTGCGTTTGTCCGGTTACGGACAAACTGGGCCGATGCGCGATTTACCCGGCTTTGGCGCGATCGCGGAAGCCATGGGTGGTTTGCGCTATGTGTCGGGCCATCCCGATCGCCCGCCGGTGCGGGTTGGCATCTCGATCGGTGACTCGGTGGCGGCCTTGCACGGCGTGATCGGGGCCATGCTGGCCCTCCGCCATCGTGATGTCAGCGGTGGTCGCTGGAACGGCCAATCCGGTGCTGCCGCACGCGGTGGTGCTGGGCAGATGGTCGATGTGGCGCTGTATGAATCAGTGTTTAATTTGATGGAATCACTGGTGCCGGAGTTTGATGTCGCCGGCGTGGTGCGCGAGCGTACCGGTGGTGCTCTGCCAGGTATCGTACCATCGAATACCTATACCACGCGCGATGGTGAAAATCTGGTTATTGCCGGTAATGGCGATGCGATTTTTCACCGCCTCATGTTGGCCATAGGGCGTGCCGATCTCGCGCATGATACGGCTTTACAGCGCAATGATGGCCGAGTTCCGCGCACGGCCGAAATCGATGCCGCCATTCAGGCTTGGTGTGGGCATCTCGATATCGATCAAGCCTTGCAAATCATGCGCCACGCAGAAGTACCGGTAGGAAAAATTTATTCGGTGCGCGACATGATGAGTGATCCGCAATTTCTGGCGCGTGATATGTTTGAACAGCATCAGTTTGCCGATGGCAGTGGTGTCAAGTTGCCGGCGGTGTCGCCCAAGATGTCGCTCACGCCCGGGCAAACTCGCTGGTTGGGGCCGCGCTTGGGTGAACATACGCATCAGGTATTGACTGAACTCGGTTACAGTGCTGCCGACATCGAACAATTTGAAAAACAACAGCTTGTGTAGCGAAAGCGAATAATGAACCGTCAATTCTTCAAGCAATTTTTCATCGCCCTGGTGTTGTTTGTGCTCGGTTACCTGACTTTTAATGGCAAATTATTTGCGGCCGAAGCGGCGTTGGTCGCGCCGCTGGCCGCGTCTGCCACTGTCAGTGGAGGGTTTTGATATACTCGCGTATCCCGGCCAGCAGCATTTCTATCGACATCGCCGCCAGAATCAAGCCCATCAAACGTTCGAATGCCGTCATCACGCGTGCGCCCAATACTTGTTGCATGCGTTCTGCACTGAGCAAGACCACCAGCCATACCACCGCCACCGCCGTCAAGGCACCAAGATGAACGATAATTTCTTGCTTGTTATCAGAAGAAAATAATAATACCGTGGCCAGCGCCGAAGGGCCGGCCAGGGCTGGAATGGCGAGTGGCACGATGAATGGTTCGTGATCTTCTTCGGTCTCACCGAAGATTCCCCCTTCTTGGGGAAACACCATGCGCAAGGCGATCAGAAACAGGATGACGCCACCGCCTATGCGTATTGATACTTCCGAAAGCTGCAGCGCGGTGAGGAAGTTTTTCCCGAAAAACATGAATAGCAACAGCAAGATGAAGGCGATCGCGCATTCGCGTACGATCACGCGCCAGCGGCGTGCCGGCGCGACATGTGACAGGGCGCTGACAAAAATCGGGACATTTCCGAATGGGTCGGTTACCAAGATGAGCAAGATCAGAGTTTGAAAGAAATCGTGGGCCATGAAAGCAATTTTCTAAAATATCACCGGTTGTCAGAGAGACTGGTGCTCGCTGGCGGTAAGATCGCCGATGTGTTGTGGTAAGGGCTGTCGCGCGGCTTCTCGCGGCATGCATTGTGATCAGGCGTGGCCGTCATTTTGCTGCCCAATGGCGTTGCCTGTCAATGTAGATGGAAGTAATCATGCGTGCCGGGCAGGGGTATTGTAGGTAAGCACTAAACAGATATGTTGAAATTGGCGCTATGATAGTGTTTGCCCGCCGGTTTTGCATGGGCGTTTTTTCTTGATTGGGGACGTGCTTGACGATGAATCAGAGTAAGACTAGGCCGGATACGCCGTGTGTGGCCGTATGTTCGACGACGTTTGATGACGTGTGCCGTGGTTGCGGTCGGACGGTCGCTGAGGTGGCGGATTGGGTGTTTATGAACCAAGCCCAGAAAGATGCGGTGTGGGAACGCATTTTGGCGCAGGGTTTTCCCCGTAGAAATACTTAAAATTCCAGTCGCCGCAAGCAGTTGTGGCGCTGTTGCGAACGTCCGCAGCCTGGGGACGCGCCAATATTAATAACGGAGACCAGACAATGACAACAAAGACCAAACCAGGGCGCCGCCGTTTTATCCTCGGAGGCTTGGCCGCAGCCGGCGCGCTGGTGGTCGCTTGGGGTGTGTTGCCGCCACGCGCACGGCTCAATGGCAGCCATCCGCTGCCTTTGGAGCAGGGTGAAGTGGCGCTCAATGGCTGGATTAAAATTGCCGCCGATGGAAGTGTGACCGTCGCCATGCACAAGAGTGAAATGGGGCAGGGCATACATACCGCCCTGCAGATGTTGGTGGCGGAAGAGCTCGATGTGCCGATGGCGCAGGTGCGCACGATGGCTGCGCCCATCGATAAAATTTACGGCAATATGGCGATGCTGGCCGACGGTTTGCCATTTCACCCCGATGATGAGGGGAGCATCAAACATGTGGCGCGCTGGCTGACTTTAAAAACGGCGCGCGAACTCGGTCTGCAAGTCACGGGTGGTTCGTCGAGCGTGAAAGATGCGTGGTTGCCGCTGCGTGAAGCCGGCGCCACCGCACGCGCCATGCTGGTCGCCGCTGCCGCTAAAATTTGGGGCATCGCACCCGAGCAGTGTCACACTGCGGCCGGTATTGTCAGTGACGGTGCGGCGCGCAGCCTCAGTTACGGCCAGTTGGCCGCAGCTGCGGTAGCCAGCCAACCTGGGCGTATTGTGCTTAAACAGCCGGCGCAGTTTCGCTTGATCGGCCAAGCGCAGCCACGCACCGACAGTGCGGCCAAAGTTGATGGTAGTGCCCGTTACGGTATCGATGCTCAGCCTGAGCACTGCTTGTTCGCGGCCCTGAAATTAAGTCCGACCATCGGTGGCACGCTGCGCCGAGTCGATGCGGCAGCGGCGCTGGCATTGCCGGGTGTCACGCATGTCGTCGATTTTTCGCGCACGCTGGATGCGCGCTCGGTGGCTGGGGTAGCCGTGATTGCAAAAACTTATTGGACCGCCAAAAAAGCCTTGGCCTCTTTGGTGTTGGAGTGGGATGGCGGCGCGCACGCGCAGTTGTCGAGCGCCGCCGTATTTGCCGAACTCTCTGAGGCACTCGATAAGCAAAGTGGGTTTGCGTATTATGAGCGTGGCGATGCCGCTGCCGTCTTGGCTGGCACCGATCCGGCGCGCGTACTGCAGGCACAATATCGCGCACCGTTTTTGGCGCACGCCACCATGGAGCCGATGAATTGCACGGCCTGCCTGAAAGACGGACGACTCGATCTGTGGGTGTCGACGCAAGTGCCGAGTATTGCCGTCGATGTCGCTGCCAAGGCCGCTGGCATCGCCGCCGAGCAGGTGCATTTGCATATGAGCTTTCTTGGTGGTGGTTTCGGTCGTCGCTTGGAAATCGACATGGTGTTGCAAGCGGTAGCCTTGGCGCGCGAAACAGCCGGCTTGCCAGTCAAGCTAGTGTGGAGTCGGGAAGACGATACGACGCACGATATGTATCGCCCGGCCGCGCTGGCGCGCTTTCGCGCGGCCGTCGATGCGCAGGGTAATATTCTTGCCTACGATAATAAATCGGCTTCCGGTTCGGTGACGCAGCAAGTGTTAGCGCGCACCTTCGGCTTGCCCGGTGCCGGTCCTGACAAGACGACGGCAGAGGGTGAATTCGATATGCCGTATCAAATTGAAAACCAAAAAATTGCTCATGTGATCGTGCCTAGCGCCGTGCCCATCGGTTACTGGCGTTCGGTCGGTCATTCGCATAATGCGTTTTTTAAAGAAAGTTTCATCGATGAGTTGGCCCATCAGGCCGGCCGCACGCCGCTGGAATTTCGTCGTCGCTTACTCAGTCATCATCCGCGTCACCGCGCCGTGCTCGATGCGGCCGTGGCGAAGGCTGGCGTGGCTGCACCGGGGCGCGCCCACGGCTTGGCCTTACATCAGTCATTCGGCACTATCGTCGCGCAAGTCGCTGAAGTATCGATTCAAGACGGTGCCATTCGCGTGCATAAGGTGGTGTGCGCGGTCGATTGCGGTATCGCGGTCAACCCGAATATCATCAATCAGCAGATGGAGTCGGCCATTATTTTCGGCTTGAGCGCGGCTTTGTATGGCGAAATCACCTTGCGTGATGGTCGGGTCGAGCAGAGTAATTTTAACGACTATCCGGTATTAAGAATGAACGAAGTACCGAATATTGAGGTTATCATCATTGCCAGTGCAGAAGCACCGGAAGGGATAGGTGAGCCTGGTGTGCCGCCGATTGCTCCGGCCGTGGCCAATGCCATCTTTAATCTCAATGGCCAGCGTTTGCGCAGCTTGCCCTTGCGCTTGAGTTGAATGTTGTTGCAAAGTGTAATAAAACCGGACTTTAGAAGAGTAATTCTAAAGAATGCGATTCGAATGACTCTGACGCGAATTTTTTGAATTATTTATTCGCGCGAGGGTCAGGATGTCATGTTCCCGTTTTATACTGCGTTTCGCCAGCAGCCCTCATGCGACTTTACTTACCGATAGAAATTTATGTTGAATCTCAAAACCATGCCCGTCTATTCCAAACCGCAGCGCGCGCGCGGCTTCACGCTCATTGAAATTATGGTGGTGGTGGTGATCATGGGTATCTTGGCTGCCTTGGTGGTGCCGAAGTTAATGGGCCGTACCGACGATGCCCGCATCGTCGCGGCCAAACAGGATATTTCCACCCTCATGCAAGCCTTGAAATTGTATCGCCTCGATAATCAACGCTACCCGAGCACCGAGCAAGGCTTATCTGCCTTGATCGCGAAACCGACTTCGGGGCCGGCTGCGAATGGCTGGAAAAGCGGTGGGTATATTGATAAATTGCCGAAAGATCCATGGGGTAACGCCTATCAGTATTTGTCGCCAGGGATTAAGGGCGATGTCGATATCTTCTCGCTCGGGGCCGATGGTCAGCCCGGTGGCGTTGGCAATGATGCCGACATCGGCTCGTGGGAATTGTAAGTTAGCCGCATGAAGCAAACAGGCGTACAACGCGGCTTTACTCTGCTCGAATTATTGGTCGTGATGGTGATCGCCGGGCTCATGCTCGGTGCGGTCAGTTTCAATGCCATTCCGGGGCAGCAACAGCGTTTGGAAAACGATGCCAAACGCATCGCCTTGCTGCTGCAATTGGCGCGTGATGAAGCGATACTGCGCAATTTGCCGGTGGCGTTTGAGGCGGACCAACAAGGCTACCGTTTTTTGTTGCGCCAAGACCGCGTCTGGTCGCCATTAAAAGACGATATGCTGCGTGAACGTGAGTTTTCCTTCGCGCCGGTGAGCTTGACGATGGAGCCGATGCTGACTCAGGGGCCGCAAATTCGGGTAGTGTTCGGCCGTGAACCGGTCGATAAGCCGTTTGTGCTGAGCTTGAAGGTGCCGGAAGCTAGTGTGCGTATCATCGCCGATGGTATCGGTCATTTTTCGGTCGAATAACATGCGTATGCAGCTTTCTCATTCCCGTGGTTTTACCTTGCTCGAAGTCTTGGTCGCACTGGTCATTGTCGGCACCGCTTTGGGCGCGAGCCTGCGTGCGGTCGGCAGTTTGACGCAGAACAGCGGCGACCTGCGGGTATCGCTGATGGCGACGTGGTCGGCGGAAAATCGACTGTCGCAAATTCGCTTGGCCAATGAGTGGCCAGATGTCGGCGAGCGCAGTTTTGAATGTCCTCAGGCCGACTTGCAGCTGCAGTGCGCTGAAAAAGTGATTGCCACACCTAACCCATCATTCCGCCGGATCGAAGTGTCGGTATCCGAGACGGCGCGACCGGAGCGGCGCATCATCAAACTCACGCAGGTGGTGCCGAATGCTTTGTAAACAGCAGCGGCCGGCTTTTGAGCGTGGTTTCACCCTGATCGAGTTACTGGTCGCCATCACGATTTTGGCGATTATTGCGGTACTTGGCTGGCGCGGACTCGATAGCATCGTGCGCGCGCGCCTGAGTTTGAACGCCGAAATGGAGCAAACACGGGCAATTCAGCTCAGTTTCGCGCAGATGGAAAGTGATTGCGCACATCTGGCCGATGAAACCATGCTGCTCGGTCACAGTGTACTGACCGCCAGCGGCGACAAGCTCAGTTTGATACGCTCGGTGAACAACGAAAATGAGCCCGGCCAATTTCAAGTAGTCAATTACCGAGTGGCTGATGGAAAATTGACCCGACGCGAATTGCCACCTAGCCGGGAAATTGCGGTTATTTTAGATGAATGGCAAAGTTTTGCTGATGATACAAGTGGACAAACTGGCATCGAATTGCAAAGCAATGTACAGTCATTTGCATTGCGCACGTGGAGGCAGGGTGACAATGCCTGGCAAATCAATGGCGCGGCGCTGACCACGGCGGCATCGAAGGTGGCCAACGATGTGCTGGTACAAGCTGGTGTTACCACCAAAGTGGCGAAGTTGGCCGGTTTGGAAGTCAGTCTGCAGGTACAGGGTGCCAATGCACCGATGCGAAAAGTTTTTTTACTTGGAGCAAATTGATGAGTCGGTATGCACTTAACTGCCGGCCGCGCAGCAAGCAAAGCGGTGTCGCCATCGTCACTGCTTTGTTGTTGACCACCTTGGCCATCACGATCGTTACTAGCCTGTTTTGGCAACAGCAAGTGCAGGTGCGTTCGATTGAAAATCAGCGCATGCAATTGCAAAAAAAATGGATTATGCGCGGTGCCATCGATTGGTCGCGCTTGATTTTGCGCGAAGATGCCCGCCATTCGGGCAAGGTCGATCATCTCGGGGAGCCTTGGTCGGTCAAGCTGGAAGAAACTCGGCTCGATCAATATGTCGAAGAAGGGCGCGATGCCGACAATAGTGACGCCACCTTGTCGGGGCAAATCGTCGATGCGCAGGCTGCCTATAACCTCAATAACCTGGCCAGCGCCGGGGTGGTGAATATAGCCGAAGTTGCCGTGTTCGGGCGTTTGCTGCAAAATTTGCAATTGCCAGCCGATGGCGCAGCGGCGGCGGCACAGGCGGTGGCGGCGACGCAGTCTAAAGCCGCGGCGGTGAATACTACGGTGGCGGCCAGTGGCACGGCGCAAACTGCCACCACTACCGCGTCTGCCAGTAGTGCTGACAGCGCGAGTACTGCAGTACAATTTGTGCCGTTTGCACGGATAGAAGATTTACTGGTCGTGCCCGGCTTTAATACGGAAATGCTGGAGAAATTGCGCCCCTATGTGACCGTATTGCCACGTCGCAGCAGCTTGACTACGGTGAATTTGAACACGGCACCGGCAGAACTGTTGTCGGCCAGAATAATCGGCCTCAGTATGGGCGATGCAGCCTTGCTGCTTGCCAGTCGAGAAACGGCGTATTTCAAGGATTTTGCCGATTTTCAAAATCGTTTCTCGGAAAAGAGTAAGCAAATCACGAGTAAGGAAGTCGATGTCTGGACCAGCTATTTCGTGGTCAATGGCAAAGTCAAGATGCAGCGCTCGACGCTCGATGTCAGCGCCTTGGTGGAACGGGCCGGGGATGGCACGACGACGGTGTTGGCCGTGCGGGAAAATTAAATGACTATGCGAAAAATATCGCCGCGCGAACATTCAGTGCAATTGAGTGCTCGCGCTGCTGACAAGGGATACCAACCGATGCCGCAGTTTGGAATGAAATTATAAAATGGTCAGTACACTCTATCTCTCTTTACCTGCGCGCACTGCAGTCGATTCGCATTGGCAAGCCCAAGCCTTGCCGTATGCCTTGTATTCGGCCGAGGGGCGCTTGCTCGAGCAAGGCCACAAAACTCTGCCGCAATTGCGGCTGCTGGCTGCCAGCGCGCGCCAACTGAGCTTATTGATTGCCGCGGCCGATGTGAGTTTGTTACGGGTGCGGGTGCCGCCGATGGCTGCAGCCAAGTTTACCGCAGCCTTGCCAAATTTGGTGGAAGAACAGATTACCTGTGATCCGGCCGATGTGGTGCTGGTGGCGAGCGCCGTGAGCGGGGGCGAAGCCACCGTCGCGGTGGCCGATCGGCGCTGGTTGGAACAATTGTCCAATTTGGTCAAAGACTGGCCGGTTAAAAAAATTCTCGCCTTGCCGGCACAACTGAGCATGCTCTTGGCCGCCGGTGAGAATCGCGCGAGTGCCTTGATCGAAGTGCGCGACAGTACAGTCATGCTGAGCCTGCGTCAGGCTGCGGCCAGCGGTTTGGGCTTATGTTTGGCCGATGCCAGTCCAGAGACTGCCTTGGCAATGCTGAACATTCTGGCACCGCAGGCGCAGCTCAGTGTCGCCTTGCCAGCCACTGAGTTGGATGCCTGGAAGGCTGCCTTAGAACAGCAAAACCTGAGCCAACGCATCAGTCTGCAAAGCGATGGCTGGGCCATGCGCATCGGCGGCATTGGCGCGGCACCGCTCGATCTGATGGTCGGCATCTCAGCCAGCCATAAACCGGCGATCGACTGGGTGGGGTGGCGTTGGCCTTTGCGGCTGCTGCTGGTGCTCGCCATGGTCAATGTGGCGGCGCTCAATTTTGAGTGGTATACCCTGAAACGCGAGGCGAAAAGCCTCAGCGATGTGCTGGTGCAAACGTATAAAACCAGCTTTCCCAAGGAAACCACCATCCTCGATCCGCTCGAACAGATGCAGCAAAAAGTTAACCTGGCCAAACGTTTGTCAGGTCAATTTGCGGCCAATGATTTCGTCGTCATGACGGCGCAATTCACGCGCGTCTGGAATCGTATCATGCTCGGCAAAGCTGCCAGCATCAGCAGTGTCGATTACAAAGACCGCGGCTTGCACGTGAAAGTCAAGGCCGCCGGGCTGATTCCTATCGATCAATTGCGCGCCGCTTTAATTGAACAATCTATGAAGCTGGAGGTCGGTTCGGACGGCATTCTGCATATTTCCAAGACAGGGGCATGGTGATGCGCAAACATTTCTTCCAACAGTGGCGCCAGTTTTGGCAGCAGCGTAATGGCCGCGAACGCAGCTTGCTGATGCTGGCCGCTGGCGTGATTGCGCTGGCCTTACTGTATTTGGTGCTGCTTGATCCAGCCTTAGCGGGACGGGCCAAGCTGCAGTTGCAGATTCCACAATTGCGTCAGCACGTTGCCGAAATGTCGGCTTTGAGTGCGCAGCATACTAAGCTGGCCGCTGGCTTGTCGCAGATACTCGATCCGGTCAGCCGCGAAGTGCTGGAAAAAAGTCTGGCAGCGCGCGGTATCCAAACGCAGAATCTCAGCGTTTCCGATGACATGGTGCGTCTGCAAATTACGACGGTGGAATATGCGCAACTGATGGCATGGCTAGTGGAAATGCAAAAAACCGCCAAACTGACGGTAGAGGAGGCGCGTCTGAATGCGCTCCCCGAGAGCGGTCAGGTGAACGTGAATTTAACTCTCAAGCAGCAACGCAGCGGGACTTGAGATGAGCCGTTCGCTATCGCAAACTGTAGGATGGATCGCCGCCGCACTGCTCACCGCGCTGCTGACGGTGATCTTGTTTTTGCCGGCCAGTTGGCTTGGTGCCGCACTGGAGCAGCAGAGTGGCGGGCGCTTCAGTCTCGGTGATGTGCAGGGTTCGTTTTGGCGCGGCTCGGCGTTTATCGGGGTGGCGGCCGGTCCGACAGCGCCGGTGACGCCGCTGTTTGCCGGTCGCTTTAGCTGGAAAATTTCGCCTTTGCTGTTGCTTGGCCAAGTCGATGTGCAGTTGGAGAATGCCGACTCTTTATCGGCACCACTGCATATCAATGGTAATTTTTCGCAGTGGCAGATCTCGCCGGCAGTGCTGAGCTTACCGCCGGAGCGCCTCGAAGGTTTGGGTGCGCCCTTGAATACCATCGGCCCGACTGGCAAGCTGCATTTGTCATGGAATAATCTGAGTTTCACGCGCAGTGGTGCCTTGCTGTCGGCGCAGGGCCAGTTGCAACTGGAATTGGCAGAAATGGCTTCACGTCTGTCGCAGGTGCGGCCACTCGGCAGCTATCGCGTGGAGGTGAATCTGCAAGGTATGAATGCGGAAATGACTCTGCTCACCCTGAGCGGGCCAATGATGTTGGCCGGTGCAGGTGCCGTCAGCGGCGGACGGTTTCATTTTTCCGGCAAAGCCTGGGCTGCTGCCGGCCAGGAAGATAAGTTGGCAAATTTATTGAATTTGCTTGGACAGCGCCGTAAAGACGGCAATCAGGATGTGATCGCGTTAGATTTCAAATGACTACAACTCCATTAAATATCAAGGCAGCTATGCTCAGCAACTACTCACGCAAACCAAGGTATCCGTTATCGACGATGGCCGCAGCAGTCGTCTTGACTGCCGGGTGTTTCATCGCGGGCGCAGCGCTGGCCCAGGCGCCGGGAAAAAATTCCGCCGATCTTAATTTTGTCGGTGCCGATATCGAATCGGTGGTCAAAGCCATCGGTCATTACACCGGTACCACCTTCATCATCGATCCGCGCGTCAAAGGACAGGTGAATTTGGTGTCGGAAACGCCCTTGAGTAAAGAGCAGGCCTTCAAACTCTTGACCTCGACTTTGCGTTTGCAAGGCTATGCCGTGGTGTACGCGGACGGTTACTATAAAGTCGTGCCGGAAGCCGATGCCAAGTTACAAGCTGGCCCGACTCAAGCGGTGCAGAGCGAAAAAACCGAGTCGGTCAAAGGTGACCAGGTCGCCACCCAAATTATCCGTCTCAATTATGAATCGGCAGCGAATGTGGTGACGGTGTTGCGTCCCCTGATTTCACCGAATAACACCATCAATGCCAACCCCGGGAATAACTCCATCGTCATTACCGACTATGCTGATAACCTCAAGCGTCTCAATAAAATCATCGCCGCACTCGATGTGCCGGCGGTGGTCGATCTGGAAGTGATACCGGTGAAATACGCGATGGCCAGCGATATCGCCGCACTGGTCAGCAAGCTGACCGACTCCTCCGTCACGCCCGGCGACACTGCACGGGCGGTGTTGATGGCCGATCCGCGTACCAACTCCTTACTGTTGCGCGCGCCTTCGCAAGCACGCGCCAATTTGATCAAATCCTTGGTCGGCAAGATGGATCAGCCGACCGCTTTGCCCGGTAACGTCCATGTCGTGTATCTGAAAAATGCCGAAGCGGTCAAGTTAGCGGTGACCTTACGCTCGATTGTCACCGGCGAAATCAGTAATGCCAATACCAGCAGCGGTTTGTCGAATAGCAATATCGGCAACAATAGTAATAATAGCAGCGGCGGCAGCAATCAAAGCAGCGGTTTTTCCAATACAAATAACAATGGCGGTGCCAGCGGCGGGCTCAATAATTCGAGCAGTAGTTCGCAGAGCAGCAGCGCTGCCGGCAGCAGCAGCGGCGGCAGTGCTGCCGGCTTCATTCAAGCCGATGCCGCGACCAATACTCTGATCATCACCGCCAGCGAAGCGGTATATAAAAACTTACGCATGGTGATCGATCAGCTCGATGCGCGCCGCGCCCAAGTGTATATTGAAGCGCTGATCGTCGAAGTGACGGCCGATAAGAGCAACGAATTCGGGGTGCAATGGGCTGGCGTATCGGGCGATTCCAGTAGTAATTACCGGGTTGGTGGCGGCACTTTGTTTTCCACTGCCGGTAATAACCTCGGCACCCTCGGTGCCAGTTTGGCCAGTAGCACAGCCAGCACTGTGCTGCCTTCAAATGGTCTGTCCATAGGCGTGTTCAAACAAGTCGGTGGCAAGCTCGGTTTGGGCGCGCTCGCGCATCTGGTCGATAGCGCTGGTGGTACCAATATCTTGTCGATGCCGAATTTGTTGACGCTCGATAATGAGGAAGCCAAGATCGTGGTTGGTCAAAATGTACCTTTCGTGACTGGCCAATACACCACATCGACCTCGAGTACCAGTAATCCATTTCAAACCATAGAACGTAAAGATGTTGGTCTTAAACTGACGATACGCCCACAAATTTCCGAAGGCGGCACCGTCAAACTGGCGATTTACCAAGAGAGTTCGGCAGTCCTCGATAGCAGTACCACCAGTCCCAATGGCCCTAGCACGACGCAGCGCTCGATCACGACCAATGTGTTGGTCGAAGATGGCAGCATCCTTGCGCTCGGTGGTTTGATCCAAGATACCGTCAACGACGCGGTAGAAAAAGTTCCGGTGCTCGGCGATATTCCATTTCTCGGTAATTTGTTTAAATACCAAACGGCGAAGCGCAATAAAACCAATTTGATGGTGTTCTTGCGCCCGACCATTGTCCGCAGTGCCGATCAAAGCACCGATGTCTCAGTTAATCGTTACGATTACATGCGTGCGCAGATGATGCCAGCCAGCGGCGGGAATGCCGGTTTGCTGCCGGAAATGAAGAAAGGTGAACTGATGAGCCCGTCGATGACTTTGCCACAGACGCCGTCTTCGCCAGCAGGAAGTAAATAAGCCATGCTCGAACATCGCTTATTGCCCTATGGGTTTGCGCGGGATTTTTTAATCTTGGCCAGTCGCGACAGCACGGCTGTGCACGCGCCGGTAGAGTTGTCGGTATCGGAAAAAACTTCGGCCGCGGCGATTGCTGAAGTCGGTCGTAAATTCGGTAAGGTCAAACTGACGCTGTTGGCGCCGGAATTGCTCAATGATTTGATTGCCAAGGCGTATGCCGGCTCGGGTGGCGATGCGGCCGATGTGGTTGGTGAAGTCGAATCTGATCTCGACTTGGCCAAGCTGATGCTCGACATGCCGGCGATTGAAGATTTGCTGGAATCGGCCGACGATGCGCCGGTAATCCGTATGATCAATGCCTTGCTCACGCAAGCTTTGCGCGATGGTGCCTCGGATATTCATATCGAACCGTTCGAGCAAATTTCGGTGGTGCGCTTTCGCGTCGATGGCTCCTTGCGTGATGTAGTCAGGCCGCGCAAGGCCATCCATGCCTCGCTGATTTCGCGGATTAAAATCATGGCGCAGCTCGATATCGCCGAAAAACGCTTGCCGCAAGATGGACGCATTACCTTGCGCATCGGCGGCAAACCGGTCGATGTGCGGGTTTCGACGTTACCGACCGGACATGGCGAACGGGCGGTCTTACGTTTGCTCGACAAAGAAGCCGGTCGTTTGGATTTGAGTAATTTGGGGATGAGCCCGGAAGTCTTGCAAGATTTCGATAAGTTGATCGCTCAGCCGCACGGCATCGTGCTCGTCACCGGTCCTACCGGTTCGGGTAAGACCACCACGCTGTATGCCGCGCTTTCGCGCGTCAATGCCGGTACCACCAATATTCTGACGGTGGAAGATCCGATTGAATACGAATTGGCCGGCGTCGGTCAAACTCAGGTCAATGCGCGTATCGACATGACGTTTGCCAAGGCTTTGCGCGCTATTTTGCGGCAAGATCCCGATGTCATCATGATCGGCGAAATTCGCGATCTCGAAACCGCGCAAATTGCCGTACAAGCTTCGCTGACCGGCCATCTGGTGTTGGCCACTTTGCACACCAATGATGCGGCGGCGGCGGTCACGCGCTTGCTTGATATGGGGATAGAGCCGTTCCTGCTGTCTTCCTCCTTGTTGGGTGTGGTAGCGCAGCGCTTGGTGCGGAAATTATGTAGCCATTGTCGCCGCGAAGAAGGCGGGCGCTGGCATGCAGTCGGTTGCGATCACTGCGGCCATACCGGTTATCAAGGCCGGCTCGGCGTTTACGAATTACTGCAAACCACCGACGATATTCGCGCGCAAATCCATCATCGTGCTTCGGAAGCAGAAATTCGATTGGCCGCCCAGGCTGACGGCATGAAAACCATGCGCGAAGATGGTGATCGCTGGCTGCGCAGTGGCATCACGACGCAAGAAGAATTATTGCGTGTAACTAAGGAATAAGCACCGTGCCGGCATTTCGATATGAAGCAATAGACAAGGCGGGAAGCACGAGTAAAGGCGTGCTCAACGCCGACAGTGCCCGCGCGGCGCGCAGTGAGTTGCGCGCGCAGGGCTTGCTGCCGGTGACGGTGGAAGCGATTCACCAGCACTCGGCCGCCGGCGAAGAAAAGAAGCGTGCCTTCTTTGCCGAACGCTTGTCGACGGTCGAACTGGCTTTATTCACGCGTCAACTCGCCAGTTTGCTCGAAGCCGGCTTGCCGCTCGAGCAGTCGCTGTCGGCCCTGCTCGATCAATCGGAGCGTACTTTCATTCGCGACATCATCGCCTCGATACGTTCGGAAGTGATGGCCGGGGCGGCCTTGTCCGATGCGCTCAAACAACATCCGCATGATTTTGCCGATATCTACTGCGCGCTGGTGGCGTCCGGTGAGCAGATCGGTCACTTGGCACGGGTCTTGTCGCGCTTGGCCGATTACATAGAACGACGCAATGCGCTGGTCCAGAAAGTGAAATTGGCCTTCACCTATCCAGCCATTGTGACCGTGGTCGCGTTTGCCATTGTGATTTTTTTGCTCACCTATGTGGTGCCGCAAATTGTTTCTGTGTTTGCCAATACCAAGCAAAAATTACCATTCCTGACCGTGATGATGCTGGCGATTTCAGATTTCGTGCGTGTCTGGGGTTGGCTGGTGGGCTTGCTGTTGATTGCCGCATTCACGCTCTGGCGCGTGGCCTTGCGTAATCCCGAACTGAAGTTGGCATGGCACACTTGGTTGTTGACGGCACCGGTATACGGTAAATTTGAGCGCAGTCTCAATACCGCCAGATTTGCCAGCACCTTGGCCATTACTACCGGTTCGGGCGTGCCGATCTTGCAGGCACTGCAGACCAGTCGTGAAACTTTGTCCAATGTTGCCATGCGCGCTCAGGTCGAAGAAGCTACCGCCAGCGTGCGCGAAGGGGTCGGGCTGGCGCGCGCCTTGTCGGCGCATAAACATTTTCCGCCGATGTTGATACACATGATACGTGCCGGTGAAGTGACCGGCGAATTGCCAGCCATGTTGGAACGCGCCTCAAATGCTCAAGAGCAAGATCTCGAACGCCGCGCTTTGACGATAGCCGGTTTGCTTGAGCCGGTCTTGATTCTGGCCATGGGCGGCGTGGTATTGCTAATCGTGCTGGCCGTATTGATGCCTATTATCGAAATTAATCAGCTGGTTCGCTGATAAGGAATGAAATCTGATGAAGCGTTTGCCCCTGTTGTGTAGTTTTCTAGCCTTTGTTTTATTGTGCGCCACGCTCAGTTTCTGGGTCTTGCGCGTGCTGACCCCGGCAGTCCGTGGTGTCGCCGCACCGACGGTACAAAATAGTCTGGAGCCCGGCACTGGCGACTGGGCCGGCTTGTTCGGTGCCGGTCCACAGGCGCTGGCCGCTGCGAGTAATTACCAGTTGCAAGGCGTGATTATTGCGGGTAATCCAGCTGAAAGCTTGGCGATTGTCAGTGCTAATGGCAAGCCGGCGCAAACCTTGGCAATCAAGCGGGAATTTGCGCCCGGCATCAGTTTGCAGGAAGTGCGTGCCCAATACATCATGATCGCCGACGGTGCTGCGCTGCAGCGGGTTGAATTGCCGCAAGCGGCTGCCAACCCCAGTCACGGTGCCGAGCCCTTCATCGCGCCGCTGCCGGCTGCCGAGGTGCGCGGCGGTGCAGTCAGTAGCTATCCGGCGCATCGCAATCAAATGCCAGCGCCACAGCCACAGAATGTTCCGGCGCTCGGTGCCGGCTTTCCCAGTGCCGGTTTACCGCCGGTGAGTTCGGAAACTCGATGAGTGCGGCCCGCGCTTTTTTGCCAGCGCTGGTCGCGCAAGCCTTGGCGGCGGCCGACCCGAGTTGGCAAGCGGCTTTACAGGCCGGTTTGCAGGCCATGCATGCCGCTGACCCCGACTATTTGCCGGCTTTGGTCGCGCACGATTTTCTGCCGAGCGAAGGGCGTTTATTCGCGGCCTTTACGCAGCCGCTGGCAGCGGTACGGCATATTCTCGTCGGCGAAGGACCTTATCCACGCGCCGCCAGCGCCACTGGCGTGTGCTTTATGGATGGCGCAGTCAGCCATTTGTGGGCTGCCGATGGCAGTGGTTTGGCCAAGCCGGTCAATCGTGCCACCTCCTTACGTAATTTCATGAAAATGTTGCTGGTGGCCGATGGCTTGCTCGCGCCAGATTGCACCACAGCATCGGCGATGGCCGCGCTCGGTGATGAAATTGGCGGTTTGATACAAACTTTGCCGCAATTGCAGCAAAACTTGCATGCGCAGGGATTTTTATTGCTCAATGCCAGCTTGGTGTTTCGTGACCATGTCGCGCCTGCGAAAGATGGCAAGGCCTGGCAGCCTTTATTGCGTTGCGTATTCGACGCACTTATCGCGCATCACGCGCATGCCGGCTTGGCTTTGCCGGTGTTGGTTTTGTGGGGCAAAATTGCCGAACAATTGACTCTGATTAAAGAAGTCGCAGCTTTTCCGCAAGTGCGCTCTGAGCATCCGTATAATTTGAGTTTCATAAAAAATCAAGAAATGCAGAATTTTTTCCGCCCCATGCAATTGTTGAAAATTGCCGCAAAGAAAAATTATGTTACAAATAACCAGCTTTTGATGGCTTAGTCTGACGCTTTGTAGAATAATCGCACAATGAGAATTGTGTAATTTAGCCGGACCTGAGGCCGTATGATGAGCTTATGTTAAAAAAAATCGAAATTTCGCAATTGAGAACTGGCATGTATGTTCAAGAGCTGTGCGGTTCTTGGATCGATACGCCATTTTGGAAAAAATCGTTCGTGCTGACGGAAGCGAACGAATTGATGGAAATTCAAAAATCAAAGATACGCCAGGCATGGATAGATACCAGTAAAGGCCTCGATGTCTATCAGGCACCGACCCCGGCCGCTGTCGTGATGCCGGAACCGCCGGCGGAAGCACCTAAGGTGGCCGCGCCACGTACCGTTGCGCCAGTATCGATGGATGAAGAGCTCGGGCGTGCCTCGATGATCGTTTCGAAAACGAAAGATGCGGTGTGCTCGATGTTCAGCGAAGCGCGTATGGGTAAAGCGGTCGATGTCGGTAATGCGCAAGAAATGGTGGAAGAGATTGCCGATTCTGTGATGCGCAATCCCGGTGCATTGATCGGCTTGGCGCGCTTGAAAACCAAAGACGATTACACCTACATGCACTCGATCGCGGTGTGCGCGCTCATGGTCGCCTTATCCAAGCAATTAGGATTGAGCGAAGTCGCTGTGCGCGAAGCTGGCTTAGCCGGCTTGCTGCATGATATAGGCAAGATGATGGTGTCGGACGATATCCTCAATAAACCGGGTAAGTTGACCGATGCCGAATTCACCTCGGTCAAAGAACATCCGGCGGCTGGCCATAAAATGCTGCTCGAAGCGCAGGGTGTGAGCGAGGCGGCGCTCGATGTCTGTTTGCATCATCACGAAAAAATGGATGGCAGTGGCTACCCGGAAGGATTGCGCGGCGAGCAAATCAGTCTGCTCGCGCGCATGGGTGCCGTCTGTGATGTCTACGATGCCATCACTTCCAACCGCCCGTACAAACAAGGCTGGTGTCCGGCTGAATCGCTGCGCAAAATGGCCGAATGGAGTAAAGGCCATTTCGATGAAAAAGTCTTCCAAGCTTTTGTCAAAAGCATAGGTATTTACCCGGTTGGCACCTTGGTGCGGCTGGAATCGGGACGCTTAGGTGTCGTGGTCGAACAACAGATCGGCAAATCCTTGTTGGCACCGAAGGTGAGGGTGTTTTTCTCCATCAAATCGATGGGCTACATCGTTCCCGAACTGCTGGATTTGGCTGGTCCCGGCTTGCAAGATAAAATCGCCAATCGCGAAGATGCGGTGAAATGGGGTCTCAAAGATATCGACCGCTACTGGCTCGGCGACGCCGTGCCAGCTTGAGTGGCTGGTAAAGCCGCTCGGTGACCATGTTGCCGAGCGTTTTTTTTAGCGTTGCGGTTCGATGATGACTTTGCCGGTGACCTTGCGGGCAGCGATGTCATTGAGTGCTTGCGCGGTTTCGTGCAAAGCATAGCGACCGGAAATATGCGGCCGGATTTTTCCTTCCGCCAGCCAGCCCAGCATCTGCTGCATGGCTGCCAGGTTGGCTTTGGGCTCGCGACGTGCAAATTCACCCCAGAACACGCCGACCAGCGAAGCGCCTTTGAGCAGGCATAAATTGAGCGGCAACTTAGGAATTTCGCCATTGGCAAACCCTACCACCAAATAGCGGCCGCGCCAGGCAATCGAACGGAAGGCCGGTTCGGCGTAGATGCCGCCGACCGGATCGTAAATCACATCGGGGCCTTTGCCGTCGGTGGCCGCTTTGATCGCTTCACGTAAATCTTCGCGACTGTAATTAATCGTCACATCGGCACCATGTTCGCGGCACACGGCCAGTTTTTCATCGCTGGAAGCCGCAGCAATCACGCGTGCGCCGATGGCTTTAGCAATTTCAATCGCGGCCAAGCCGACCCCGCCAGCTGCACCCAAGACCAAAATTGTTTCTCCCGCCTTGAGTTGGGCGCGGTCGATCACGCCATGATGTGAAGTGCCGTAGGTCAGGGTGATGGCCGCGGCGGTAGGGAAATCGAGCGCCGCCGGCATAGGCATGACGGCATTGGCTGGTGCCAGCACTTGCTGAGCAAAGGCGCCGTGGCCGATGAAGGCGATCACGCGGTCGCCGACCTTAGGATAGCTGACGCCAGCACCGACGGCATACACCACGCCGGCCAGTTCACTGCCGGGGGTGAAGGGCAGTTCCGGCTTGAACTGATACTTGTTTTCAATGATCAAGACATCGGGAAAATTGACGCCGGCTGCCTCGACCTTGATCGCGACTTGTCCGGCTGCCGGCAGCAGATCGCTTAATTCTTCGACTACCAAGGTATCGGGCGGACCCCAAGTTTTGCAAACGACAGCTTTCATAGTTTATCTCCGTGGTTTAAAAAAATAGTACGACCGTTTAATTTTTGTTTATTTTTCGATTATGCCGCAAAAAAATGCTGACGGTGGAAATTTGTTTTTCCGCATCGGGTAGAATGGCACGATGAAAATCCTAATTAGTAATGATGATGGTTACTTGGCGCCCGGCATCGTTGCTTTGGCGGCGGCGTTGGCGCGTTTCGCCGAGGTAACAGTGGTCGCGCCAGACAGTAATCGCTCCGGCACCTCGAATGCGCTCACGCTCGACCGACCGCTGTCGGTGCAGCGTGCCGATAACGGTTTTTACTTTGTTAACGGTACGCCCACCGATTGCGTGCATGTGGCGTTGACGGCGTTGCTCAGCGAGCCACCCGACTTAATCGTCTCTGGTATTAATCAGGGGCAAAATATGGGTGACGATACCCTGTATTCGGGTACCGTGGCGGCTGCCACCGAAGGCTTTTTATTTGGCATTCCGGCCATCGCTATTTCTCAGGTTGATAAGGCTTGGGCACATCTCGATGCTGCCGCCGAATATGCCAGCCAATTAGTGCGCAATGGCTTTCCGGCCTTGCCGCAGCCGTATTTGCTTAACGTAAATATTCCGAATTTACCGCTGTCCCAGATCGCTGGCTTGCGTGTCACCCGCCTCGGGAAACGGCATGCCTCAGAACCAGTGATTGCGATGCGCGACCCACATGGGCGTGAAATTTACTGGATAGGGCCACCGGGTGCGGTACGCGATGGCGGTCCTGGCACCGATTTTCATGCTACCGCCGCCGGCTATGTGTCGCTGACGCCCTTGCAGATCGATTTGACGAATACCCGCCAACTGGACATGCTTGTCATGAATTTGGCATGATCACGAAGGAGAAACGGTTTCCTCTGACCTTATCCGCCTTGGGTGGTCAAAACAAGGATTCCAGTGCGCATTCAGGCACGCGCAGCGCTTCGACGCAAACGGCGATGCAGAACGTGCATCAGAGTGCCGTCAATAAGCTCGCTTCGCAAACGGCTGCCGTGTCTGGCGCGAGTGCCCCGGCAATGGTTTCGGATGCCGTGCGACGTGCCATGGTGCAGCGTGTGGCGCAGCAGGGCGTTAAAGATACGACGGTGTTGGCCGCCTTGCAGGCGATACCGCGGCATATGTTTTTAGAACCGGCCTTGAGCAGTCAAGCCTATATCGATGCCTCGCTGCCGATCGGGCATCACCAAACTATTTCACAGCCGTATATCGTCGCGCGCATGATAGAAATTATGCGTAACGGCAAATCACTCGAGCGGGTCTTGGAAATCGGCACAGGATGCGGTTATCAGGCTGCCGTGCTCGCGCTGGTGGCGGTCGATGTGTATTCGATCGAGCGTATCAAAGCCTTGCACGAATTGGCCAAACATAATCTGCGGCCGCTCAGAATCGCCAATCTCCGTCTGCATTACGGCGATGGCATGCTGGGATTGCCTCAGGTAGCCCCATTTGACGGTATCATACTGGCGGCGGCCGGCATGGAGGTGCCGCCGGCCTTGCTGATGCAACTGAAAGTGGGGGGGCGGCTGATTGCGCCGGTCGGTGGTCGCGATCAGGTCTTGCAACTGATTGAGCGGCTGACGCTTAATGATTGGCAGAGTTCGGTGGTGGAGCATTGCCATTTTGTGCCTTTGCGCGCAGGCGTCGTTTGAGTGCGCGGCCTGATTTTGCCGAAACCCAAGAATTCACGGATAAATTTGTAATGAGAATGAAAAAACTGAAGTATGTCGCTTTTCCTTTGTGGCCAACAGCCATGCTCTTGGTGCTCGGTGCCTGTACCACGCCGACCCATCGGGCCCCGGTAGTGGAGCGCGGTGCACCCGCACCCGGGAACGCGTCGGATGTTGCGCCGCCACCTAAGTTGCTACTCAAGACGCCGGAAAACACGCGCGGTTCTTACGTTGTCAAGCGCGGCGATACCTTGTATCGGATTGCCTTGGAGCACGGTCAAAGTTATAACGATCTGGTCGTCTGGAATAATCTGAGTAATCCGAACGACATCAAGGTCGATCAAGTCTTACGTGTCACTCCAGCCGAGGCGGGCAGCAGTGCCGTACAAACCACGGGTATCAATAATTCAGTACTCGAAGTGAAACCTTTGGGTGCGGCAACACAGAATAAATCTTCACCATTAGGCAACAAGCGCCCGTATTCCGATGCCAATTTGGCTGAGTTGCAAAAATCGGAATCGTCGGCTGCTGCGCCACTGGCAAAGCTCGATCCAATTATTCCGGCAAAGGCCAGTGATAAGCCTGCCGATGTCGATGCAATCGAGTGGATCTGGCCGGTCGAGGGGAAATTATTGGCTGGCTTTGATGACGCTAAAAATAAAGGTCTCGATATCAGCGGCAAGATGGGGCAAGACGTGAATGCCGCAGCCGCTGGCAAAGTGATGTACGCCGGCAGCGGTATCCGCGGTTATGGCAATCTGGTGATTGTGAAACATAGCAGCAGTTTGTTGTCTGCTTACGCACATAACAAGACGATTTTAGTGAAAGAAGGGCAGGCGATCAGCAAGGGGCAAAAAATTGCTGAGATGGGGAATTCTGATAGTGATGTTATAAAGCTACATTTTGAAATACGTTTACAAGGTAAGCCGGTAGATCCGGTAAAATACTTACCAACACGCTAATTATCTAAAAGTTAATATAGTGCGTGGACTGGGTGGAATAGTTGGTGATGTCAGTTGGTGTGTTCGGTCGTTTTTTGTGAGCCATAGCTCGCTTGTGTTCAGACGCAAACGCGCTTTCCAAATGCAGTTTCCTCAGAGCACAAAACTATGCAAAAAAACAGCGCTGGTAAGCTGACAGCACGCGCGGCACCACCGGTCGACCAGGCCCTGTCGGCCGATGGGTTTGATGAGCCGCTTGAGCGTGATCCGGAGGCAGTGTTAGAGCTCGGCCAGGAAGCCGAGCGAGAGACGGGCGATGAGCCGGCCAGTCTCGTTGTTGCCCCTATTGATGAATTGAAGACGGTGTTGGCGGCGGAACTTTCTACCGACACCACACAATATTATTTGAATCAGATAGGGACGCGTCCGCTATTTGATTTAAAGCAAGAGTTGCACTACGCCACGCTAGCCAAGCAGGGTGATTTTGCGGCCCGGCAGAAAATGATAGAACATAATCTGCGACTGGTGGTGTCGATTGCCAAGCACTATATCAATCGCGGTCTGGCCCTGCTCGATATGATCGAAGAGGGTAATCTCGGACTCATGCATGCGATTGATAAATTCGAGCCCGAACGCGGCTTTCGTTTTTCCACTTATGCCACTTGGTGGATACGCCAGAGCATCGAGCGTGCCATCATGAATCAAGCGCGCACGATACGCTTGCCGGTGCACATGGTGCGTGAATTGAATCAAATTCTACGCGCTAAATACCATCTTGAATCGCAACGGCGCGATGGCCGTGATGCCAGAATGGAAGATATTGCCTTGTTGGTCGATCGCCCAGTTGACGAGGTGCAAGATATCCTGGCTTTATCTGAACATGCCAGCTCACTCGATACGCCGCTCGATAATGACCCGCAATCGAGTTTGATGGATTTATTGCCCGGTGACGCAGACGATGGCCCTGATGTGCGCGCCGAACATCTGGAAATGACCGCCCTCATGCGCGATTGGTTGGCGCGCTTGCCGGATAAACAAAGAATCGTGATTATCCGTCGTTTCGGTCTCGATAATGACGATCCGGCTACGCTCGAAGCCTTGGCCGATGAGATGGGTATTACGCGCGAACGGGTGCGTCAAATCCAGCAAGAAGCCTTGATTAAACTTAAGCGTAGCTTTGTTTCGCGTGGTGTCGGACGCGACGCCTTGATTTAATCTGTCTTAATCCGCTCGCGCTACCGAATTGTCGTGGCCGATCGCCGCTTTCTGCCGCTTTCTCTTTTATAATCGCGTCTTTGAATCGTCTTTGAGAAGGCGCGACCGAAGTTGGCGCCGATATTCCCATGAATAAAATAGAAATACGCTCTTTCGATATGGACGCGCGCGGCGTTGGTCATATTCAAAATGAAGATGGCAGTCAAGGTAAGGTGGTGTTTGTTGAGGGTGCTCTGCCTGGTGAATTGGTCGGGTTTAATTCCTACAAGAAAAAGAATAGTTGGGAAGTCGCGACGCTCGGCACCATCCATCGGCAATCTTCGCAGCGCATCGTGCCTAAGTGTGAATTTTTCGGTGTCTGCGGCGGCTGTTCCATGCAGCATGTGGAGCCCGATGCGCAGGTGGCGATGAAGCAACGCATTCTGGAAGATAATTTGTGGCATATCAGTAAAGTCAAAGCGCGCAATATGATGCGCCCTATCTATGGTCCGACTTGGGGTTATCGTTATCGGGCCCGCCTGTCGGTGCGGCATGTGATCAAGAAAGGGACGGTGCTGGTCGGCTTTCATGAAAAAAAATCGCGCTATGTGGCGAATATGGAAAGCTGCGCCATCTTGCCGGCCCATGTCTCTGCCATGCTCATGCCCTTGCGCGCCTTAGTTGCCTCGCTATCCATCGTCGCGCAATTGCCGCAGATTGAGTTGGCCATCGGCGAGGGGCTTACTGCCTTGGTGTTACGTATCTTGGCAGCACTGACGGCCGATGATGAAACGAAGCTCAAAGCATTTGCTGATAAGCATAATGTGCAATGGTGGTTGCAGCCCGATGGCAATCAAGCGGCCTTGCCCTATTATCCGGCGCAGAGTGACTTGCATTATTTGTTGCCTGAATTTGGCATCAAGATGCCGTTCAAGCCGACTGATTTTACTCAAGTGAATCACCAGATCAACCGCGTCTTGGTGGTCAAGGCACTGCGTTTGCTCGATGTGCAAAAAACCGATCGCGTCGCCGATTTATTTTGCGGCCTCGGGAATTTCACTTTGCCGATCGCCACGCTGGCGCGCGAAGTCGTTGGCATCGAAGGCAGTGATGCGCTCACCGAGCGCGCGCTCGACAATGCGCGACACAATGGTTTGCAAGAAAAAACACGTTTCAGTACGCGCAATCTGTTCGATATCACGGCGGCCGATTTGCTTGCGCTGGGAAAATTTGATCGCTTCCTGATCGATCCGCCGCGTGATGGCGCTATGGCATTGTGCCAAGCCTTGGCCGATTTGAAGACCCTCGCACCAGCCTTCCGGCCGCGCCGTTTGGTCTACGTTTCCTGTAGTCCGGGAACCTTGGCGCGCGATGCCGGCATTTTGGTCCATGCTGCCGGCTACCGCCTCAGTCATGCCGGCGTCATCAATATGTTTCCGCATACCTCGCATGTCGAGTCGATGGCGGTGTTTGATTTGCTGCCCGACTGATAACGGCATTTCGATGGTGCTGATCAGCTGCGAGCAGTTAATCAGCGTTTCCCTTACTTCCGGGACATGTTATTGGCGGTGTTTCATGCTAAAATCTAGGGTTAGATGAATTCTTGAGTTTTTGTCTTAACCCTTTCTTTTTATTGGAGTTTTCTGATGGCTATCGAACGTACATTGTCTATTATCAAACCTGACGCAGTTGCAAAAAACGTCATTGGTCAAATCATCAGCCGCTTTGAAACAGCTGGTTTGAAAGTTGTTGCTGCTCGCCTGACACAATTGTCGCGCGCTGAAGCCGAAGGTTTTTACGCTGTTCACGCAGCGCGTCCATTCTTCAAAGATTTGGTCGACTTCATGATCTCCGGTCCAGTTTTCGTGCAAGCGCTCGAAGGCGAAGGCGCGATTTTGAAAAATCGTGATCTGATGGGTGCGACCGATCCTAAGAAGGCAGAAGCCGGCACAATCCGCGCTGATTTCGCTGAATCGATCGATGCTAATGCCGTCCATGGTTCGGATGCAGTAGAAACAGCGGCTGTTGAAATTGCTTATTTCTTCCCAGCACTGAACGTATACTCGCGTTAATTGGTCAGACGGTCGGTGTTCATTTGCCGACAATGAATGGTAGTTGAAGTAAATAATCATCCCCCTGACGCAGGCTTGCGAAGGGGGGTGTAAGAAAGAAACACATGACGGCACTCATAAATTTATTGGATCTAGATCCTGCGCAACTCGTTGCTTATTGTGGCGAATTGGGTGAGAAGCCGTTTCGTGCCAAGCAATTGCAACGCTGGATACATCAATTCGGCGCGAGTCGCTTTGACGAGATGACTGATCTCGCCAAGTCTTTGCGCGAAAAACTCTCCGGTCGGGCTGAAATTGTCGCGCCCGCCATTGTCAGTGATCACACTTCCCTTGATGGCACCCGCAAATGGCTGGTCGATGTCGGTCAGGGGAATGCGGTCGAAACGGTCTTCATTCCTGAAGAAAATCGTGGCACCCTGTGCATCTCTACGCAGGCCGGCTGCGCCGTGAATTGCCGTTTTTGTTCTACCGGCAAACAAGGGTTTAATCGCAATCTGACTGTTGCTGAAATTATTGGTCAATTGTGGATGGCAGAATTCGAATTGCGTCGTACTAAAGGCATTGTGCCTGGTCCTAAGGGTGAGCGGCAGATCACGAATGTGGTCATGATGGGCATGGGTGAACCCTTGCTCAATTTTGCCCCGACGGTGACCGCGCTGCGCCTGATGCTCGATGATAACGCTTATGGCTTGTCGCGCCGTCGCGTCACCCTCTCGACCAGCGGAGTGGTGCCGATGATGGATAAGTTGTCGCAAGAATGTCCGGTCGCCTTGGCGGTGTCCTTGCATGCTTCCAATGATGCCTTGCGCGATAGTTTGATACCCTTGAATAAAAAGCATCCGCTGCAAGATTTGATGGCCGCCTGCAAGCGCTATCTCGAATTTGCGCCGCGCGACTTTATTACCTTTGAATATTGCATGCTCGATGGCGTCAATGACAGCGATGAGCATGCGCGTGAATTGATTGCCTTGGTGAAAACGGTGCCGTGCAAATTCAATCTGATCCCCTTTAATCCGTTTCCGGAATCAGGTTTGAAGCGTTCTGACAATCCGCGCATCAAAGCCTTTGCCAAAGTCTTGATGGACGCCGGTATCATCACCACCACGCGTAAAACGCGCGGCGACGATATTGATGCGGCCTGTGGTCAGTTGGCCGGCGAAGTCAAGGATCGTACGCGGGTACAGGAAAGAATGCAGAAAATGGCCGAATATCAAAAGAAATTCGGTGAAAATTTCGGCAAAATTGTGGAGATTACTCAGTGAAAATTTTCGGCTCGGACTGGCGTTTTGAAAGAGCTTTGCTCATTTCCTTGATGTTGGTGCTGGCTGGTTGTGTGAATCGTGGTCTCGATGCGCCGCATGAAACCCCGAATGCCTCAATCGAAAAGCAAGACGTACAAAGGCGTGCGGCGATTCGGATTCAATTGGCAGTCGGTTATTATCAGCAAGGTCAGAATAAAGTTGCCTTGGAAGAAATTCGCCAAGCTTTGCTGATCTCGCCCGATTTGCTCGACGCCTATGCGATCCGCGCCCTGATCTTCATGGAAATGGGTGAAAAGAAGCTGGCTGAAGAAAATTTCTTGTATGCAATGAAGTTGGCCCCCAATGATCTTGAAATCGCCAATAATTATGGCTGGTTTTTGTGTCAGAATGACAGGGAAAAACAAGGCTTGGTTTTGCTGGAGCGAGCTTTGCACGACAGTGCTTATCCTACTCCGGCCAAGGCTTACAATAATGCCGGTTTATGCAGTCTGCGCATCAAAGATGCGCGTGCTGCTGAAGCGTATTTCATGCAGGGGTTCAGGATCGACCCCTCGAACCCCGGCCTCAATGCCAACTTGGCCAGGGTTTTTTTTGATCGCGGTGATTTTTCGCAGGCGCGTTTTTATATCAACCGCGTGCTTAAGCTCGATGTCATGACGGTTGATGTCTTGTGGTTGGCGATCAGAATTGAGAAAAAACTCGGTGATGAGGCGATCATCAATAGCTTGATTACGCAGTTGCGTCGTCGCTTCCCTAATTCCCGTGAATTCGGTTTATTGCAAAGAGGATCTTTTGATGAGTGAGGTAGGCGTAAATACTCCATCTGAGTCGCAGTTGCCAGACAGTGATGGTACTGCGGTCAACCCAGCGGCAGTGGCCGCTTCGGCTGGTGCTATGCTGCTGGCGGCGCGTGTCGCTGGCGCTTGGACAGTCGAGCAAGTGGCAGATCAATTGAAGCTCTCGCCGCGGCAAATTATCGCGATTGAAACGAATGATTTTCCGCTTTTGCCGAATATGGTGATCGTGCGTGGCTTCATGCGTTCTTACGCTAAGCTGCTGAAAATCGATGCCGCACCAGTAATTGCCCTGCTGCCAGCTGAAAGCAGTAGCGGTGCTTTTGTAACTGATTTGCGGCCGACTTTGGCTACCCCCTTTATGGAATCGCGTTCGCCTTTTCTGGGTCGCTCAGATGCCACGAATCGGCGCTATTTGTATGGTGCAGCGATGTTGGCGGCGGCCGTGCTGGTATTTTTACTGGCTCAAAAGCTTGAGCAATCGGGGTACTTTCAGCGCTGGCTGACGCCGAGCGAAACCGCGGCGTCGGTTGCTGTAGAGGAAGGCAGTGCGCCGCATGAAAATAGTGTGGCTGCCAGCGAGACGGCACCAAGCACACCGGGTATGGGGCTCAATGTGCCCTTGGCTTCCTCGTTGCCAGCGGCGCAGACTAACCCGTCCTCGACGGTTGCAGCGCCGACCCCGGCATCGGCCCCAGCCGCGGTCAGCGCGACAGTCGCCGCACCTGCTCCGGTGTTGCCGGCTGCGCCGGTCTCGGCAGTGCAGGCTGCGCCAAGCTCGAATGCAGCGCTGGCTGGTGTTGTCGCCACGGCGCAGCAAAAAAATCAGTTGCGCTTAAAATTTCGGCAAGATTCTTGGGTTCAGGTAAAAAAAGAATCGGGTCAGATTTTGACCTCGCATTTGGCTAAAGCCGGTACCGAAGAATTTTTTGATTTGCGCGAACCCGTGCAGTTACGCTTGGGGAATGCCAGTGGCGTTGATGCGTGGTTGCGCGGGAGTGTGTTGGAAATGACACCTCCTGTTGGCGTCAATACGGTCAATCTGAGTCTGAAATAAGTGTGAAAAGTGTAAAATGAGTATGCAAGATTTTTTAACTGAAATAGGATCTGGCCCGGCACCGCGCCGAGTGCGTCGCGCTGCCACAGTCAGCTATGGTGAGCGCCACGTCATTATCGGTGGCTCGGCCCCGGTCGTGGTGCAATCGATGACCAATACCGATACCGCCGATGTCATCGGCAGTGCGATCCAGATCAAGGAACTCGCACGCGCCGGCTCGGAACTCGTGCGCATCACGGTCAATAACGCCGAGGCGGCCGCGGCGGTGCCGGAAATTCGCGCGCAGCTCGATAAAATGGGCGTCGATGTGCCGCTGATCGGTGACTTCCATTACAACGGCCATACGCTGCTGAGCGATTTTCCAGACTGCGCACAAGCTTTGTCGAAGTACCGTATCAATCCTGGTAATGTCGGGCAAGGTGCCAAGCGCGATACTCAATTCGCACAAATGATAGAGATCGCTTGTCGCTACGATAAGCCGGTACGGATCGGTGTCAATTGGGGTAGTCTCGACCAGGCTTTGTTGGCGCGTATTATGGATGAAAATGCGCAGCGTTCGACGCCATGGCGGGTACAAGCGGTGATGTATCAAGCGTTGATCACCTCAGCCATCGAGAATGCGCAGCGTGCCGAAGAGTTGGGTCTCGGTGCCGATAAAATTATTTTGTCTTGCAAGGTGTCGGGCGTGCAGGATCTCATCGCGGTGTACCGTGAGTTAGCGGCGCGTTGTGACTATCCCTTGCATCTCGGTTTGACTGAAGCCGGCATGGGGAGTAAGGGCATCGTCGCCTCAACAGCGGCCTTGGCGATTTTGATGCAAGAAGGGATCGCCGATACCATTCGTGTTTCGCTCACCCCCGAGCCCGGTGGCGATCGCTGCCGCGAAGTGATCGTGGCACAAGAAATTTTGCAAACCATGGGCTTGCGTAAGTTCACTCCTATGGTGATTGCTTGTCCTGGTTGTGGTCGCACCACCTCGACGGTGTTTCAAGAATTGGCCGACGATATACAAACTTTCTTGCGCGAGCAAATGCCACTGTGGAAGAAGCGTTATCCCGGTGTCGAAGAAATGAATGTCGCCGTCATGGGTTGCATCGTCAATGGCCCGGGCGAATCCAAACATGCCAATATCGGCATCAGCTTGCCCGGTACCGGTGAATCGCCGGCAGCGCCGGTATTCATCGACGGTGTGAAAGCGCTGACTTTGCGCGGCGATCATATCGCCACCGAGTTTCAAGCCATTGTGCTCGACTATGTCGCAAAAAAATACGCCAGCGCGACCGCGGTCGCGAGTGAGTAAATAATTCAATCAAGGTAAGCATGTCGGAAAACAAAAAAATTGAAAAAATAGCGGGCGTCAAAGGGATGAATGATCTTCTTCCCGGTGATGCGCCGCTGTGGGAATTATTTGAAAATACCGTGCAGTCTGTCTTGAAAAGCTATGGCTTTCAACAGGTACGCACGCCTATTCTCGAAGCTACGGCATTGTATGCCCGCGGTATCGGCGAAGTCACGGACATCGTCGAAAAAGAAATGTATTCGTTTGAAGATGCGATGAATGGCGATCGTCTGACGCTGCGACCGGAAGGTACGGCCGGCGTGGTGCGCGCAGCCATTGAGCATAATTTAGTATATGACGGTCCGAAACGCCTGTGGTACACCGGCCCGATGTTTCGTCACGAACGTCCGCAACGCGGTCGCTATCGCCAGTTCCATCAAGTCGGTGCCGAAGCACTGGGCTTTTCCGGGCCTGATATCGATGCGGAACTGATCATGTTGTGTCAGCGTCTGTGGGATGACTTGGGCTTGCAAAATGTACGCCTGGAACTTAATTCCATCGGTGACGCGGCGGAACGCAGTGTGCATCGCACGGCGCTGATCGCGTATTTCGAGCAGCACAGCGAATTGCTCGATGCCGAGGCGCTGCGTCGTTTGCAAACCAATCCTTTGCGTATTCTTGATACGAAAAATCCGGCCATGCAAGAGCTCGTCAATGGCGCGCCTAAGCTGCTCGATTACCTTGGTGCCGACTCCTTGGCGCATTTCGAAGGCGTGCAGGATATTTTACGCACCAACAGCATTCCCTTCGTCATCAATCCACGTCTGGTACGCGGGCTCGATTATTATAATCGCACCGTATTCGAATGGGTGACTGATGAACTCGGTTCGCAAGGAACCATCTGTGCCGGTGGTCGGTATGACACCTTGTTCACCACTTTCGGTGGCAAAGCAACTCCGGCCTGTGGCTTCGGCATGGGCATAGAACGTATCATCGAGCTCATGAAAAGCTTGGGTGAGACCAGTGATCCGGCTTTGTGCGATGTCTATTTGGTGCATCAGGGAGCAGCTGCACAGATGCAGGCAACTATCATCGGTGAACGTTTACGTGATGCCGGACTCGATGTTGTGTTACATTGCGCAACCGCGACCGGGACTGGTAACTTCAAGGCGCAAATGAAAAAAGCCGATGCCAGTGGCGCGGCTTATGCGGTCATCATCGGCGACGATGAACTCGCCAAGCAAGCGGCGACGATCAAAACTATGCGTTCCGGCGAGCAAGAGAATAATCAAGTTGGCGTTCCTTTTGAAACGGTGGTCGACTATCTGGTTGATCAAATCGCTGGCGGCGGTACGGATGCCGCATGTTGCGACGACCCGACTCATATTCATATTCACCATTAATACATTCTGACATCATGGCATACGATCACGAAGAGCAAGAACAGCTGGCAACGATAAAGGCAGCTTGGAAACAGTACGGCAACCTCATCACTTGGGTGTTGATTCTCGCTTTAGGCGGCTATGCTGCTTGGATGCAGTGGAGTAAGTATCAAGGCGACCAGTCCGGGCAAGCTTCGCAGCTCTACGAATCACTGCAGCAAGCAGTGAGCGGCAAGGATGACACGAAGGTTCAGCGTGCTGCCAACGATTTGAAAGAAAAATTCAGCGCCACTTCGTATGCATCGATGGCTGCGCTGACTGCGGCCAAGAGTGCATTCGAAGCCGGTGACCTGAAAGTAGCCAAGCAACAATTGCAATGGGTGGTCAGCAGCAGTAAAGCCGATGATTACAAGGCGCTGGCGAAATTGCGTTTGGCCGCCATCGCGCTCGATGAAAAAGCTTACGATGAAGGTTTGAAGCAGTTGAGCGGCGAATTTCCGCTGCAATTGCAAGCCGACGTCGCCGATCGTCAAGGTGATTTGTATGTTGGCTTGGGCAAGATTGATGAAGCGCGCAAGGCGTATCAAGCTGCTCACGATAAAATGACTGAGAAAAGCCCGGCACGTTCGCTGGTACAAGTTAAACTCGATGCCATCGGCGCTGCTGCCGTGGCAGTGAAATAAATAACAGGAGTGACTTCTATGCGTTTTTCCGTCAAACTGATCGCACTCTCAGTCTGTTGTGTGATGGCTGGTTGTTCTTCTTGGAATCCCTTTGCTTCTAAAGTCGATCCGAAAAAACAGGCCGCTGTGCTGACTGAGTTCAAGTCCACGCTCAATGCTCGGGCGCTGTGGACGATTGCGGTCGGGGCGGCCGGCAGCTATACATTTGCGCCTGCGGTTGATGGCAGTAAGATTTATGCTGCAGCCAATGATGGTACCGTGGTCAAGCTTGACGCCTCCGGACGTACCGATTGGCGCATCAATGCCGGCGTCAAGTTGACCGCCGGTGTAGGTGCCGATGAATCGATGTTGGCGGTAGCGGCCGAAAAAGGTTTTTTATTGGCCTTTGATAATACCGGTAAGGCGCTTTGGAAAGTCCAAGAATCATCAGAAATCCTCTCCACCCCCGTAGTGGGTGCCGGCTTCGTGTTGGTGCGTAGTAATGATAATCGCATCAGTGCCTATGATGCTGTCACTGGTAACAAAAAATGGTCGCTCGAACGGCCGCTGCCGCCTTTGGTGCTGCGCGCAGTGCCAGGTTTGCTGATCGTTGGCGATCAAGTGCTGGTGGCTTTGCCGGGTGGTCATATGATTGCCGTTGCCCTGAAAAATGGTGCTTTGCGCTGGGAAGCTGTGGTCGGTGAGCCGAAAGGGAATACCGAACTCGAGCGTGTCGCCGATGTCTCCGGTGTGCCTGTGCTGGTCGGCCGAGATGTCTGCGCGACTGCGTACCAGGGCCGAGTCGGTTGTTTTGATATCGCCACCGGTACGCCGCGCTGGGTCAAGAATACCTCGAGCGAAGTCGGCGTTGGTGCCGATGAACGCTTTGTGTTTGCCGCCGATGCCGGCGGTGTAGTCGCCGCCTATGCGCGCGATGGTGGTGCCAGTGTTTGGCGCAATGACAAGCTGCTCAATCGCCGCTTGTCGGCACCGATATCCTTTGGTCGCTCGGTAGCAGTGGGCGACTATGCAGGTTACGTTCATTTTCTCTCCAGAGAAGATGGTTCTTTCATCGCTCGCTTGGCGACCGATGGTAGTCAGATTTTGACCGCGCCGCAGGTGCAAGGTTCGAATCTGATTGTTCAAACAAAATCAGGATCTGTGGTTGCCTTCGCGACCGAGTAATACAAATGAAGCCGGTTATCGCACTTATAGGCCGACCAAATGTCGGCAAATCCACGCTGTTCAATCGGCTTACCCGTTCACGCGACGCACTTGTGGCAGATCTTCCCGGTCTGACTCGTGATCGCCATTACGGTGAAGGCCGCGTTGGAGAACGCCCGTTCTTAGTCATTGATACGGGTGGTTTTGAACCCGTCGCCAAGGACGGCATTTTGCATGAAATGGCAAAACAAACCAAGCAAGCCGTAGCCGAAGCCGATGTCGTTATCTTCATCGTCGACGGTCGCCAAGGCTTGACGCCGCATGATAAAACCATCACCGATTTCCTGCGTAAATCAGGCCGTTCGGTGATGTTAGTCGTCAATAAAGCTGAAGGCATGCGGTATTCGAATGTGACCGCCGACTTTTACGAGCTTGGTCTCGGCGATCCTTACGTGATTTCCTCCGCCCATGGCGATGGTGTTACCGATCTGGTCGAAGAAGCGCTCGACATCGCCTTTGCGCAGCGTCCGCCCGAAGTGGAAGAGCCGGAAAGTGCCGTCCGTGGCATCCGTATCGCTATCGTCGGTCGTCCGAACGTCGGCAAATCGACCTTGGTCAATACCTTGCTCGGCGAAGAGCGTGTGATTGCCTTCGATATGCCTGGTACCACGCGCGATTCGATAGAAATTCCATTTGAGCGCGATGGTAAGCACTATTCGCTCATCGATACCGCTGGTATTCGCCGGCGCGGTAAAGTATTTGAGGCGATAGAGAAATTCTCGGTCGTCAAGACCCTGCAATCGGTCTCAGAGGCGAATGTGGTGCTGTTGCTGTTAGATGCGCAGCAAGATATTTCTGAGCAAGATGCGCATATCGCCGGCTTTATTCTCGAGTCCGGGCGTGCGCTGGTGGTTGGTGTGAACAAGTGGGACGGTTTGCAAAGCGAACGCCGCGATGAAATTAAATTTGATATCGAACGCAAGCTTAACTTCCTGACTTTCGCTAAATTCCATTTTATTTCTGCACTCAAATCGACCGGTTTGGCACCATTGATGAAGTCCATCGATTCCGCCTACGAGGCAGCGATGGCGAATTTGTCGACGCCGAAACTGACGCGTGCGCTGATCGAAGCGGTTGAGCATCAACAGCCTAAGCGCAAGGGATCGATACGTCCTAAATTACGCTATGCCCATCAAGGCGGACAAAATCCACCTATCATTGTCATTCATGGTAATGCGCTCGAGGCAGTGGGCGATGTGTACAAGCGGTATTTGGAAAAACATTTCCGCGAAACTTTCTCTCTGACCGGTACGCCGCTCAGAATTGAAATGCGTTCGGGTAAAAATCCGTTTGATAAATCCAAATAAGCAGCGAACGCTAGTCTCTAAATATTAACAAAAAATAATGAGAATGCGCGCTCAATGCTATATTTGTGTAAAAATAGATTACAGTGAGTCTGGTAATCACTCTGGGAAGCTTGAAATTATTCAATGTATCCCCAACTTTGATCACAACAACACAATGGAGCTGTTATGAGTAATAAAGGGCAACTTTTACAAGACCCGTTTCTGAACGCATTGCGCAAGGAACACATCCCGGTTTCAATTTACCTGGTAAATGGTATCAAACTGCAAGGCCATATCGAATCTTTCGATCAATATGTCGTTTTGCTCAGAAATACAGTCACACAAATGGTTTATAAGCATGCCATTTCGACCGTCGTTCCGGCGCGCGCCGTGAGTATTAATGCTGAACCTGAAGCAGAGTAATTTCTTGGCTCTTTCTCTTCAGGATCCATGTCTTTGAGCATGCGCGCCGCCTTGGTCGGCGTAGACTTCGGTAAAGGTGATTTTGCTGCCAGCATGGAAGAAATTTCCTTGTTGGCGCAATCTGCCGGTGCCGAACCGCTCGCCACCGTCACCTGCAAACGCGCCAGTCCCGATGCGGCGTTGTTTGTTGGCTCCGGCAAGGCGACTGAAATTGCCGCCTTGGTTGCTGACGAAGCGCTCGATCTGGTCATCGTCAATCACGCCTTGTCGCCGGCTCAGCAGCGTAATCTCGAACGTCACTTGCAAGTGCGGGTGGTTGATCGTACCAGTCTGATTCTCGATATTTTTGCCCAGCGCGCGAAAAGCCATGAAGGTAAGGTTCAGGTCGAGTTGGCGCAATTGCAGCATCTGGCGACGCGTCTGATTCGCGGCTGGACCCATCTGGAACGACAGAAGGGTGGTATCGGCTTGCGCGGTCCGGGTGAAACGCAACTCGAAACCGATCGCCGCTTGATCGGTGAGCGGGTCAAAATGCTGAAGTTGAAATTATCCAAGTTGCAGCGTCAACGGGAAACCCAACGACGGTCGCGCGACCGGAGTAAAACTTTTTCAGTTTCTTTAGTCGGCTACACCAATGCCGGTAAATCCACCTTATTCAATGCCCTTACCAAGGCTGGCGTGTATGCGGCCGATCAGTTATTTGCTACCCTCGATACCACCTCGCGCCGGCTCTACCTTGGCGAGGCTGGGAATGTGGTAATTTCTGATACGGTGGGGTTTATTCGCGATTTGCCGCATCAATTGGTGGCGGCTTTTAAAGCGACTTTAGAGGAAACCATCCACGCAGACTTGCTTTTACATATAGTGGACGCAAATAGCCCTGTGAGAGCGGATCAGATCGAGCAAGTTAACCATGTCTTGAAAGAGATTGGTGCCGATCATATTCCGCAATTAATGGTGTGCAATAAAATTGATTTGGCGATGTTAGAGCCGGCAGTCCTGTTGGATGAGTATGATAAAATTGATCGAGTTTTTTTGAGCGCCAGAACTGGGGCTGGGCTCGATTTGTTGCGTCAAGCTATCGCTGGTTTTGCCATTGCCAAGGCTGCAGAAATGGCGCCCGAACAGGTCGCACCTGACTATGATGATGCACGGTTCAACCTCCAGTAGCGTAAGCTGCTGTTCATTGGATATCAAAAAGAATGCTAGGTTCTCTTCTTAAACGACTCGGTCTGAGCTTGTCTCTCAACGACCCCCAGTGGGGCCGTGGCTCCCAGAATAACAATCAGGATGGCAAGAAAAAGCCTGATACACCTCCTGATCTCGAGCAAGTCTGGAAAGACTTGAATGCGCGCTTGGCGCGTTTTCTCGGCCAAAAAGGCGGGGGCAGCGGCAATGGAGGTGGCGAAGGGGGTGGTTTTTCTCCTGACCCAGCCAACACCCGTATCGGCATCGGCGCGATTGCGCTGGTGTTTTTTGTCGTCTGGTTGATCAGCGGGATCTTCATCGTGCAAGAGGGGCAGACCGCCGTCATCACCACTTTTGGTAAATACAGTCATGTCGCCGGCTCGGGCATGAATTGGCGTTGGCCTTACCCAGTACAGAGTCACGAAATTGTCAATGTTTCGCAAGTGCGCACGGTTGAAGTCGGTTATCGCTCGAATGTGAAAAACAAGCAAGCGCGCGAATCGCTGATGTTGACTGATGATGAAAATATCATCGACATTCAATTCGCCGTGCAATACAAGCTCGGCAATGCCGCTGATTGGCTGTTCAACAACCGTGATCAAGACGAGATGATTCGTCAGGTCGCCGAAACAGCAGTGCGCGAAGTAGTCGGTAAAAGTAAGATGGATTTTGTGCTCTACGAAGGGCGTGAGAAAGTCGCACTCGACGTCGGTGCCTTGATGCAGCAAATTCTGGCACACTACAAATCGGGCGTGCAAATCGCTAACGTCACCATGCAGGGTGTGCAACCGCCGGAACAAGTGCAGGCAGCTTTTGATGATGCGGTGAAGGCCGGTCAGGATAAAGAGCGCCAAAAAAATGAAGGCCAAGCCTACGCCAACGATGTGATTCCAAAGGCGCGTGGCGAAGCCTCACGCATGCTGCAGGAAGCGGAAGGGTATAAATCGCGCGTGGTTGCCAATGCCGAGGGGAATGCCTCGCGCTTCAAGCAAGTGCTCAGTGAATACCAAAAAGCACCGGTGGTGACGCGTGATCGTTTGTATCTCGAAACCATGCAGCAAATTTTTTCCAGTACCAGCAAACTCATGATGGATACCAAATCTTCCAACAATATGGTGTATCTGCCGCTCGATAAAATGATACAGCAAGCTGAAGGCAGTACTGCCAAGGCACCGGCTGCGGCCGTCGCCCCGGTGACGCCAAGTGAACCCATCCCGACTGTCGAAATGCGCTATTCCAAAGATGGCCGTAGCCGCGATAGCCGTGACTCCCGTGATAGAGAGGTGCGCTGATGAATAAGCTGATCTCCTTCTTTGCGACCGTGCTGGCAGTCTTGCTGGTCGCGTATTCCACCGTCTTCGTGGTGGATCAAAAATCGCATGCCATCGTGTTTGCTTTCGGCGAAGTCAAAGCCGTCATCAGTGAGCCCGGTTTGCATTTTAAATTACCGCCACCGTTTCAGAATGTGCTGTTTCTCGACAAGCGTATCTTGACCATCGACGCGGATGATGCCGATCGTTTTATTACCGCAGAAAAGAAAAATATTCTGGTTGATTCCTATGTTAAATGGAGAATCACTGAGCCAAAACTGTATTATGTCAGCTTCGGTGGTGATGAGCGGCGCGCGCAAGACCGGTTGGCGCAAATCATTAAGGCTGCTCTCAATGATGAAATTACCAAGCGCACCGTGCGTGAAGTGATCTCGGGTGAGCGCGGCAAGGTGATGGAAGCGATCAAAAACAAGGTTGCCGACGAAGCCAAGCAGATAGGGGTAACGATCATTGATGTGCGTCTAAAACGCGTCGACTATGTTGAACAGATCAACAATTCAGTCTATGATCGCATGAAGGCTGAACGTTTGCGCGTGGCCAATGAATTGCGCTCGACAGGTGCGGCGGATTCAGAGAAAATTCGTGCCGATGCTGATCGCCAACGTATCGTCATTTTGGCGGAGGCCTATCGTGAATCGGAAGCGATGCGCGGTGCCGGCGACGCCAATGCTTCACAGATTTACGCTCAGGCATTTGGTCAAAACCTGGAGTTCTACCGTTTTTATCGCAGTCTTGAAGCATATCGTGCCAGCTTCAAGAGTAAGAGCGATATCGTGGTGGTGGATCCGAGTTCTGACTTTTTTAAATATTTTAAGAATTCCGGCACAGCCAGTGGTGCTGCACCGGTAAAAACGAAATAAAGGAAGGTCTGGGTTAATCAGACGCCTTATCGTCATCTGAAAAATCGCATCCGGCAATACAGCGATCTGCGCCAGTTTTGGCGTCGGTCGCTGTTTGCCGGATGAGTGCTGTCAAATTTGCTTGTTTTATTTTTTATTTTTTTTGATTGTCTTTCATGCCAAATTGGCTTTTACCCGAAAATATTGCAGACGTTTTGCCTTCGGAAGCGCGCAAAATTGAAGATTTGCGCCGCGTTTTTCTTGATCATTTCCGCCTCTATGGTTACGAGTTGGTGATGCCGCCGATGTTGGAATATATCGAGTCGCTGCTGACCGGTACAGGCCAAGACATGGATTTACGCACCTTTAAATTGGTCGACCAAGTCTCCGGCCGCACCATGGGCTTGCGCGCTGATATGACGACGCAAGTCGCGCGTATCGACGCCCATCTGCTCAACCGTAATTCGGTCACACGTTTGTGCTATGCCGGTAATGTATTGCATACCAAATCTTCTGGCTTGCATGCGACACGCGAACCGATACAGATCGGTGCTGAAATTTATGGTCATGCCGGCTTGGAAGCCGATGCTGAAATTCAAGAGTTGGTGCTGGCTTGTTTGGCCTTGGCCGGCATTTCTGAAGTCCGCATCGATCTGTGTCATGTCGCTGTACTGCGGGCTATTCTCGAACTCGATCCACTGGCTAAGACTAGCGAAAATCAGTTGTTTTCTCTGCTGCAGTCCAAGGACACGCCGGGTATCGAGCTGATCAGCCGCAGTTTTTCTGCGCCAGTCCGAGCGGCGCTGTTGGCACTGCCGGGTTTGTATGGTGACGTCAGCATCCTCGAGCGTGCACGCCTGTGCTTGCCGACGGTGCCGGGGGTGACGGCAGCGCTCGATGAGCTCGGCTATTTGGCCGGCTTGCTCGGGCCAGCGCAATTAACTATCGATTTGGCTGATTTGCGCGGCTATCATTATCACAGTGGCGTGATGTTCAGTGTGTTTGTGCCAGGCTTGCCGAATGCCGTGGCGCGTGGTGGCCGCTATGATCACGTTGGTGAAGCATTCGGGCGCGCGCGTCCGGCTACTGGCTTTTCGCTCGATCTGCGCGAATTGGCGCGGCTGATGCCGATGGCGGAGCGGCGCGATGCTATCCGCGCGCCTTGGAGTCGCGATGCGGCCTTGCTGGAAAAAATTTCAGAATTACGTCGTGCCGGTGAAGTGGTGATTCAAAACTTCCCCGGACACGAAAACGAACAAGACGAATTCGACTGCAACAGAACAGTCGCTTTCGATGGTGATCAATGGGTTCTTCAAATGGTGGCTGAGTGATGTCAAATAATACAATAGCAAAAAACGTAGTCGTAATCGGTACGCAATGGGGCGATGAGGGCAAGGGCAAAATCGTCGATTGGCTGACCGATCACGCCCAAGGCGTGGTGCGCTTTCAGGGCGGCCATAATGCCGGTCATACGCTCGTCATCGGCGGTCAGAAAACTGCCTTGCAACTGATCCCTTCGGGCATCATGCGTGCCGGTACCGCTTGTTATATCGGTAACGGCGTGGTCTTGTCGGTCCCCGATCTGCTGCGCGAAATTGATAAATTGCAAGCCAATGGCGTCGAAGTGGTGTCGCGCTTGAAAATTTCTGAAGCCTGTCCGGTCATTCTGCCGTATCACACGGCTCTCGATGCTGCCCGCGAAGCAGCACGCGGTGCCGCCAAGATCGGTACCACCGGGAAAGGTATCGGTCCAGCGTATGAAGATAAAGTCGCACGCCGCGCCATTCGCGTAGCCGATTTGCTCAATCCTGAACGTTTTGCCGAAAAGCTCAAAGAGAATCTTGATTACCACAATTTTGTGCTGACCAATTATCTCAAGGCACCGGCGGTCGATTTCCAAACCACGCTTGATGACGCGCTCGCTCTGGTGCCGCGCATCCGCCCTATGGTGGCCGATGTCTCTAGCGCCCTGTATGCCGCTTACAAAGGCGGTGCCAGCCTGTTGTTCGAAGGCGCGCAAGGTAGCTTGCTCGACGTCGACCACGGCACCTATCCATTCGTCACTTCCAGTAATTGTGTTGCTGGTAATGCCTCGGCCGGGTCCGGTGTTGGTCCGAACATGCTGCATTACATTTTGGGCATCACCAAGGCTTACACCACGCGTGTTGGCTCGGGTCCATTCCCGTCGGAATTGCCGACTGATGCAGGGGTGGGCAAGCATTTGGCCAGCGTCGGCCACGAATTCGGTACTGTCACCGGTCGCGCGCGCCGCTGCGGTTGGTTTGATGCGGCTTTGCTCAAGCGCTCGGTGCAAATCAACGGTGTCTCGGGTATGTGCCTGACCAAGCTGGATGTCTTGGATGGGATAGAAACGCTCAAGCTGTGCACTGGTTATCTGGTCAATGGCAAGCACGTCGATATCTTCCCAGTTGGCGCCGAAGAAGCCTCGCTGTGCGAAGCCGTTTACGAAGAAATGCCAGGTTGGTCGGAAACCACGGTCGGTGCCAAGTCTCTCGATGCTTTGCCCCTCAATGCGCGCAATTATATCCAGCGCATCGAAGAGTTGGTTGGCGTACCGATCGACATGGTCTCGACCGGTCCCGATCGCGAGGAAACCATCGTATTGCGCCACCCATTCAAATGAAAGAGCAATAAAAAGATGAATACACCTGCTTCCACCGACAAAGATTTATGGGTTTCTTGGGATGCCTATCACCGTGCCATTGAGGAGCTTGCGCTCAAGGTACATGAATCTGGCTGGCAATTCGACCAAGTCTTGTGTCTGGCACGCGGCGGCCTGCGCCCCGGCGATATTTTCTCGCGTATTTTTGATGTGCCGCTGGCGATTCTGTCGACCAGTTCATATCGTCAAGAAGCCGGTACGGTGCAAGGCGCGCTTGATATCGGCAAATACATTTCCATGACCAAGGGGGTGTTATCGGGTCGTGTGCTGGTGGTGGACGATTTGGTCGACTCCGGCGTGACGCTTGAGCGCGTATTGCATCATTTGCGCGAAAATTTCCCCGCCGTCAGTGAAGTCAAGTCGGCCGTGATCTGGTATAAAGCCTGTTCTTCGGTGGCACCCGATTATCATCTTGATTATCTGGCGACCAATCCGTGGATTCATCAACCGTTCGAAGAGTACGACAGCATTCGGCCGCATCAGTTGAATGCCTGGCTTAAGAAGGGCGCGACAGCGTAAGAGAAAAAGAAGCCTGCGGGCTTCTTTTTTTTATCAAAAATCTGACTAGGGTTTGAAACCCCGGCCTTCAGAGGCTGTCGCAAAAGCCTGATGGACGTTTTTTAAACCTGAAACACCGCATACCTCGTCATTCCTGCATGCCACAGCCTCGTCATTCCCGCATGCTTTTGGCGGGAACCCAGCGTCGTTTTTTACACTGAAAATGCCACAATTTCTGGCATTTTCAGTTAACCACGAACGCCGCTGGGTTCCTGCCAAAAGCGCGCAGGAATGACGTGGCCACCAGTTAGGGTAATGATACCGACTCAATACCCTTTTGCGACAGCCTCTTTAGGACGGGGCCGATGTCAAGGTGCGAGCAGTGCAGGGGGGGGGGGCGTAAATGCAAAAAAGCCCGTTGACGTATCAACGGGCTTTCGCAAAACGGTGGTGCCCACGGAGGGACTCGAACCCCCACACCTTGCGGCACATGGACCTGAACCATGCGCGTCTACCAATTCCGCCACGTGGGCAACGGAAGGCGCTAGTATACTGGAAGTGCTCTCTATTAGGGGTGATTATTAAAAATTTATTTTGAATTGGCTGTAGACATTGATTTTAAGCTTGCACTTAGTGCAAAATTGGAGTGGACACAAAAAAGCCCGTTGAGGTATCAACGGGCTTTCGCAAAACGGTGGTGCCCACGGAGGGACTCGAACCCCCACACCTTGCGGCACATGGACCTGAACCATGCGCGTCTACCAATTCCGCCACGTGGGCAACGGGAGAGCAAGATTATAAATCGTTTGGCCGTCATGTCAAGTACTGGCCTTGAGCTTATTCAAGAATAGTTAGGTGATTGGCGCTCGCTCCGGTAAACTACAGGGTATGTCTCTGTTTGGGACCTGAGCTCACTTTTTTAGAAATCAACGACATTTGAACAAGCACAACTACCCCATTCCGAGCCGTGAAGAAATCCTGGGTGTCCTGCGTACCAGTCAGGAAACGATGGATATTGCGGCACTTGCAGATAGACTCGGCGTGAAACCCGAGGAATTCGATGGCTTGACACGCAGGCTCAATGCGATGGAAAGAGATGGCCAGATCAAACCTGATCACACAGGCAACTATGCCTTGGCCAATCACGAACATTTCATTTCTGGTAAAGTCAGCAGCCACCGCGATGGTTACGGCTTTCTGATACCCGATGACGGCAGTGCCGATTTGTATCTGTCCGAGCGCGAAATGCAAAAGGTTTTGCATGGCGACGTAGTCACGGCGCGCGTGGTCGGTACCGACAAGCGCGGCCGTCTCGAAGGCAGCATTATCGAAATCCTCGAGCGCGCCAATTCCCATGTGATAGGCCGACTGCTGCATGAAAACGGTGTTTGGGTGATTGCACCCGAAGATAATCGCATGACCCAGGACATTTTACTGGCCGGTTCGCCCGGTAAAGCCAAGGCTGGCCAGGTTGTGAGTGTGCAACTGACTGAGCAGCCGACGCGTTACGCCCAAGCGGTTGGCAAGATCGTTGAAATTCTCGGTGAGATCGATGATCCGGGGATGGAAATCGAAATTGCGGTGCGTAAATTCGGTGTGCCGCATGTGTTTTCCGACTTGGCGCAAAAAGCCGCGGCCAAGCTGCCGCTCGAAGTGCGTCCACAAGATTTGGCCGCACGCGTCGATTTGCGCGATATTCCGCTCGTCACCATCGACGGTGAAGATGCGCGCGATTTTGATGATGCGGTGTATTGCGAGCCGGTGAAAATCGGTCGCGCCCGTGGCTACCGCCTCTTGGTGGCGATTGCCGATGTCAGTCATTATGTGACACCGAACGATGGCCTCGATGGCGATGCGCTGTTGCGCAGTACCTCGGTGTATTTTCCGCGGCGCGTCATCCCTATGCTGCCGGAGAAACTCTCCAATGGCTTGTGCTCCTTGAATCCGCATGTCGATCGCTTGACCTTGGTTTGCGATATGGTGATCACCGCTGACGGCGATATTCATGCTTACCAGTTTTACCCGGCCGTGATTCATTCGGCGGCGCGCTTTACGTATACCGAAGTGGCCGCCGTGTTGGGCAACACCAAGGGGCCGGAAGCGGCCAAGCATCAAGCTTTGGTGCCGCACCTGTCGCACCTGTATGAAGTGTTTCAAGCCTTGCTCAAGGCGCGCCATGTGCGCGGCGCGATCGACTTTGAAACCACGGAAACCTATATCGTCTGCAACGCGGCTGGAAAGATTGAAAAAATCATTCCACGCACGCGCAATGATGCGCATAAATTGATCGAAGAATGCATGTTGGCCGCCAATGTGTGCGCCGCCAATTTGCTTGAAACTTTCAAGCATCCCGGTACCTACCGTATTCATGCTGGCCCGACCAAGGAAAAGCTGATGCAAGTGCGCAATTTCCTCAAGCAGGTTGGCCTTAACCTGGCTGGTGGCGATAAACCGAGTGCCTCCGATTATGCGGCCTTGATGACCAAGATCAAGGGGCGTGCCGATGCGCCTTTGCTGCAGACGATGTTGTTGCGCTCTATGCAGCAAGCGGTGTATAGCCCGGATAATATCGGTCATTTCGGCTTGTCGTATCAAGCCTATGCGCATTTCACCAGCCCGATTCGACGCTATCCCGATTTGCTCACGCATCGCGCTATCAAAGCGATTTTGCTCGGCAAGGTCTACGAGCCCAAGGGTATCGATGCCAGCTTGCTCAACACCACGATCTCGAATGCAGCGCGCAAACAGTTGGTGCTCGATAAAGCTTCTGGTAAAAAGAAAGTCGAAAAAGATAACACTATCTGGGATGCGCTCGGCACCCATTGTTCGGCCAATGAGCGGCGTGCCGATGAAGCCTCGCGCGATGTCGAAGCATGGCTCAAATGTTATTTCATCAAAAATAAAATCGGCGAAGAATTCATCGGCACGATTACAGGGGTCACACAGTTCGGTATTTTCGTCCAACTCGATGAAATTTATATCGAAGGCTTGGTACACGTCACCGAGCTCGGCACCGATTACTTCCAGTTCGATGAGGCGCGCCATGAATTGCGCGGTGAACGTACCGGCAAACGCTATCAGTTGACCGATAAAGTGACGGTGCAGATCAGCCGGGTTGATCTGGATGCGCGCAAAATCGACCTCAGTATGGCTGGGGTCGCAGCGGTCGGCAGTCGTGCCCCCGCTGGTGGTAAGAAGTCGACGCCTGGCACGCCGCTCAATAAAATGCCTGCAGCGGCACCACGTACTGGAAAAAAATCCTTTGTGGCGGCGGATAAGCCGAAATCGGCACCGCCTGCGGCCAAAGCTGCTGCGAGCAAGTCAAACGGTGCGGCCGCCGGTGGCGGCAAGAAAGTGGCAGCCAATGCGGCCAGTAAGTCTGTGAAGAAAAGACGTTAATTTAAAAGAGTATTATGAAAAGTAAAATGATTTTTGGTTTCCACGCCGTGACCTCGCGGATTCGTCACGAGGCCTCTTCAGTGGAAGAGCTGTATGTCGACGCCGAACGCAACGACCGCCGCATGCAGGATTTGCTGGCCAATGCCAAGGCGGCCGGTGTACGCATCATTCACGCCGATGACCAGCGCTTGTCGAATATCGTCGGTACCCGTCGCCATCAAGGTGTGGTTGCCAAGGCCGGTGAATTGTCATTGGCGCGCAATTTAGATGAATTGCTCGATGCGATCGATGGTCCACCCTTATTATTGGTGCTCGATGGGATTACTGATCCGCATAATCTCGGTGCCTGCCTGCGGGTAGCCGACGGCGTTGGTGCGCATGCTGTGATCGCACCGAAAGATCGTGCGGTCGGTTTGAATGCGACTGCTGCTAAAGTCGCCAGCGGTGCGGCGGAAACCGTTCCTTACATCACTGTCACCAATTTGGCGCGCACTTTGCGCGAATTGAAAGAGCGCGACATTCTGTTGGTCGGTACCTCGGACGACGCCGACAGCAAGACCATCTACGATGTCGACATGAGTGGTGGTTGCGCCATCATCATGGGCTCCGAAGGCGAGGGCATGCGCCGTTTGACGCGTGAAACCTGTGATGTCTTGGTCAGCGTGCCGATGTTCGGTACGGTCGAGAGTCTCAATGTCTCGGTAGCTTCCGGTGTGTGTTTGTACGAAGCGCGTCGTCAGCGTTTGCCGAAAACCATCTGATCTTCAGGCGCGGGAAAAAATGCGCTTCGGCGCATTTTTTTTGTTTGCGTTACACTCACTGCCAGTTAACCCTTCATACCGTCCTCATGTTCAGCCGTTTCCGCGAAGATATCGCGAGCATCATAGAAAAAGATCCCGCCGCCCGCAATGCTTGGGAGGTGATTACCTGTTATCCCGGCTTCCAAGCCATCGTCATGCATGGCTGGGCGCAGTGGTGCTGGCGGCGCGGTTGGAAATGGTTGGGGCGCTTTATCTCGCACATCGCACGGGTATTGACCGGAATAGAAATTCATCCGGGCTCGACCATCGGTCGGCGGGTATTCATCGATCATGGTTTTGGTGTGGTGATCGGTGAGACTGCCGAGGTTGGCGATGATTGTACGATTTACCAAGGGGTCACGCTCGGAGGTACTTCGCTGTCGCGCGGTGCCAAGCGCCATCCTACACTCGAAGCCGGCGTCATCGTCGGTGCCGGTGCCAAGGTGCTCGGCAATTTCACCATCGGTGCTGGGGCGAAAATCGGTTCGAATTCGGTGGTGGTGAAACCGGTGCCGGCTGGTGCCACGGCAGTTGGGAATCCTGCTCATATCGTCAAAAAAGATCAGGCTGCCGAAGCCGGCAATGGGCAATTGTTCTCAGCCTATGGTGTGACGCAGAACAGTGATGATCCGATCTCCAAGGTGCTGCATAAGCTGATCGACCATGCGGTTTCTCAGCAGGAGCAAATAGAAAAACTGACCGCAGCGATCGCCTGTGCCGGGATTGCCTGTGATGCCCAGGAAAAAGAAAAGCTCATTGCCGAGCAAATCAATAGTTTGGTCGATTGAGTGTGGCGCTGACGAGTAGATTGAGTTGCCGGCGTATCGCCGACGCTAATTCGCCGGCATGCAGCCCTATGGGGCCGTCACCGTCTGCGACCAATTGATCAGCGGCTGCGCCATGCAGCCAAACCGCCAAGCGCGCTGCCGCATCGCCATCCATGCCTTGCGCCAGCAGGGCACCGACCAGACCGGCCAAGACATCGCCGCTGCCACCGCTGGCCAGACCAGGGTTGCCAGTGGTATTGATGGCCAGTTGCGTATTCGGACTGGCAATGATGCTGCCGGTCCCCTTGAGTACCACCGTGCAGTGCCAGTCGGCGGCTAATTTGGCGGCGCTGGGCAGGCGCGCGCCTTGGATAGCCGCGGCATTGCACTGTAACAGGCGCGCCGCTTCAAGCGGATGCGGCGTCAGTACCGTCGCGCTGCGGCGTGCGCGTAGCCGAGCTTGCAAGGGCGCCTGGGTGGCCAACAGGTTGAGGGCATCGGCATCGATGACCAAGCGGCAGTCAGACTCGAGCGCGCGCGTCAGCCAGTCGGCCGCTGCCGGCGTTTGGCCTAGGCCGGGGCCGATCACCACGATTTCACGCCCGAAGACATGGCTGCGCAGATCGCGGCACATGATTTCCGGGTACGCCAGATCGTAACTGATGCCGCCTTCCGGCAGACCGAGCATGACTCGGCCAGCGCCGCCATACAGCGCCGCGCGCGCCGCCAAGATAGCGGCACCGACCATGCCGACGCTACCACCGATGATCAAGACATCGCCGTAACTACCCTTGTGGCTGTTGTGCCGGCGCGTTGGTAAATCGAAATCAAAACTCAGTGGACAATTCAATACACTCTCGCTGTGCGCTTGATCAGTACGCGCGACGGCCAGGTCGGCCAGACTGACGTGTCCGGCATAATCTTTACCAGCGGCCGTATGCAAGCCAGCTTTGTCGGTGATGAATGTGAGGGTGTGGTCGGCGCGGATAGCGATACCGGTATCGTCTGCGTCGTCGCTGATTACGCAGCCGCTGTCGGCATCAAGTCCGCTTGGCACATCGAGTGCCAACAGTGGTAGTCGATGTGTCGCCGTGTGGGCATTGATGTGCTCGACCAAGCTGCGATAAGGTCCACTGAGTGCGCGTGCCAGGCCGATGCCGAACAGGCCGTCGATGATCAAGTCCCAGTCTTGTTGTAATAATTGAGTGAGTTGCTCGGGCCGAGCGATCGTCGCGCCGGTGCTGCGCGCTTGCGCCAGCGCTTGGCGCGCATTCTTGGCTGCGGCATAGTCATCGTCGGCATACAGCAGCAGAGAGACCTGCCAGCCCGCTTGCGCCAGTATAGCGGCGCAAGCGCACGCGTCGCCACCATTATTGCCAGGGCCGGCCAGCAGCAATACCTTGCGGGCTGGCTGGCCGAGCAGGGTGATAGCGAAGTCGGCCGCGGCTTGGCCGGCGGCTGGCATCAGTGCTGCGCCGCTCGCCAAGGCCGCGCTTTCGAGTGTGCGAATACTGGCAACGCTGTAGAGATCGAGGGCGGCGCGCGGTGAAATCGGCATGCTGATCAACTTTTTGGAATGGCTTGCTTGAGATTAAGTATCGTATCCAAGCCGAGATGGAACAGATTTTCCATCGGCATGGCCAAATACGGCAAAATCAGGGCCAGCATCAGAAAGCCGACGCCTATCGTGATCGGAAAGCCGATGCCGAACAGATTGAGCTGGGGTGCCGCACGGGTCAGTATACCGAGTGCGACGTTGGTCAACAATAAGGCGGCGACGATAGGCAGTGCCAAGCGCAGGCCGGTCATGAAAATTTGTTCGCCCCACAGCGTCAATTGGTAAAAATTAAAGCCACTTTGCAAGGTGGTCGAAATGGGTATGGTTTTGAAACTTTCGATCAGGGCACTGATCAAGGCGATGTGAATATTGAGGGTGAAAAACAATAAGGTGGCGATCAGTACCAGAAATTGCGACAGTGCTGAAGAGCGGCCCTGAGTTTGGGGATCGAAAAACGAGGCGAAGCCCAGGCCCATGGTGGTGGCCGAGAGTTCACCGGCCAGTTCGATGGCGGCAAACACTAAGCGCATCACAAAGCCCATGCCCAAGCCTATCACCAGTTGCTGAGCCAGAATCATGATGCCGGTGAGTGACATCGGATCGGCCCCGGGCAGAGCTGGCATGGTGGGGGCGACGATCAGGGCGATCATCACGCCGAGCGCGAGCTTGACTTGGACCGGGATGGAACTGTTGCCGAATGGAGGAGCAATCGCGATCAGTCCGAGGATGCGGGTCAATGGCCACAAAAAGGAGGTCAAGAGCGCCAGCAATTCGTTACTGGTGAAGGAGATCATTGCCTCATCCGGCCATGGTGGCGATGCTGGTAAACATTTGCCGCATGTAATCCATCAGGATGGTCAACATCCATGGGCCGGCAATGATCAGTGTGGCAAAGATGCCCACTAACTTGGGAATGAAGGACAGGGTGGTTTCATTGATTTGGGTGGCGGCTTGAAAAATACTGACGATCAAACCGATCACCAGAGCCACCAGCAGCAAAGGTGCCGAAACCATGAGCGTGACTTCAATGGCTTGCATGCCCAGTGTCATCACATTGTCGGGAGTCATGGCCATTTTCAGTAAAAACTTTGTGCCAGCGAACCGATGATCAACTGCCAGCCATCGACCAGTACGAACAGCATCAGTTTAAACGGTAGCGAGACAATAGACGGCGATACCATCATCATCCCCATCGACATCAGCACACTGGCGACGACCATGTCGATGATGAGGAAGGGAATGAAAATCGCGAAACTGATTTGAAATGCGGTTTTCAATTCACTGGTGATGAAAGCCGGAATCAAGACGCGGAACGTGACATCTTCCGGGCCTTGTAAGGCTGGCGAATTCGACAGTTTGACATACAGTGCCAAGTCGGATTGACGGGTTTGCTTCATCATGAATTGTTTCAGCGGTACGCCGCCTTTGTCGACTGCATCCATCATGCTGATTTTTTCTTGCGAGAACGGCAGATACGCGTCGGTATAGATTTTATCGAACACCGGCCCCATCACGAACAAGGTCAGGAACAGTGACAAGCCGATCATCACTTGATTCGGCGGTGCTGATTGGGTGCCCAAGGCTTGGCGCAGCATCGACAGCACGATGATGATGCGGGTGAAGCTGGTCATCATCAACAGCGCCGCCGGAATGAAGCTGAGTGCCGATAGAAACAGCAGCGTTTGTATGCTCAGTGAATAGTTCTGTCCGCCGCCGGTTGCCGGTGTTGCGCTGATGGCTGGCAAACCGCCGGCCGCTTGCGCCAATTCAGGTACGGTGAGCAGCAGGCTCAGCAAGGCGAGCGGGAGCAGTAGCGTCGGCCGCAGTGTTTTCATGTCGGCGAACCTGGTTTGCTGTCGTCGCGCGCTTGTTTGCGTTGTTCGATAGTCCGGCTGAGCCAAGCCTGAAACGGTCCGCCGACCAGTGTCGCATCGGCGCTCACGCCTTCTTGTTTCGGTAAATTGCCGAGATGGTTGATTTGATTGGCGGTCACGCCGAGTATCAGCCACTGATCGCCCACTTCGACCACCATCACGCGCTCACGATTGCCGATACTGATGCCGGCGACCACTTTGAGATTGAGTTTATTGGCTTGCGCGATAGGCCCCATGCGCTTGAGTAGCCAAGTGCCACCGAACAGTAATGCCAACACCAACAGCAAGGCCAAGGTGATTTGGCTGAAACCGATGGCCGGGGTGATGGCCGGTGCGACTGCGGCCGCTTCGGCCGCCATGCTGCTGCCGCTGGCCAGCGCCAAGGCGATACAGTAAAGTAAGCGAGTACGATTCATTATTTATTGAGTTTGCGTATGCGTTCAGCCGGTGTCACGATATCGGTCAGGCGTATGCCGAACTTATCATTGACCACCACCACCTCGCCTTGAGCGATCAGGCAGCCGTTGACCAGCACATCCATCGGTTCGCCGGCCATGCCGTCGAGTTCGACCACCGAGCCTTGTGCTAATTGCAGCAGATTTTTAATGGCGATTTTAGTGCGCCCCAATTCCACCGTCAACTGCACCGGGATATCGAGAATAAAATCGATATCGTTGTGGGTTTCGGTATGGACACCTTTGCTGCCGCTGAATTCTTTGAAGATGGCGGCACTGGCCGGAGCTTCGGTTTTTTGGCTGGCGGCCGCTTCGGCTTTTTCTTGCTCGGCAATTGCCGCGCCCCAGTCGTCTTCGCTGATCGGGACTTCGGTATTTTCATCCATGGTTCTCTCCTTGTGCTACTTCGTGTACGCTCGAGTTGATCAGCTTCTCGACGCGTAAGGCGTATTGGCCGTTAAATACACCGTATTTGCATTCCATGACAGGGGTGCCGTCGACCTTGGCCGACAGCAGTTCCGGTACATGGAATGGAATGATGTCACCGGTTTTCATATTGAGTATGTCGCCCAGAGTGATGCGGGCAGTACCCAGGTCGGCGACGATTTCTACTTCGGCAATTTGGATTTGCTGCGTCATCAGGCGCACCCAACGTTTGTCGATTTCCAGCGTTTCGCCTTGCAAGCTCGAGGTGAGGATGTCGCGTATCGGTTCTATCGTCGAGTACGGCATGCAGATATGCATTTCACCGCTGACCGGCCCAAGTTCTATCGTAAATGTGGTCGAAACCACGACTTCATTAGGGGTGGCGATATTGGCAAACTGGGTATTCATTTCTGAGCGGATATATTCGAATTCAATCGGATACACCGGCTCCCAGGATTTTGAATAGGTTTCGAACACAATTTCGAGTATGCGCTGAATGATGCGCTGCTCGGTTTGGGTGAAATCGCGCCCTTCGACCCGGGTATGGAAGCGGCCATCGCCACCGAACAGATTGTCGACTATCAAGAAGACCAAACCGGGATCGAGCACGATGAGCGAGGTACCACGCAAGGGTTTCATGTGTACCAGATTCAAATTGGTTGGCACGACCAAGTTGCGGATGAATTCACTGTATTTCGACACGCGCACGGTACCGACTGAGACTTCAGCACTGCGCCGCAGAAAATTGAACAAGCCTATGCGCAGCAGTCGAGCGAAACGTTCGTTGATGATTTCCAGCGTAGGCATACGGCCGCGAACGATACGTTCCTGGGTGGCCAAATTATATGGTCGAACCCCGGAAGTATCTTCCTGCGACTGCGAATCATCTTGATCTCCCGTGACGCCCTTGAGCAGGGCATCGACTTCTTCTTGGGAGAGAAAGTTATCGGACATGATCTTACTGCACTATGAAGGAAGTGAAATACACGCCGCTGACTTTTTGCGGTTCGCCCTTGGCAGTAAACGGCTGACTGATTTTTTCCATGATTTCTTCCACCAGTTTGTCTTTACCCTCGTTGGAAATGATTTCACTCGCGTCTTTACTCGATAACAGCAGTAACAAACGACTGCGCACTTGCGGCATATTCGCTTTGATCACATTGACTTGTTCTTCGCCTTCGACTTCGACCGTCATGGTTATTTGCAAATACTTATCATTGCCGTCGGATTGCAAGTTGACGGTAAACGGTTCCAGAGGCAGAAAAACGGCTGGCTTGGCGACTTCGGTTTTATGTTCTTTTTCTTTAGCACCGGCATTTTTCTTCGATAAAAAGAATACAGCACCGCCGCCCAAACCGGCCAACAGCAGAACTGCAGCCAGAATGATGATGATCAGTTTCTTTTTCGACTTTCCAGCTGGCGCTGCCTCAGCGTGTTCTGGAGCTGCTTTCGCAGGTTTTTTTGCCATGTTTATCCTCAAGCCAGGCAGAATTGCCACAAAATAATTTTTCCGACCGCGCCGAATTCTTGCCGGACTTGTTTTTCCGAGCGTTCTTGTTTGCTAAGTCATATACCTCGTCATTCTACATGCTTGAGTGGCAATTTGAAGCAGCGACTGCACGGTGTCTGATCAAGTTCCTGTTAAATTTCTGCAAATTTGCCATTGGCTATCCCGATTTTCAGGCGAAAGTATCGACTTCTCCTATGCGCGAGCTGAACTTTTGCACGTTTGTTGCTGCGCCGCTCACTACTGGCAGACTGTCCTTGCCGCTGTTGCCGCTGTATTGCGGTGTTTGTGGCGCACGGTAGGCATTGCCTTGTTGACCGGCACCAGCCGAACCGGTATTGACCGCAAAACCAGATAACTCTATTCCAGCTTCACTCATCATTTGCCGCAGTTTCGGCAGCGAGGCTTCGAGCGCGGCACGCACTTCCGGCTGTGCCGTGGTAAATGAGGCACTCGCTTGCTCGTTACTGATCTTCAAGACCACCTGTAAGGGGCCGAGATCGGGCGGATTGAGGCTTAATTCCGCTGAATGGATGCTGGCACCCACCATCCACAACACTTTTTGTCCTATTGCTTTATCCCAGCCTGGGTTACCCAACGCTTGCGGCACATGTTTGAGCGCCGTCGCGGCGGCCAAGCTCGGGTCGGGCAGGGTAGTGAGGGTAGCGCTTGGGGCCGCAGCAGCGCTGATCGGCGTGTCTGTTGGTTTTTCCAGTGCTGCGGGCGACAATTCCGGTGTTACCTCCGCTTTCACGGTGCCGAGCGCGGCACTGAGCGCTGGCGCCAGCTGGGTGCTCGCGCTGCTGGTGTCGCTGCTGTGTGTGTCGGTGATGTCTGGCGGCGCGTTGGTGGCCTGGTCTTGGGCCGTCAAGCTGGCGGAAAAATTGCTGACGGCCGGTGAGTTTTTGGCGCTGGCGCTGGTCTTTTTGCTGTCGGTGTTGGCGCTGAGGCTGGCACTCAATGCAGTTGCTGCCAGCTTGCTGGCATCGGTGGCGGCATCAGTCGTTGCCGAGTCGATAGTCGGCGCTGGTATCGCTCGCATCGCTGGCGTGCTCACTACCTCGCGCGGATCGGGTGGCATCGCTGGGGTGCTCGCTACGCTGGATGGATCGCTTGGTGTCGGTGCGGCGCTCGCTAAGCTGGGCAGATCGCTTGGTGTTGGTGCGGTACTCGCTAAGCTGGGCAGATCGCTTGGTGCTGTTGAGCTGCTCACTACGCCACGCAGATCACTTGGTGTCGCCGAGGTACTCGCTACAGTGGGCGGGTCTACTGGTTTGGCAACTTCGCTCATCGCACCGAATAGCACTAACAGCGGATGCACACTGTCGCTGGCAGCGGTGTTGCTGCTTGGATCACTATCTTCAGTGCTGTCCGTGTCCGTGGTTTTTTTGCTACTGCTCGTGGACGCTGTTGCTGTTGTCGGCGCTGTTGCCGGCATTGTGCTGTCTGCTGGTACCGATGCCGCCGCCTGTTTGCGCAGCTGCTCATTGGCAGTGGCGCTGGCTTGTTGATTACTGCTATTGGTTGCGGCGGTTTGATTGCTTTGATTGAGTTTGCTAGTCGTGATTTCGCGCTTCAATATGCGATTGAACGATGTGTCTGCGCTGCTCTCGGCCGGATTGCGACTGGCTGGTGCGGCAGCTTGCAGGGCCGGTGTGCTGGCAATATTTATCGTTGGCATCATGAGACCGTTAGGAAAAAGACTTAGGTTTTGTAAAAATAGCTGCGGGCGGCAAATTCATCGGTTTGTTTCTGCTCGCGTTTAGCCTCTTTATGTTGCTGCACTGATTTGGCACGCTCATCGAGTGTGCGGTAAGACAGGCGCTTTTTCTCACACTGCTGCCAACTGCTTTTGGCAAATTCGACCTTGCGCTCGGCATCGCTGATAACTTTTTTCTGGCCGCTGACGGCGTCATCAAGTTTGCCCAAAAAACTGAGAAAATTACCGTACTGGCTGGCTGACAGACCGGCGGCGGCGCGTTGCTGAAAATTCGCATCGTAATCGTCGCGATATTGCAGCAGCATGGTCAGCTTACTCTGCGTTTCTTCCTGCGCACGGATGGCCTTGCCGAGCTGTTTCGCCGCGGCTTCGGTATCCTTTTGTGCCAGTTCTATCAAGGTTTCCAGCGGGGACTTGTGTGCCATAAGAAGGAGTATAGGTCAATGCCGCGCCGGGCTATGCTTGGAACAGAGCCCGAAGTCCTGCCAAGCTCTCGCTTATGCTGCACTTTTGTAGTATGTCTTGCTGCAAAAAGGCGGTAATCCGCGGTTGCAGACGGATGGCTTCATCAAGCAAGGGGTCAGAGCCGGGGGCATACGCGCCGACGCTGATGAGGTCGCGACTGCGCTCATACCGCGAATACAATTGCTTGAGACGGCGCGACAGTTGTTGATGCTCAGGGTCGGTGATGCTGTGCATGGCGCGACTGATCGATTGTTCGATATCGATGGCCGGGTAATGGCCACTTTCTGCCAGCGTCCGGTTGAGGACGATATGACCATCGAGAATCGCGCGCGCCGCATCGGCGATCGGATCTTGTTGATCATCGCCCTCGGTCAGTACGGTATAGAAAGCGGTGATCGAGCCACCGCCTTCTTTGCCGTTACCGGCGCGTTCCACCAACACCGGCAATTTGGCAAATACCGAAGGTGGGTAGCCCTTGGTGGCGGGCGGTTCGCCGATGGCCAGGGCGATTTCGCGCTGAGCCATGGCATAGCGGGTCAGCGAATCCATGATCAATAAGACGCTGTGCCCTTGATCGCGGAAATATTCGGCAATCGTGGTGGCATAGGCGGCGCCTTGTAAGCGTAGCAGCGGAGCGGCATCGGCCGGGGCCGCCACGACTACCGAACGGGCCAGACCTTCGGGGCCGAGAATTTGTTCGATGAATTCTTTGACCTCGCGGCCGCGCTCACCGATCAAGCCCACTACGATGACGTCGGCGGTGGTGTAGCGTGCCATCATGCCGAGCAAAACGCTTTTGCCGACGCCGGAACCGGCAAACAGGCCGAGTCGCTGGCCGCGTCCGACGCTGAGCATACTGTTGATGGCGCGTACCCCGACATCAAGCGTTTCGACAATCGGGGCACGTTCGAGCGGATTATAAATGCGCGCCGCCAAGGTGGCCGAGGTGGTGGTGTTGAGCGGGCCGAGGGTATCGAGGGCGCGACCGTTACCATCTAGTACGCGCCCGAGTAATTGGTAACCAACCGGTAGCTTACGGCTGCGGTCGCCCGGTCGGCCATCGGCTTGGGCGGCGATGGCGGCGGCAAACACCGGTGCGCCCGGGGTGACCCCTTCGAGGTCGCTATGCGGCATGAGAAACAGGCGATCGCCATCGAAACCGACCACTTCGGCATCGACCGTGGCACCGCTGGTTAAATGAATTTCACAGGCGCTGCCGACCGGCAGGCGTAAGCCTACCGCTTCCATCACCAAGCCGGTGACCTTGGTGACCTTGCCGGCGATGGGTGTGCTGGAATTGGCGGCGGCGCGGCTTTGGCTACGCTGTAACAAGCCTTGCCAACTGCTGGTGAAATCTGTCTCGCTGGCGCTGCTCATGCTGCCTCGGTTTCGACTTGGCGCAGCGCGGCGGTCAGGCGCTCCCAGCGTGTGCTTAAGCTGGCGTCGACCAGATTGCTGGCGGTTTCGAGCAGGCAGTCGCCACGTGTCATATTGGCGTCGCCGCTGATACGCCAACCGGCTTCGAGGAAGCGTTCACCAGCGAGTTTTTTAACCAGTGCGGCATCGTCAGGATGCAGCAGTATTTGCGCCGGCAATTGTACCGTCGGCAGCTGTTCGATGGCGTCTTCGATGATAGGCAGGATCAAGGCCGGCTCGATATCGAGTTGGGTTTTCAGCATGCTGTGGGCTAAATCGAGTGCCAGTGCCAGCAATTGATGGCCGGTGTCTTTGGCAGCACTGCTGACTTGGGTGCTGAAGCGCTGTGCCAGTGCATGCATGAGTTCGATTTCCGGCTGCATACTGGCGTCGGCCGCTTGATAACCGGCTTCCTGGCCTTCGCGTAAGCCTTTTTCATAGGCTTCCTGGTAGCCGGTGGCATAGCCTGCTTGCTGCGCCTCGTTGCGAATGGCATCGATTTCGGCTTGGCTCAGCACCACTGGTGGCGGTGTCACGATCACTTGCTGCTGCTGTTGCTCTTCGATGTGCGCCAAGTGACTGGGGCGAGTGTCGCCAAACGAGGCCATTTCCCAGCGTTGGTAGGCCGACACATCGGGATGCAGGAGCTTAGACATACGAATCTTCGCCTTTTGAGCCGAGCATGATCTGGCCTTCATCGGCCAAGCGGCGCACGATCAGCAGTATCTGCTTCTGTTGGGTTTCGACTTCGGACAAGCGCACCGGACCTTTCGATTCCAAATCTTCGCGCATCATTTCCGAGGCGCGTTGCGACATATTTTTGAAGATTTTTTCGCGCATATCTTGATTCGCGCCTTTCAAGGCGATGATCAGCGAATCAGACTGCACTTCGCGTAACAGCAGTTGTATGCCTTTGTCATCGATTTCCATGATGTTGTCGAAGACGAACATTTCATCCATGATTTTTTCGGCCATATCGCCATCATATTTGCGCAGATTGTCCATCACCGAGGCTTCGTTTTCGCCGCTCATGAAGTTCAGAATTTCGGCTGCCGCACGAACTCCGCCTATGGATTTTTTCTTCAGGCTTTCATTGCCGGTTAATAATTTGGTCAGTACGTCATTGAGTTCGCGCAGGGCGGTTGGTTGGATGCCGTCGAGGGTGGCGATACGCAGCACCACATCGTTACGCAAACGTTCCGAGAAATTATTCAAGATTTCGCAGGCTTGATCGCTTTCCAGATGGACTAAGATGGTGGCAACAATCTGCGGATGTTCATTCTTGATCAATTCGGCCACCGATGGCGAATCCATCCATTTCAGGCTTTCGATGCCGCTGGCGTCTTTACCGCCGAGGATGCGATTGAGCAGTGAGGAAGCCTTGTCGTCGCCCAGCGCCTTAGTCAACACATTGCGGATGTATTCATCGGAATCGAGCCCAACCGAGGAGCTGATATCGGCTACGGCCTTGAACTGTTCGAGTACCACCGCGATGCGTTCATGCGGAATCGCACCGATGGTCGCCATGGCGGCACCGATTTTCTGTACTTCGCGTGGGCCGAGGAACTTCATTACTTCAGCGGCACCGTCTTCGCCCAGTGCCAGTAAAAAAGTCGCCGCCTTTTGTACGCCTTCGTCACTCATTATTTACCCATGTCTTGATTACGTTGGCGACAATTTTCGGATCTTGCGATGCTAATTCGCGCGCAAACGCCAGATTCGTGTCGTAACTATTGCCCTGTTTTGCCGCATGTTGTGCATCTTCGCCCGAAAGTTGCACTACTGTATCATCATCTTCCTCTGCTTCGGCCGCTTCACGCAGTGCCTCCGCTTGTTTTTCTTCTTCCTCTTCGGCCGCGGCCTTGGCCTTGGCTTCTTCTTCGGCTTTGTCTTTGCCCATGATTTTATACAGCATGGGTTTGAGAAAACCGAAAAACAGGTAAGCCAGCACGATGGCAGCGAGCAGATATTTGCCGAATTCTTTAGCCAATTCCAAGCTGCCCGCTTGTTTCCAGAATGGTAAGTCGGCAATGATATCTTTTTCTTGGCCGGCGAACGGGCTATTGACTACATTGAGCGTGTCGCCGCGGTCTTTATTGAAGCCCATCGCTTCCTGGGCTAAATCGGTAATTTGCGCTTTTTCGATATCGGTCAGCGCTCGTGTAATGATTTTGCCATTCTTATCGGTTTCCGATTTGTAATTGACCACGACGGCGACCGACAAACGCTTCACGCCCCCCATGTTTTGTTGGGTGTAGCGAATAGTTTTGTCGACTTCGTAATTGGTGGTCGTGTCTTTCTGTTGCAAACCAGTATTTGAAGCGGCGCTGGCAGTGGCCCCGCCGGGAGCGACGATCGGTGCTGTAGCCGGGGCCGGCGGCTGATTTGACAAGGCCCCGGGTACGCCGCTGGCGCTGTTATTTTTATTAAAACTTTCACTCGATTGTTGACTACGGATAGTCGAACTTTCCGGTGGCGAGTTCGGCCGATAGGTTTCGGCCGCCTGTTCGCTGCGTGAAAAATCGATATCGGCAGTGGCTTCGGCGCGAACATTATGGGCCCCGACGATAGGGCTGATGATCGATTCTATGCGTTTGACAATATTTTCCTGGAAATCTTGCACATACTTGAGTTGTGAAGGGTCGAGGTTGTTATTGCCATTCTGTTTCGACATATCTGATAACAGATTGCCATTTTGATCGATGATCGACACGCTTTTCGGCGACAACTCGGGTACGCTGCTGGCCACCAAATGCAAGATGGCGCTGACTTGTTGTTGGTCGAGAATGCGACCAGGATACAGATTCAACAGCACCGAAGCGGTGGGTTTTTGTTGATCGCGAATGAAGACCGACGATTTTGGCATGGCCAAATGCACGCGTGCCGCTTGGACGGCCGACACCGCTTGGATTGAGCGTGCCAACTCGCCTTCAAGTGCGCGTTGAAAATTGACTTGTTCGAGAAATTGCGAAATACCGAGTTTTTGGTTTTCCATTAATTCAAAACCGACATTGCCACCTTTCGGTAAGCCTTGCGCGGCCAATTTGAGGCGCGCATCATGTACTTGACTGGCCGGTACCAAGATCGCTCCGCCCGATTCCGAGTACTTGTAAGGCACATTCATCTGCTGCAACGATGCGACGATGGCACCGCCATCGCGGTCGGTGAAATTGGAAAACAAGACTTTGTAATCGGGTTGCTGGCTCCACATCCACACCCCGACCATAATCGCCAGCACCAAGGCAGCCCCGGCCGAGAGCAGGGCCGTGCGTACGCCTGGCGTTTGCGCTAAGCCGAAAATTTTTGGTAACTCAGGCGGTACATCGCCGCCCATCAGCGTCGTTTCAGCGGTTGCCATACATTACCTTGCCCGTTGTGGAACTTGAAATAGATTGCAGCATTTTATCAGCCGTTGTGGTTTTTTCCCTGTTGCTGATTGTGGACCGGTTTGGCCAATTCAATTCGCTGAGAACACCTGCTTTTCCCGCTCTGCTCGGACAAATGCCCGTAAGTGACAGTGCTAAGCTTGGTCACATCATGCTTATACTATGCGGGAGGAAAATATGAATGTCGGTGGCATAGATCGCAGCCAGATTGATGCAATGGTGGCGCAACTGAAGGCAGCGGCCGCCAAAATGGAGCCGGCGGTGCAGCCGGTTGGTACGGCCGCGCAAGCGGCACCGTCGAAAGTTAATTTTGCCGATACCTTGAAGGCGACACTCGACCAAGTCAATCAAGTGCAGAGTGATTCGCAGAAGTTAGGGGAAAAATTTGCGCTCGGCGACGATAAGGTCAGTTTGGCCGATGTGATGATTTCGATGCAAAAGGCGAGCATCTCGTTCCAAACCACGGTACAGGTGCGCAATAAGCTGGTGTCTGCGTATCACGACATCATGAGTATGCAGATATAGTTCCTGCTATTTTACTAAGATAGAAAGCGCGCTGCCTTATCCAGGCCGCGCGCTTTTTTTTCAGCGTATGCCGGTCAGCTTGGAATTGCGTTCACGTTCCAACTTCATGATGTAGCGCTGGATGCTGGACAAGACAGAGTTGGATAAATTAATGAACTGACAGCCGACACGTCGGTTGGTTTTGCCATTCAATAAAATCAAATCTTGCGAATTCCGGATCTGCAAGCTGACATCGACTAAGCCTATGCCCGGTAATTCGACCTTGCAATGTTCATAAGTTTGGCCGACGCTGCAATCGAGCTGGCGTTTCTCATCAAGCACGGCAATGCCGCCGCAACTGATATCGACCAAAGATAATTTCAGTACTTCGCTCTGACCCTCGGTATCGAGATGAAAACTGGCCTTGAGCGGGGTCGACAGCGGCGTGTTAATACGATAATTTTCGCGTCTTTGCAGGCGGATGATGCTGGCCGGGATAGAAAATTGCAGCGCCGGGCGATTTTCAAAATCGGTACGCACCGCACCCGTGGTGGAAAACTGTATCCCTATCTTGTCGAGCAAGCCCTCGAACGAGACCCGCGGTGCTTCGACGATGCGTTGATTGGCCAATTGGCTGGGGGCGCTGTCGACGATGACACTGTTATTGGTGTCATCGATCTCGAGTATCGAGGTCAGATAGACTTCCGATCCGCTGTTGATGAGCATGCTGATCAACTGATTATTATCTTTTAATCCACGCAGCAGAGAAATGATCTCCCGACGTGAGTCAACTTGAAACGGACTTTGATTTTCAGTCCCTAGGGACGGCGAAGGTTGCATATTTTTCGTGAGTTATGTGCTGTCAAAACTAAAACAGATCAGGGGGTGGTGCGGTCGATCTGTTTCAGTGTCCCCGATTTTTCGGTGTCGACATGGTAAAGCCAAGCGAGCAGTTCTGCAACAGCCAGATACAGCAAAGGTGGAATATCTGCATCCAAGTCTACTTTCATGAGCAATGATACCAACTCTTTCGACTCATGCACGGCAATTCCGTGTTCTTTGGCGCGCGCAATGATTTGTTCCGCCACCAAACCCTTACCTTTGGCAACCACGCGCGGCGCACCGGCACCGGCTTCGTAGCTGAGGGCGACCGCAGTTTTTTTCGGTTCGGCAGGCGTGCTCAAGATTGTACCGTGATCATCGCCGGCATGCCGGCGGCTTGGGCCAATGCGGCGCTCAGTGTCGGTGTGGCCGCACTGAGTGCCGTGGCCACCGCCGCATCGGGGGCTTGCAAACGTAATTGCAGGGTTTGTCCGCGCAGCGTCAAGAGCGCCTGCACTGGCCCCAGATTCGGCATGTCCAAACGCAGCACACTTTGCCATTGTTCTTCGGCGGGGCCGGCTTTGGGCGCTTTTGCCGTGCCACGCTCGCGCCGAATATCCCACTCCAGCGCTTGGCCGGGGAAGATGTCGCCGCGCCAGCGCAGGGTTTGATCATCGAGGGTTTGTAATTGTTGTTGCACCAGGCTGCGTATGCTGTGGTCGGCACTATCGGTCGCGGCACTGTCACTCCAAGCCGTCGCCGCTAAGCTGGGCAGGTGTGCTTGCGGCTCTTGTAATACCTCGTGCAGCGGTTTTTGTCCGGTCGCCCACTGCGCCAGATGCGATTCATAAAACACCCCGCTTTGCGTAATCTGCTGTTGCAAGGCTGCCGCCGTACTGCTTGAATCAGCGAGCAAGTCGGCATGGGTCAGCACCGGTTCGCTGGCCGCCGGCGGCGCTGCCGAGGGCAGTTGCAGCAGTAAGTTGATCAGTCGACTGGCGTCGCTCAAGGTGGTTCGGCTACTGGCCGAGGTGGGAAGGGCGCTGGTGCTGCTGGCTGCCAGACTCGCTGCCAGCGCCGTCGCTGCGGTGCTGTTGGTGGCGGCAGATTTCGTTTCAGCAGTGAGCATGCCCGGCGTGCTGAGGCTTAAGCCGGGCGGTGTGCTATTGGTCAGGCGCATGGCTAAGTTGTCGCCGACTTGGCTGCCAGCCGGCAGCAGCATATGCAGCCGGCTGCCAGCCAGATCAACTTCGAAGCTACCATCTGCCAGTTGGCTCAGTACTTGTGCTTTGAGCTCAGTAGTGCTGCTCAAATGGCTCAGCGCCTCAGCCGGTCCGAGCAGTACCACGCTTTTGCTGGCACCGGCGACGCTTGCCAGCGGCGTCCGCGCCGCACTGTCGAGACCCTCAATCATGCCATGGCTGCTCAGACACCGTGTCCGGCACCATACGCATGATTTAACTTATGCGAAGTACGCGAAGTATTGATCAAGTTGGACAATTCTTCCATCCACGGCTCAGTAATGTCGCGAATTTCCTTGTCATGCGCGAGAATTTTCTTTATCACGCGAATTTTTCTTTCCTTCTGTTCCGGCGAAAGAAAGCCGCCCGACTCGCCATCGCGTATCGTCTGCACTTTACTGCTGCAATCAGATTCCAAGCGCGTCAGTAATTCCCAGTCGCGCTCACGAGCAGCATGCAACATTTGGTCGGTAATGACGGCGATATGTTCATACAGCGTGATGATTTCTAAGCTTTCCATAGTCGGTTATGCCTCAAAGACGTGCACTGCGCGGGGTTGTAAAGGATCGAAATTCGGCATGACCTGGGCGCTTTGAGCCACTATCGGCGCAGCCGGCGCAATCGCTTCCCAAGTGGTTTTCAAATCGCGTAACAAGGTTTGCACCTCGGCGAGCAAGCTTTCATCATTTTTTGCATTGGCTAAAAATAATTGTGTGCTCATGTATTCATACAGCGCATCGAGATTAATGGCGATGTCACCGCCGGCTTGTTTGTCTAAGCTGGCGCGCAAACCGTTGTCGATGATGGAAATCGCATGCGAGATCGATTTGCCTTTGGCGGCGATTTCTTTCTTGCGCATCTGATTGATCGCATTGCCGATCGCAACAATGGCACCGTCATACAGCATGACGATGAGCTTGTGCGGATTGGCCGAGCTCACCCCGGTTTCTTCGCTGACGCGAGCGTAAGCGTTCGCGCCGTTTAATTTAGCTGAGCCAAACATAGTGGGTCCTTTGCTGGGTGATAAAGTTCATGACTATTTGTGTCTATTTGCTGGTCGTGCCGTTCAACACGCCGATTTGCTGTGTCAAAAAGCTCGTGGTCGCCTGCGCACTCGATATGATCGTGTCAAGTGCGCTGTACTGCGCCATCAGACGTGCCTGCGTCAATGCCAAGCGCGCATTGAGATTGGTCGTTTGTGTGGTCAGTTGCGTGAGTGAGCTGTTAATGCCCTTGGTGGCGCTGGCGATGGTGCCGGTCGAGCTCAAGATGCTGCTGGTAAGGTTATTGAGTTGATACGCGTAACCCTGAGAAAAATTCACCGAACCACGGCTGCCAGTTGATCCGCCATTGATCAGCAGTTGCAAGCCTTCCGAAGCCGAACCGCCCGATCCGGTCAGAATTTGCCCCTTGCCGGTGGCGGATACGCCGTTAAAAGAGCCGGCGACATTTTTGCCGTTGGTGCCGCCGGAAACCGTGCCGCTGAAGGCCGAAATCAAGGTGCCGCTGCTATTGGCCAAGTTGATACTCGAGGTGCTGCCAAAGCTGGCCGATTGCAAATTAAGAAAGCCATTGGTGTCGATCGAGGCCACGACCGATAAGCCACCGCTGGAAAAACCGGAGCTGCCATTAATCGAAGATTGCAGCATTGTCGCGAACTGGGTGGCGTTGTAACTGCCGGCCGGTAAGCTGACGTTGGCCGTCACACCATCGAGCGTTACGCCGATCGTGGTACCGGCAGCAATCGTGGTCGAGGCGCTGTTGAGATTGGTGTTGCCAACCATCAGCCCCTGAGTGGCAATCTGCGTGATATTAACCGCATAATTGCCAGCCTGGGTGGCCGAGCTCGAGCCGACCAGAGTGCTCAGGCTATCGTTCGACTTACCCATGGAGGCGAATAAACCACCGATATCGCCGAAATTACTATTGAGTGCCGTCGTCAGCTTGGTCGAGTCGGCTGCCAGCGTGCCATCTTTTTGAAACGTGATACCAATCTGCGCCAAGCTGGTAAAGCCGCCGCCGGTACCATTGACCGCCGTACCCAGAGTGGTACGCAACTGGTTTTGTATGGTGCGGGTAGTCGGGTCACCCAGCAGCGCGCCGCCGGTCTTGGTGGTGGCATTGTAGGAGGTGAGTTGGCCGATGACCGTAGTGAGGTTGTTATACGCGGTGATCATCGCGGTAATCCCCGATTGCACCGCGGTTTTATTGGCCGCCACAGTAATGGTGGTGCTGCCGACTTTTGCGACATTGAAACTCATCCCTTGCACCGAACTGCTCACGCTGTTGGTCGCGCTGGTGATGGCGATGCCATTGATGGTCAGCTTGGCACTCTGGGCCGAGGTGATTTCGGTGAAATTCTGGGTGCTGCCCGGATCATAATTGAATAAGGCTTGCACGGCCGCGTCGCCAGTACTGGAAGCGCTGATCTTCATGCTCGAGTTGGCACCCGTGGTCGAAGAGGCCAGTACCAAGTGATACGGTGTGGCACTGCCATCACCGACGATCGAGGCGGACACGCCCAAGGCGGCCGTATTGATGGCGTCGCGTATGCCTTGCAAAGAATTATTCGTGCTATCTATGGTAATCGTGCCGGTGGCATTGCTGGCATCTTGAGTAAACGTCGAGCCGGTATATACGCCGCCGGTTGCCGTGCCGCCGGTAATCGCCCCAAATTGAAAGCTGATGGTGGTGCTGGTGCCGCTGCCTATCGCATTCGACGAGGACACCTGACCGGCACTGGAAATCGATTGTGCTTGCGCTAGCTGTGTGACGGCCAGGCTGTAGCTGCCGGCTGAGGCAACGCTGGTAGTGGTGGCCGAGGCAACGCTGGAGTCGCCCGAAGTAGCCGTCAGGTTTTTAAACGTGGAGGAATTAGCCAGGGCCGTGAGCGAACTCTGAAACGAGCTGACCGCACTGCTGAGCGTACCGTAAGCGGTCAAGTCGGCATTGTAGCTGGTCTGTTTTTTTTGTATCGTCGTCAGCGGTGCGCTTTCGAGCTGCATGAGCTTGCTGACGATGCCAGTGACGTCGAGGCCAGAACCGATGCCGGTGGATTGTATTGCCACAATAATTCTCCTTTGTTAAGCGATACTGTATCAAACCACTGCACGATTCAATTGCTTCGTCAGAGGGGTATTTGCCCTCTATATTAGCGCCTGGGCGCAATTACGCCTGTTGCTTGATCAGTAAACCCTGTAATTTATCCAAAGATTTGGAAATTTCAAGCGCTTCTTGACTCGGCATTTGCCGCAGCACTTGATTAGTTTTTTCATCGACCACTTTGACAATCACGCGCTTGCTGTCGGCATCGATGGAAAAACGCACCTCTTGATTATGACTTTGCAATGCTTGATTGATTTCTTTGACGGCTTGCTTGAGCTGGGCCGGGTCGGTTTTTTTCTCGGCGGCAGGCGCGACGGTGTTACTTGCGCTGGCGCTGGTGTTGGCTGTAGTGAAAGTCGCCGCCGCTGGGGGCGCGGTTTCTTTATCGATATTTTTACTGCTGATCAATTGTCCCGAGGGAAGGCTGCTGCCAGTCGCGAGTATGTCCATGATCATTTCCTTCAAATTAGATTCCCCCGTTCAAAACTTGAACGGGGGAATAGGCTACGTCAAGACGTTAATCAAGAATTAACGCAGCAGAGCAAGAACACCACTTGGTGCCGAGTTAGCTTGCGCCAAGATTGCCGTACCAGCTTGTTGCAATACTTGGGCACGTGTCATGTTGGCAGTTTCCGATGCAAAGTCAGCATCTTGAATACGGCTACGGGAAGAAGCCAAATTCTCTTGCGAAGTTTGCAGGCTGGTAACAGCCGAAGTGAAACGATTTTGGTAAGCACCGAGCGAAGCGCGCGAGGTATTCACCGATTGAATCGCTGCATCGATTGTTGCCAAAGCGGACGTTGCACCGGCTGCCGTGGTCAGGTCGAGTGAAGAGACCCCGGCACCGGCTGTCGTGGTTTGTGTTGCTTTACCCGTTGCGATACCGGCGGCTGTGGCACCGGTACCGGCACCTGCGCTGGTCGTACCGGCGGTCAAGCCTGAGGCCGTTGCGGCAGCGCCAGTAATGACGGTTGTGAATGCAGCACCGGTGGTCGATTTCAAAGTGACCAGGCCGGCTGAGTCGGCGCTGGCAGTTACACCAGATTTGCTCGCTACGGCATTGACTGCGTCGGCAATGTTTTGACCAGCGACTTGCGAGGTCGAAGCAGAGGAAACTGCACCGATATCGACGCCATTGATTTTGATACCACCGGAGCTGACGCCACCACCACTACCGGCAACGGCTGCTGTACCAGTTACGGCTGCACCGGAACCGTTATCAATGACGATACCAGCGGCAGCAGTCGAAGACAAATTGACTTGACCAGTTGTGGTTGAGGTGTAGGCAGCAGCAGCAGAAGCGCCATCGGTAGTCAAACCAGTATTGGTGTCGAGTGCGCCGGCAGTCGCTGCGCGTTCAACTGTGATATTGCGACCATCGGACGCGGCCAAGGAAACGGCACCCGTGGTCGTGTCGAAAGTTGCTGTAACACCAGTTTGCGAAGTTTTTGCATTGATCGCTGCGCTGACTTGCGAACCGCGTGAAACGACGCTGGAGCCGGAAGAAATTGCACCGATATCGACGCCATTGATCTTGATGTCGCCAGCGGCGATCGCTGTTTTTGTGGTCGCTGCGGTACCGCTGATGGTGGTCGCTTGTGCCGTAGCCACGACACCAGTTGTACCGGTCGAAGCATTGATGGCCGCTGCTTTGGCGATCGCACTGGCGGCAGCATCTTTATATGATACGCCGTCGGCCGAGCTGGCACCGATATTGGCACCATTGATGACCAGATCACCGGCACCGATTGCATTGTTGGTGGAGCTGCTGCCGGACACGGTAGACGAGTAACCGGAAGTCGAACCGACGCCGAGCGAGCTCGATTTGGCGCTGGAAATCGCACCGATGGTGATTTGATCATTGGCAGAGCCATTGGCACCGACTTGGAACGATTGGTTGGAGAAGCTGCCGTCAAGCAAGTTCACGCCATTGAAGTTCGATGTGCTGGCAACGCGGTTGATCTCAGAGATCAACTGATGCGATTCATTATTGAGAGCGGCGCGATCGGAAGCACTGTTGGTACCATTGGATGCTTGCACGGCCAAGTCACGAATACGTTGCAAGTTAGTAGAGATTTGCGACAAATCGCCCTCAGCGGTTTGCGCTAAAGAGATACCGTCGTTCGCATTACGGGCCGCTTGATTCTGGCCATTCAGTTGCGAAGTCATACGTTGTGAGATCGCCAAACCAGCAGCGTCATCTTTGGCGCTGTTGATACGCAAGCCGGAAGACAGGCGTTGCATGGCTGTGGCTAACGATGATTGCGATTTAGTCAGATTATTCTGCGCAGTCATCGAAGCGATGTTGGTATTGATATATGAGGCCATGGTGATTCTCCTTACCTAAGTTATGCCGATTGGCTAGTCCGTCTGAACTTTGGTCTTATTTCCTGTTGCTTCACGACCGCCGTTGAAATTGGTAACGGACGGGTTCGTCAAATGTTTAACTTATTGCTGTAAATAAATAATTTATTTTTGACTCAAGTTTTAATAAAGCTTCCGCTCAACGGCAGGTTTTTTAAATTCTTTAGGGCTAATTTTCTTTTAATTGCAGTAATAGATAGGCTTTTTTCGAAGAAAATGATTGTCTTTAATTTAATAAATTAGTCTCTGGCAAGCCAGTGAAGATCGGCGGGTAGTGTTAAAAGGAAACATTTCCTCAGAAATTACTGGGAATCGCCACGCAATAGTGCTTGCTAGACATTCTTTAAGCTAAGCTGAGCACGTTTCCACCCTCTGATCGGCGGATGAAACTGGCGTTTGCCCGATAAACTGCGAGTGTGAGTGAAGCAAGGTATAAGAGCAAAAAGAGCAAAATCAAGAAACACGTACTTTTTCCTTGAGGAAATGATGAAAGCAGGAAAATTGAAGCTGGCCAGCATCGGCGAAGCGAAAAAATTATTCAAGGCCAATGCCTTGCCTGAGGCTGAATTGGCCTGTCGGCAACTGATCGGGAAATTCCCGCTGCATGCCGAAGCCAATTACTTATTGGCGAAAATCGCCTTGAAGCGGCAGGATTGTAGTTTGGCCTTTACCTATTTGCGCAGCGCCATGTCGAGTGTACAGATACGCAGCCAAGATGCGCGCGAATTTTATGATTTTCTTGATGTCTGCTTGAGCACTCTTCAATTCGAGCTCATGGAGCAGGGCAGTCTGTGGTTGAGCGCACAGTGCCCCAAAGATGCCTATGCCTGGGATTACCTGGCGATCTCTTTTATACAGCAGGAGAAATTCCAGGTCGCCTTGGCCGCTGCCGAGAAATCCTTGGTGTTGCTGCCAACTAATGCCCGGATGTGCAACAACGCCGGTGCCGCCTTAAATGGTCTGCACAAGTTTGCCGCCGCCATTCCCTACCTTGAACGTGCTGTGTTGTATGAACCCTCATTGGCGAATGCGCATAATAATCTGGGCAATGCGCTCAATGGGGTAGAGCGTAAACAAGAGGCGATATACAGTTACCTGCGCGCGATCGCGATCGATTCGAACAGTTATTATATTCACAGCAATTTGGCAGGGGTGTATGTTGATCTGCAGCGCTTCGAAGAAGCAACTACCCATCATCTGCGCTCGATAGAGCTTAATCCGGCTTACATCAAGCCTTATGCGGCCCTGATTAATACCTTTGCTCGCGTCGGTCAGGTCGGTGCCGCCTTGGATTTGGCGCAAGTGGCGTTTACCCATAGCAAAGACGATGCGGAATTATGGTCTGCCTACGGCAATACATTGCAAAAAGCGCATCAATTGGATGCGGCGATTGAAGCGTATATGCAGGCTTTGAAGCTGGAAAAAGATCCGCAATCGGATTTTGCGCGCAAAGTATTCAGCTCACTATTGTTTACCTTGAATTGTCATGCCGATCTATCTGCTGAAGTGATATACAGCGCCTATCAAGATTTTGAAATACGCTTCGGGGTACCGTTCCGCTCCGCATGGACGGTATTGAATAATGAGAAAAACCCAGGCAAGCGCTTGAAAGTCGGCTATCTGTCTCAGGCATTTTGTAATCAAGTTTGCCGTTACTTCCTTTTACCTTTGCTCGAACAGCATGACAGCGCCGTAGTGGAAGTGTTTGCCTATTCCGACCCGCCTTACGAAGATCATGTTACCGAACGCTACCAGGCCAGTGTCGATCATTGGCGCGACACCCGTGGCATGAGCGATGAAGCCATCGTTGAGCTGATTAAGAGCGATGGCATCGATATCTTGATCGATATTTCCGGCCATTCCACCGATAACCGGCTCGGTGTTTTTGCGCGCAAGCCGGCACCCGTCTCCTTACATTGGCTCGATTTCGGCTATACCACCGGTCTGACTGCCGTCGATTACTATTTAACCGACAGCCAAGGCGTCACCGATGATTGTGACCATCTGTTTTCAGAAAAATTATGGCGACTCGATGGCCCCGCGTTCGCCTATCGACCGGATTTTCAAGAAGAATTCGCGACCGATTCGCCATTTTTACAAGACGGCATCATTACCTTCGGCAGTCTGTCGCGTGCTAATCGCATCAACCATAAGCTCATTGCCGTGTGGGCGGCGATCCTTGATGCCATGCCGAATTCGCGCTTGGTGATCAACAGCGGTGACTTCAAAGATAAGCCGAATCAAGATGCCATGGCCCAGCGCTTTGTCGATCTCGGTATTGCGCGCGATCGTCTTGAGGTCGGTTATGACAGTCCGTCGCGGATACCTCTGAGTAAGATCGACATCAGTTTGGATTGCTTTCCACATAATTCCGGCACCACCTTGATCGAATCGCTGTATATGGGGGTGCCTTTCGTGAGTTTGGCGAATCGGCCTACCGTCGGTCGTATCGGTTCGAGTGTGCTGGCTGCAGCCGGTCATCGCGAATGGATCGCCGAAACCGAAATGGAGTATGCCGAAAAGGTCTTGACCTTGGCGCACGACACCGAAGCCTTGATACATTTGAGGAAAAATTTGCGCCGTGAAATACAAGGCTCGCCACTGATGGATGAAGTTGGCTTTGCCCGTTCGGTCGAAAAAGCCTATCGCCAAATGTGGCAAATCTATTGCCAAAAGGATAATGCATGAAAGCCGTGATACTGGCCGGCGGTCTCGGTACCCGGATTTCCGAAGAAACCTCGCTGCGCCCGAAGCCGATGATAGAAATCGGCGGTTATCCTATTCTTTGGCATATCATGAAATCGTATTCTGCCCATGGAGTCAATGAATTCGTGATTTGCTGCGGTTACAAGGGTTACGTGATCAAGGAGTATTTTGCCAATTACTTCCTGCACATGTCCGATGTCACTTTTGATATGCAGAATAACCGCATGGAAGTACATGAACGGCATGCCGAACCGTGGAAGGTGACGCTGGTCGATACCGGCGACGACACCATGACGGGCGGCCGTTTGAAGCGCGTGGCGCGGTATATAGAAAATGAAGAAGCGTTTTGCTTTACCTATGGCGATGGGGTGTCGAACGTCGATATCGCTGCCTCGATTGCCTTTCATAAACAGCATGGAAAAGCCGCCACGGTCACGGCCGTTTTGCCGCCTGGGCGATATGGTGCGCTCGAACGTGATGCTGACAGGGTGGCAGGATTTACTGAAAAGCCGCGCGGTGATGGTGGTTGGATCAATGGCGGTTATTTTGTGTTGTCACCCTCGGTACTCGATTTGATCGATGATGATAGCCAGAGTTGGGAATTGGAACCGCTCAATCGCTTAGCCACCCAACAGCAGTTAATGGCTTACGAACACAGTGGCTATTGGCAACCGATGGATACCTTGCGGGAAAAAAATCTACTCGAAGAATTGTGGGCTTCCGGGAAAGCGCCATGGAAAATTTGGTAACTTTACCGTCGCCTCAGCCTGATCCGGCGTACTGGCGTGGTCGGCGTGTCTTGTTGACAGGTCATACCGGTTTCAAAGGCGCATGGTTGGCGTTCTGGTTACACAGTATGGGTGCCGAGGTGCTCGGTATCGCCTTAGCGCCCGCCACAAAGCCGAATTTATTTCAGGCCTTAGGGCTGGCTGAGCAGATGCACAGCCGTGTGATCGATATCCGCGACGCCGCAGCGCTGAAACCAGCGGTGCAAGCGTTCGCGCCGCAAACCGTGTTCCACCTCGCGGCGCAAGCCTTGGTGCGCGCCGCCTATGCTGATCCGATTGCGACTTACCACACCAATGTGATGGGGACGGCGCACCTGCTCGAAGCCTTGCGCACGCTCAGTTCGCTCGAGGCCGTGCTGTGTATCACCACGGATAAAGTCTATAAAAATCTCGAATCGCCACAGCCTTACGCGGAAAATGCAGAACTTGGCGGCCATGATCCTTACAGTGCCAGCAAGGCCGCGTCAGAATTGCTGATCGCCAGCTATCGTGCGGCATTTTTTGATGCCATGGGCGTGCCGCTGGCAGTCGCCCGTGCGGGGAATGTCATCGGCGGCGGCGATTGGTCGGCTGATCGCTTATTACCCGATGCAATCCGCGCCTGGCAGCAAGGTGATTGTTTGCAGATTCGTCGCCCTGATGCCGTGCGCCCATGGCAGCATGTGCTCGAACCGCTGTCGGCGTATTTATGTTTGGCCGAACGCTTACCGCATCAAGCATCCTACGCCACAGCCTGGAATATCGGCCCGGACGGGGCGGCCAGCGTGCGTCAGGTGATACAACTGGCGCAGCACGCCTATGGCAGTGGCCGCACCGAGTTTGCCGAGGCGTTGAGTGGCCCGCATGAAGCCGGCTACTTGGCACTCGACGCGGGCAAGGCGCGCCGTGAATTAGGCATTATTCCGCGCTGGAGCTTGGAACAAGCGGTGACCCGCAGCATGCATTGGTATCGCGATTTCGCGGCTGGCCAAACGGCCGAGGATTTGTGTGCGGCTGATCTGGCCGCTTATCTGGCACCTGCCACCAATGCGCCAACAGGAAAGGCCTGAGCCATGACAGCGAGGTTTGAACTGATAGAAACACCTTTGCAAGGCTTGCATCTGATACAAAGAAGCGTGCTCGGCGATGTGCGCGGCAGCTTGCAACGCTTGTTTTGCCAAGACGAATTGGCGCTGTTCGGCTGGTCGGCACCGCTGGCCCAAGTCAATCATACTTTTACGCGTGAGTGCGGCAGCGTGCGCGGTCTGCATTTGCAATTGCCGCCACACGGCGAAGCAAAATTGATTACCTGTTTGCGTGGCGCAGTGTGGGATGTGGCGGTCGATTTACGCGCTGGCTCAGCGACATTTTTGCACTGGCATGCCGTGCATTTGGTGGCGGAACAAGCTTGTTCTTACTTGATACCGGCCGGTTTTGCGCATGGCTTTCAAACCCTCACGGATGAGGTGGAAATGCTGTACTGCCATAGCCATCAGTATGTTGCTGAGAGCGAATTCGGCCTGCACGCGTTCGACCCGGCGCTGGCGATCACTTGGCCTTTGCCGGTGACGCAACACTCTGAGCGCGACCGTCATAGTGCTTTTATTGATACGACTTTTTCAGGAATTCAATTATGAAATGCCGCCATTGCGCCGCGCCACTCGAACAGGTTTTTCTCGACCTCGGCAGCGCGCCGCCATCGAACGCTTATCTGCGTGAGAGTGATTTGCCGCGCGCGGAAACCTGGTTGCCCTTGAAAATCATGATTTGCACCTCGTGTTGGTTGGCGCAAACAGAAGATTTCACCGGTAGAGAAAATCTGTTCGATGCCGATTATGCCTATTTCAGTTCTTGCTCCTCGGGCTGGCTGGCCCATGCGCAGCGTTTTGTCAGCGACATGATCAGTCAACTCGGTCTCGATGGCGGCAGCATGGTGGCGGAAATCGCCGCCAATGATGGCTACCTGTTGCAATATGTAAAAGCGGCCGGCATTCCTTGTTATGGGGTTGAACCCACGCACAGCACGGCGAGTGCCGCCAGCGCCAAGGGCTTGACTATTTACGAGCAATTTTTTGGCTCGGCATTGGCGCAGGAATTGCTGGAGCAGGGGCGGGCAGTCGATTTACTGGTGGCCAACAATGTCTTGGCCCATGTGCCGGATATCAATGACTTTGTTGCAGCATTTGCACAGTTATTAAAGCCGCACGGCGTGCTCAGCGTGGAATTCCCGCATTTATTGAATATGGTGCAGCAAAACCAGTTTGATACGGCGTATCACGAACATTATTCCTATCTGTCGTTTCATGCGGTGCAGCGAATTTTTGCCGCACAGGGCTTGCAAGTCTTCGATGTGCAGGAATGGCCTACCCATGGCGGCAGCTTGCGCGTGTTGGCGCAGCGCTGCGATAGTGGAACGCGCGCGATCACGGCTGGGGTTGGGCAGATGCTGGCGCGCGAAGTGGCCGCAGGCATGTTGGACGTGGCATTTTATCGCCATGCCCAAGCGGCGGCAGAAACAGCCAAATTTGCCTTGCTCGAATTTTTACTCGATTGCCGCCGCAAGGGTTTGAAGATTGCCGCGTATGGAGCTGCAGCCAAAGGCAATACACTGCTCAATTTCGCCGGAGTGAAAGCCGATTTACTGCCGTATGTGGTTGATATCAATCCGCACAAGCAGGGGAAATACTTACCTGGCAGCAGAATACCGATAGTTGGCGTCGAGCATATGCAACGCCATCGTCCTGATGTCATTATGATTTTGCCGTGGAATTTACACCTCGAGATCATGCGTGAATTAGAAACTGTTTTACAAGTTCCGGCACAATTCTTTATCGCCATACCGGCAATACATCAACTTAAGCTCAGCTAATCTCTGTGAAGGATGGAAAAATGATACCAGTCTTTAAACCGCTCATCGAGCAAGAAGAAATCGATGCCAGCAGAAAATCTCTCGAAATGGGTTGGCTGGGCATGGGCAGCTATGTGGCCGAATTTGAGCAGCAAGTGCAAAAAATTATACAGACTGAGGATCGCTATGTTGCCGCAGTCAGTACCGGTACGGCGGCTTTGCATATTGCTTTGCTGATTGCCGGCGTGGAAAAAGGCGACGAAGTCATCGTTGCTTCATTTAATTGTTCGGCTGATTTTCAGGCAGTAGGCTGGGTGCAGGCTGAGCTAGTTTTTTGCGATTGTGATGACAACACGCTGGAACTTGATTTAGTCAAGGCGGAACAGTTAATTACGCCTAAGACCAAGGTCATTATCGTCATGGATTACGATTGCATTATTTCGAATCATGATGCGATTGCTGCCTTCGCCGAAAAACATCAGTTACGCGTCATTCATGATGCCGCCCATTCCTTCGGCTCCTCGTATAAAGGCAAGCCGGTAGGCAGTTTTTCTGATATCTGTGTGTTCAGTCATGATCCGGTGAAAACCATCACTTGTCTCGATGGCGGAACCATTATCGTCAGAACCAAAGAAGAACTGGCGTATGTCCACGAATTGCGGCTGTTAGGCATGCAGCAGCCTTCCTCGGTCATGTATCAAAACCAAAGAGCCTGGACTTTTGATGTGGAACGGGTCGGTTTCCGTTATCACATGCTCAATATGCATGCTGCCATAGGACTGGCACAATTGAGTAAATTGGATGTGATCACGCAATCTCGTCGCGATGCTTCGCGCCACTACAATCAGCTATTGGCCGATTTGCCGCTGGTTCGCGTACCGAAAACTGATTTTGCCGAGGTCAATCCTTTTCTGTATTACATCCGGGTACCGCAACAACAACGCGATGATTTACGTGCGTTTCTTAAAGAAAACGGCGTCGACACCGGTATCCATTGGCAGCCAGGCCATCTGTTTTCGCTCTGGAAGAATTGCAAAGCCGGTGACTTGTCGGTAACGGATGCAGTCGGTGCGGAAATTTTATCCTTGCCCTTGCATTCCAAAATGGCGATGGCGACGGTAGAGGAAGTGGCTCGTCAAATTCATCGCTTTTTTGAAAGGGCTTAAGCATGTCCGGTACCCTTGCAAATGGAAAGACTCTATTACAAGCGCTGAAGCGCGCCGCCGGTTCCGGCCGAGTCGGACTGGCCATTCCTGTGGGCCGGCCGGTGAGCGGCTATTTAAGGGTGATTCCGACGGCAGCGGGCCAGCTCGACCCCATCGACCTGCAATTGCTCAGCGAGTGGCGCAACAAATACGTCACCTCATTTTTGACGGAATTTCACGCGCACCCGGAACGCACGGCCGATTGGTTGACTGAGTATGTGCATGACAATGATAGCAAAATCCTGTTCATGCTGGAAGATTTGCATGGTACAAGGCTGGGTCATGTCGGTATCGCTTTCATCGATTGGGCCAGCGGCTATGGCGAAGCCGATGCCATCGTCAGCGGCGGCGACTCGCCACCGGGCTTGATGAAGCTGGCGCTGCAAACCAGCTTGGCATGGGTGCGCGATCAATTGGGCATACAGACGATCGCTGTGCGCGTGCGCTCAGATAACAGCGCACTGGATTTTTATCGCAAAGTGGGGTTTCAAGAAACTAAACGTATTTGTTTGCGCAAAGAGTTCGTTGCTGATGGCATAGCCTGGCATGAAGACCCGAGCCTGAGTGAGGTCGAACCAAGCTTGGTCTATATGATTTATGAGGCGAGCGCATGAAGGTATTGAGCTTGGGTAGGGCTGGCTTATTGCAGTATGTGCTGCGTCAATTGCATGCATTCTTTCCAGATGAACAGGAAAACTTGCCGGCACTGTTAGAGGCCGACCTCGATCAAGCCTTGGAACGCCTGCATAGTTGTATTAATGCGGTGCGCTTGTGGCCGGAAAATCAATTCGACTATCTGCATTCAACCCAGTATGCGATGTTTCTGTATTTCCTCTCCAATACCATCTGGCGTAATCGTGCAGAGAAAATTGTCTGCACCAAGCTGTTTTATCTGAATAAAGCCTTGAACGGCATCGATTGTTTTTATGAAGTCGAACTGCCGTCCATCTTTTTCATCGGGCATACCGTCGGCATCGTGCTGGCTAAAGCCAGCTACGCCGATTACCTGGTGCTGTATCAAAATTCCACGGTTGGTAAAAACCATGGGGTGGCACCGGTACTGGGCCGGGGTGTGGTGATGTATCCGAATACCGCCATCATCGGTCGTTGCGATGTGAAACCCGGCAGCGTGATCGCCCAAGGTGTGAGCGTGATTAATCACGACACACCCGGCAATTGCCTGGTATTTCAAGCGGCGGATGGCGGCTTGACGTGCAAGCCCAACGAACGCGATATCTTGGCCGATATTTTCCGGCGCTGAATCAGCTCGCCTGCATCACCCGATTTTTACCGGCACTTTTGGCCGCATACATGGCTTTGTCCGCTCGTTTGATCAGCGCTTCCTGGGTTTCGCCGGCTGCGCGCAAGGCTACTCCGGCAGAAAAAGTGATGAACAAGCGCTGTGCATCGGTGCTGAAGAAATGCGTCGTCAATTCGCGCTGTACCCGTGTCATTGCCAGCGCGGCTTCGTCGATTTCGGTTTCCGGCATGATGATGACAAACTCTTCGCCACCATAGCGCGCGATCACATCGATCGAGCGCAGCGTTTGTTTGACGATGCGGACCAAATGTACCAGAGCCTCATCGCCGGCCGCATGGCCGTGTTGGTCATTGAGCTTTTTGAAGTTATCGAGATCGAGCATGGCCACGCACAGCGGCGTGCCGCGCCGATCGGCGCGATCGGCTTCGCGCTCATAAATATCATCCATACCGCGCCGGTTCAGGCTGCCGGTCAGTTGATCTTCGCGTACCAGTTCACTCATGTGCGCGAGCTTGCTCTCCAAATTCTTGATCTTCTCTTCCGCATCCGTGACTTCTTTTTGCGCTGCCACGATGATGTCGCGTGAACGGATCGTTTCACTGCGTACCGTCCGGGTCTCATTGAGAATATTGCTGATGATGCCAGCGACTTGGCCAGCATTGGTGGCGCTGCCGATTTCGACTGCGTAGTCATCCATCTTATGTTGATAGACATCGGTGCTCACGACCATCGCATCGAGACGGTCGATAAACGCCGTCATCATGTTCTTGACCGACGTTTTGGAGGCAGCGATACTGGTCTTCAGAGTCGCTTGCTTATAAATCACTTCTTTCAGGCTGCGCGTGGCGTCCTGTAGCGCGCGATGGTCGATCGGTCCGGCGATCAGATGCCGCACCACGTCGATTTGACCACGCAGCCAGTTGTCATTGTCGAGCAAATCATGAATATTGGTGAGCAAGAGATCGAACAGGCGTAGCAGTAATTCTTGTTGTTCTGCGCTGTCGCCGCTTTGCAGTTCAATTTGAAAGCATAAATGCTTCAAGCGGACTGCGACTTGGTTGAGTGCGCCTTCAGTCTCGGCCTGCTTCACTTCCACGCCCAGCGCTTCCGCTTCGCTGGCCAAGCTGGGGGTGGGTTTGAGCAGTGAGAACAGTGCCAGCGTCAGGGTACGATAGAGTAAATCTTGCAGCAACTTGCGGCAGGGGTCGACCGCTTCATCGACCAAGGAAATCGTGTTCAGTGGTGGCGTCGCGCTACTGGCAAGTGCTGTACTACTGAGAGCGAACGCAGCAGCAGGGGGCGCGCTGATGCGTTCGCTCAGCTGTCGCAGACCCTTGCTGTAATCATCCCAGTTACCGGTTTTGGCGGCGCGGCTGAAGCGATGGCCATAGGTTTCGAGTTCGCTGCCCGAGTTTTGCAAGCTGGCGGCGAAACTGGTCAGCAGATTTTCTGCTGCCGATGGCGCGGCCGCGGCAGCTGGAATGGTAGCGGCGACTTCGAGCGGCAGACCGGCGATGTCATGATAGAGCTTACTGTAGGCGTCCGGGGTCGGTGCGATACGTTGTATGGCCAACTGGCGAAAGGTTTCGCGGGCGATGTCGGTGGGGCTTTTGAATTGCGAATTATTTGTTGTATTGGACATGGGTGTCAGTTCGCAAAAAAAGGATTAATCCACCAATTGATTCTTGATTGCATAGTGCGTAATTTCTGCATTGTGCCGTAATTTCATCTTCAGTAATATCCTGGAACGGTATTCACTGATGGTTTTTACCGACAAAGATAATTCTTTGGCAATGTCGCTGACCGAGCGACCGGAGGCAATCATGGTCAAGGTTTGGAATTCGCGGTCCGACAAGGTTTTGTGCAAGGCATCTTCATGTTCTTGGTTGAGGTTGTTGGCCAAGTCTTGCGCCAGTTGCGCGCTGATGTATTTCAGGCCGCCGGCGACCTGGCGGATCGCTGTCAGGATGTCGCCGGTGCTGCTTTGCTTGTTGATATAGCCGGATGCGCCGGCCTTGAGGGCGCGTATCGCGTATTGGTCTTCGCGATATACCGAAAACATCAGAATATTAGCCGTCGGTTTCTCAGTCTTGATCTGTTTAAGTACTTCCAAACCGTTTTTATCGCCCAGAGCGATGTCGAGCAGCATGACTTGATAATCGAGCTGGCGCGACAAACGAATTGCTTCCAAGCCGCCGCTGGCTTCGCCGGCCAAGCCGATGTCACCGCTGGTGGCGATGATGCTCTTGATGCCTTCCCGGACGATGGCATAATCGTCGACAACGAATAATTTGATCGGCGTGTAATCAGCCATGCACAATTCCATTTCTGTATGAGTCTGCCGGGTGCAAACGCCAAGCGCTGCGGATCGCTGACTATCCTAGGGAAGCGCGGATTAAATCCGCACTTCCTTAGCCGCAGCTCGCATACAATGGCGTGTATCGTTTTGCTATCCCTTATAAAATATGTCCATATTTTATAAGGGATAGCCGGTATATGGTGAGAAGATAGCAATAAATTTGATCTGACTTGAGACGATGGTAAAAATAAAGCAAGCATTGGCAACAGCAAGCCCGGCGGACGACGACGAAGACTTCGGTGCGCCGGCGATTCCGGCTGGCTCAAAAAACTACATGACCCCGGCCGGCCACGCGCAGATGAAGGAAGAATTTCTGCGTTTGATCGATGTCGACCGCCCCGAAGTGGTCAACATCGTCCACTGGGCTGCTTCGAATGGCGATCGTTCGGAAAACGGCGATTACATCTACGGCAAGCGGCGCTTGCGGGAGATCGACCGGCGGATTCATTTTTTAACCAAGCGTCTCGATCTCGCTGAGGTAGTCGATCCGCGCGTGCATCATGGCTCGGACCAGATTTTTTTCGGCGCTACCATCGTCTATGAAAACCAGCATGGCACCGAAGTGTGCATTACCATAGTCGGGATCGATGAATTCGATCCCTTGGCTGGAAGAATCAGTTGGATTTCTCCGGTTGCGCGGGCTTTGACGAAATCGCGTATCGGCGATACAGTCATGCTGAAAACCCCTTCCGGACTCGATGAATTGACCATCATCGACGTCACTTACCCTGCTTGACCGACGCTGGAACACTGCCCATGGCCTTTAATACCCTGACAATCAATCATCCCTTACGCATTCCCTTAGCCGCCGAAGTCCATTCGCGGCCTTCCTTGGAGTTGGCCGGGGCGGAAACCCTGACCCATCTGGCCGTGTTCGCACGGAGTGACGCACACAGCGGTGATGATACCGCACCCACCCAGCTGTCTTTGTTGGCGCAATTTTGCGGCCACTTCGGGGTGGCTGCTCCGGGCGTGCACGCCAAGTACTTTTTTCATGACTTCGGCGGCTTTCGCCTAAAGTGGGAGTGCCACACCGAATTTGCTACCTACACATTTCTGGAAAATCATCTGGCCAGCGCTGCTTTGGTCAGCGATTCTGCAGTCAACGTAACGGCCGGCTTGGATGAGGTATTCGCCAGGCTGCCTTTGCGTCATATACCACAGTGGTGGTTGGCCGGCTTGCAGGGCAAAGTTATGGTGGCCGCTCATCTGGCCCTGATTGCCGGCGATAGTCGCGAGCAGCCGGCCGGCTTGCGCAAGTATTTCGAGGGTGGCTTGGCAGTCGGCAGCGAGCTCATCGCGCGCGGTGAAGTGTGGACCGATTTTCTGATTCAAGCCGATGGTTTCGGTCGCTTTGTCCTCAAAGATTTTGGTTTTCTTGAACAGCAAGCCGGCCGTACCGTGCAACGTCTGCTGGAAATCGAAACTTACCGGATGATGGCCTTGCTGGGCTTGCCGCAGGCGCAGTCGGCAGCGCCGGTGCTGACAGCGATAGAAAACGAATTGGTGGCACTGACGGCGACGCTCACACGTAGCGAGGCAGCTGAGTTGGCCGATACCGATGCCGAGCAGGCGGTATTGCGCAGTATTATCGATTTGGCTGCGCGTTTGGAACAGTTGACGCTGGAAAACAGTTACCGTTTTTCCGCCTCAAAAGCTTACTTCAGCTTGGTCAAAGCGCGCATCCTGGAATTGCGCGAAACGCGCATCGAAGGCTTGCCGACCATTGCCGAATTCATGGATCGGCGCTTGGCACCGGCCATGCATACCTGCGAAGCCATCGTGCGTCGCCAAGAAGCGCTGGCGGCGCGGATTGCGAATACCAATGATTTATTGCGCACGCGCGTCGGCATCATGCAAGAGCAGCAAAATCGTAAAATCTTACAAAGCATGAATGCGCGCGCGGCCCAACAATTGCGCTTGCAACAAGCGGTCGAGGGTTTGTCGGTCGCCGCCATCAGCTATTATGTGGCCGGCTTATTTTTGTATACCGGAAAAGGCTTGAAGGCGCTCGGTCTGAACATCAACCCGGAGTTACTGACGGGTGTACTGATACCAGTCATCGCCCTGACGGTGTGGTACAGCTTGCGGCGCATGCACCGCAAGCTGCACTGACGTAAGGGAGGGGCGCAATCGATCGGTCTGCTGAGCGATCAGTTGCGCTCTCTGAGTACGCGAACCACGCCGCTCAAGTGCTTGATATTGCGCATGATGCGCGCCAAGTGCGTGCGGTCTTCGACTTGTATCGTGAAGTGGATGTGCGTCATGTCGTTGGCGTCGCCATCTTCCATATTGACATGGCTGATATTGGCTTCTGATTCACCGATTTCAGCGGCAACTCGTGCCAGCGCGCCGCGCTCATTGCTGGCGGTGACTTCAATACGGGTATCAAAACTGCGATTGACTTCATCGCCCCAATTGACATCGATCCAGCGGTCCGGTTCTTTGCTGCGTAAACGTTTGGCGTGCTCGCAGTCGTCGGTGTGCACGATCAAGCCTTGGTCGCGTTTCAGTTGACCGACGATGACATCGCCCGGAATTGGCAGGCAACATGGTGCCAATTGTACTGACACGCCTTCGCTGCCATAGATAATCACCGGTTCGTGCTTGTACTCAGGACGGTCGCCCAACTGTTGAAACGGTATCGAGGAGGAGTCATCTTCGACCAAGTCGAGCAAATGGCGTGCCACCAATGCTGCCATGCGCTTACCGATGCCGATGTCGGCATACAGTTCATCGATGGATTTAGCGCTCGATTCGTTGAGTAACTTATCGATCAGCGCATCGGGCAGTTCCGGATTGAGATTCACCGCCACCAAGGCTTGTGCCAGCAATTGCTTGCCCAGTTCGGTTGATTCGCTCAGATTGATGGTGCGTAAATAATGACGGATCGCCGAGCGCGCCTTGCCAGTTCTGACATAGGTCAGCCAATTCGGGGTAGGGCGCGAATTCGGTGAAGTGATGATTTCGACGATATCGCCGTTCTTGAGTTCTGAACGCAGTGGCACCGGCTCGTGATTAATCCGGGTGGCAATCGCTTGATCGCCGATATCGGTATGGATATTGTAAGCAAAATCGAGTGCCGTGGCACCGCGCGGCAGGGCGATGATTTTGGATTTCGGGGTGAACACATAGACTGAGTCGGGGAACAGATCAATTTTGACATGTTCGAGGAATTCAGCCGAATCACCGGTTTGTTTTTGTATATCTAACAGCGACTGCAACCAGGCGTGGGTACGCTGCTGCAGATCGGTCAAGCTGCCTTCGTCGTTTTTATACAGCCAGTGTGCTGCCACGCCTGATTCGGCGACACGATGCATTTCTTGCGTACGGATTTGAAATTCCACCGGCGTGCCGTATGGGCCGATCAAGGTGGTATGCAGCGATTGGTAGCCATTCGTCTTGGGAATGGCGATGTAATCTTTGAACTTGCCCGGCATAGGCTTATAGAGTGCGTGCAGCGAGCCGAGGGCGTAATAACTTTCGCGGAAATTTTCTACCACCACGCGAAAACCGTAGACATCCAGCACTTGTGAAAAGCTCAGGTGCTTGTCTTGCATTTTGCGGTAAATACCATACAAAGTTTTTTCGCGCCCATAGACTTCTGCGGTCAGTCCGGCTTCTTTGAGTGTGCTTTTTACCGCTTCGAGAATTTTGCTGACGACTTCGCGGCGGTTGCCGCGTGCCGCTTTGACCGCTTTCGACAGCGTGCGATAGCGCATCGGGTACAAATGAGAAAATGCCAGATCTTGTAATTCGCGGTAAATATTATTGAGTCCGAGACGGTGCGCAATCGGCACATACACGTCCATGGTCTCGCGCGAGATGCGGCGTTTTTTTTCTGATGACATGACGCCGAGCGTGCGCATATTGTGCAAACGATCGGCCAACTTGACTAAAATGACGCGGACATCGCGCGCCATGGCCAGCAGCATCTTGCGGAAATTTTCCGCCTGTGCCTCGATCTGGCTTTGAAATTCGATTTTTTCCAACTTTGACAAGCCGTCGACCAAGGCCGCTACCGGCGCGCCGAAACGCTCGATCAATTCATCTTTTTTGACATCCTGATCTTCCATCACATCATGCAGCAGCGCTGCCATGATGGCCTGTACATCAAGCTTCCAGTCGGCGCAGATCTCGGCCACGGCAATCGGGTGGGAAATATATGGTTCGCCCGACTTTCTGACCTGACCTAAGTGCATTTCATCAGAAAAACGGTAGGCTTCCTTGACCAATTTCAGATCGGCCGGCGACATGTACTCGGCCAGACGTTGACTTAATGCGGTGGTGGAGGCGACGCCGATGTGCGTAACGACAGGGGGTGCGGCAGGACTGCGAGGGGAGGACGGCATGGTACTCGATTTGCTGCTGGTGGGGCTGCTGGTGGGGCTGTTGTTGGGACCGCCGTTAGGGCTATTGCCGCGGGCCGACGCAACAGCCGCCGATCCGGCCGGAGAGTGGTGTAACGAGGAATTGCAAAGCGCGGTATTCATTCCCTGGCTCCCGGCCGGTTGGCGTTGAGGCGATCTGATGCGAACGCGGTAACGATTACATCGGTACTTTTTTAAGCATTTCTATGCCGATTTTACCTTCAGCGATTTCGCGCAGCGCGGTAACCGTCGGTTTGTCTTTGGATTCTACCTTAGGTGTATGACCTTGCAACAACTGGCGCGTGCGGTAAGTCGCACAGAGTGTCAGTTGAAAGCGGTTAGGGATGCGTTTCAAAGCGTCTTCAATGGTAATGCGTGCCATGGTTTTTTCCTGATTGCTGATGATATATGATGAAATGTAAAGCGCGTCGTGCCAGTGATGCTGTCGTCTGCGGCTATAAGCGCAGCCTCAGTCGGGATTGGCATGAATGCCGAGCTGGGCGAATAACTCGCTGTTTCGTGTCGCTTGTTGTATAAAACGACAACGTGTCGCTCTGATGATGGCGTTCAAGTCGGACAGCGCAGTAGCAAAGTCTTGGTTGATAATAACATACTCGAACTCTGGCGAGTGCGCCATTTCGCCGCCGGCCGCCAAAATCCGCCGGGTAATCACGTGCGGTTCATCTTGTCCGCGCTTTTTCAGGCGATCTTCGAGTGCCGGAATCGACGGCGGCAAGATAAAAATTCCTACTGCGCCGGGAAACTGTTTGCGTACCTGCTGTGCGCCTTGCCAGTCGATTTCCAGTAGTACATCGGTGCCAGCCCGCATTTGTTGTTCGATCAAGAGGCGCGAGGTGCCGTAGAAATTGCCATGCACTTCGGCCGATTCCAAAAACTCGCCTTGTTCTTTGCGCGCCAGGAAATCGGCCGGTGTGGTGAAATGGTATTGGCAGCCATCTTGTTCGCCCGGGCGCGGGGCGCGCGTGGTAAACGAAATGGATAGTTTGATCTGCGGCTCTTGCGCCAGCAAAGCGTTGACCAAGGTCGATTTGCCAGCCCCGGAAGGGGCGGCAACGATGAATAAACTGCCGGCGGTGGATGACGCAGCAGCGGTGAGCGGGGACGTGAACGGTAACATCCTGGGCCTTTCAAGTGGCGGTGTGGCGCGAGCAGCGCGCGGGACTACAGCAGTCTGGCAGCCGTGCTGACGAAAAATATCGCGCGAGTATACGTAAAAGCGCGTGCTTATTCAAGATTTTGTACTTGTTCGCGCATTTGTTCTATGAATAATTTTAATTCCATGGCGGCATCGGCGAGTTCTTTGAGTGCCGCTTTCGAACCCAGTGTATTGGCTTCGCGATTCAATTCTTGCATCATGAAATCGAGCCGCTTACCAACTTGGCCGCCTTTTTTCAGGATATGTCGCGTTTCGCTCAAATGCGCCGACAGCCGCGCCAGTTCTTCGGCCACGTCGACGCGTATGCCGTACACCGTCACCTCTTGGCGGATGCGGTCGAGCGTCTCTTCACGCGTGATGCCGGGCGTGCCGGCAGCGGTCAGGCCGAGCGCTTCTTCGAGGCGGGCAATGGCCTTTTGCTGAAATTGCTGCAACATTTGCGGCATCAGCGGGGTAATTCGGGCCACGATCTGTTCCATCGCATCGATTCGGCTCGTCAAAACCTGTTCGAGTGCGGCCCCTTCGCGGCGGCGACTCTCAAGGAAGGCGTCCAGGGTTGCATTGATGGTGTCGTTGATACTGGCCTGTAAACTGTCGGCATTGATCTCGCTTTCTTCGATCACACCAGGCCAGCGCAAGAGTTCATTGCTGCTCAAGGCGGTGGCATCGGGGAAGTAGGCTTGCAAATCTGCCTGAAAACGCGCCAATTCGGCCAATACCGTGGCATTCAGTGATTTTTGTTGCTTGTCGTGGAGGTTTTTGCCGAAGCTGAAGCGGCATTCGACCTTGCCGCGCGTGAGCTTGCGTGAAATGGCGTCGCGAAACAAGGGTTCGACCGAGCGGAAGTCGTCATTGATACGAAATTGCAGGTCAAGGAAGCGCGAATTGACGCTCTTGATCTCGATAGTCATCGTGCCAGCCTCGGTTTCGCGTGTGCTCGTGGCATAGCCTGTCATACTGTAAATACTCAAAATAGTGACCTCATTCGTTCTGATTCGTTCTGAATCGGCACAGAAGAATCCAAAAAAGTTATTGCGTAGAAGGATATTCTTTACAAACCGCCCGATTATCCACACAATCGCTGCTGTATATAGGATTGGAAGATTGATGGCTGCACAAAATAATGCCCCCCTACCAGATGGGCTGGAAATCGCCGGATACCGTATTGTAAAGAAAATTGCCTCCGGTGGCTTCAGTATTGTCTATCTGGCGTCGGATGAAGATGGCAATGCGGTGGCGATTAAAGAATATTTGCCGAGTTCATTGGCTTTGCGTCAGCAGGGTGAGCTTGTGCCTTCCATTTCGAATGACAATTTACCTATCTATCGCATCGGTCTCAAATGCTTTTTTGAGGAAGGCCGCGCACTGGCGCGGATTTCCCATCCGAATGTGGTCAGCGTACTCAATTTTTTCCGCGCCAATGAAACCGTGTACATGGTGATGGCCTATGAATCAGGGCGCTCCTTGCAAGAGCATATCTTGCGCCGCCGTGACAAAGGCGAAAAACCCTTGGTCTCCGAGCGTTTCATTCGGCGCATGTTCAACCAAGTCATGAATGGCTTGCGCGAGGTGCATACCAATAAGCTGCTGCATCTCGATCTGAAACCGGCCAATATCTATCTGCGTCTTGATGGCACGCCGATTCTGCTCGACTTCGGTGCCGCGCGCCAGACCCTTAAAACCGATATTCCCAAGCTTTATCCTATGTATACCCCGGGTTTCGCGGCGCCGGAACTGTATCAAAAGAATGGCAACCTCGGCCCTTGGACCGATATTTACAGCATTGGTGCCTCGATCTTCGCCTGCATGATAGGCGCGCCGCCACAGCCGTCGGATCAGCGTAAAACCAATGATAAAATGGATTCCCATTACCGCAAGCTCGAAGCGATGTATTCGCTCGAACTCATTGAGGTGGTACGCTGGTGTTTGAAGCTCGACCCGCTGGAACGGCCGCAGAGTGTATTTGCCCTGCAAAAAGCCTTGGCAACCAAAGCCCAGGTGCCGCCGGAGCAGAGTTTGGGAGAAAAGTTGAAGCAAAAAATTTCGGGACTGTTTTCTCGTGGGAATCGAAAAACGCGCGACAGCGACCACACGACCATACAAGAAAGCACCTTGAATTGAACCTGTCAGGTAGCAGCAGGGACCGCACGGCGGTTTTTTATTAATTATTATTTCAAAAGCTGATACACGTCATGCGTTTTTCCGTTTATCAAGAAAGCCATATCGGCGGTCGTAAAGTCAATCAAGATCGCATGGGCTACAGTTTTACCCGCGATGCGATTCTGTTATTGCTGGCCGATGGTATGGGCGGCCACATCATGGGTGAAATGGCCGCGGCCATCGCCATGCAAACCATCGGTTCGCTGTTTCAACAACAAGCGCATCCGCTGGTCGGTCGTCCTGAGCGTTTTTTGGAAGACAGCTTCCTGGCTGCGCATCAGGAAATTCATCGTTATCGCACCATCAATAATCTGCCCGAAACACCGCGCACCACCATCGTCGCCTGTTTAATACAAAACGGTTACGCGTATTGGGCGCATTGTGGCGATTCGCGTCTGTACTGGATGCGCCAAGGGCAAATCTTATTGCGCACCAAAGACCACTCGCGCATCGAAACCTTGATTGCCCAAGGCAAGGTCGATCCATCCGAACGCCATACCCATCCTGATAGAAATAAATTGTTCAACTGTCTCGGTGCGCCGAATTCACCGATCGTCGAACTGTCCCGCCGCGCCGTACTGCAGCCGGGTGACCTGTTGTTACTGTGTTCAGATGGTTTTTGGTCTATGCTGCCCGACCATGTGCTGGCACAAAAACTGCACGAAAACACGATCGTGCGGGCGATCCCGGAATTAATCCGTTCTGCCGTCAGCATCGCCGGTAAGCACAGCGACAATGCCACGGCACTGGCGATGATGTGGGAAGGCGATGATCGCCTCGAAGATTCCTCCATCATCTCCACCAATACCTTGCCTATCGGTTCGATTACCACCACGATTCAAGCACCGCTTGATCCTGATGTGGCGATGGATAACAACGATGCCGATATTTTCAACGATGCCGAAATTGAAAAAGCGATTGCCGAAATTCGCAACGCCATTCATAAATCGGCGCGTATCACCACTAAAAATTAACGCCATGTCTACTAATTTACGTCCTAGCGGTCGCGCCGCTGATGCTTTACGCCCGGTTGTCATCAACCGTCATTTCACCAAACACGCCGAGGGCTCGGTATTGATCGAATTCGGCGACACCAAGCTCATCTGCACCGCCAGCATTGAAGACAAAGTCCCGGGCTTTTTAAAAGGCAAGGGGCAGGGCTGGATGACAGCGGAATACGGCATGCTGCCAAGGTCTACGCACACACGCATGGACCGCGAAGCGGCCAAAGGCAAGCAATCTGGTCGTACCCAGGAAATTCAACGTTTGATCGGCCGTTCACTACGCGCCGCGTTTGACCTCGAAGCCTTCGGCGAACGCACCTTGCATCTTGATTGCGATGTGCTGCAAGCCGATGGCGGTACCCGCACGGCCGCGATCACCGGTGCCATGGTGGCGGCCTACGATGCCTTCGCTAAATTAGTCGATAACGGCGTGCTGCCAGCGGTGCCGCTGCGGCATTTTGTTGCGGCCATCTCGGTTGGTGTCTATCAAGGCATGCCGGTACTCGACCTCGATTATCCGGAAGATTCGAATTGCGACACCGATATGAACGTGGTCATGACCGAGGCCGGTGATTTTGTGGAAATTCAAGGCACGGCCGAAGGCGCGGCGTTTGATCGCGCCAGCATGAATCAATTGCTCGACTTGGCCGAGGGCGGTATCAGCGATCTGATCGCCTTGCAAAAGCAAGTGCTCGGTTTGCTGGAACAGTGAAGGCTGCGCGAATGACAAAAGAAATCGTATTAGCATCGAATAACGCCGGTAAGTTGCGCGAGTTTTACCAAATTCTCGCGCCGCTGGGAATCGAATTGCGCGCGCAAGCTGAGTTGGGCGTGGCCGAAACCGACGAGCCGTATTTCACCTTCGTTGAAAACGCCCTGCGCAAGGCGCGCCATGCTGCTGCAGAGACTGGTTTGCCGGCCTTGGCCGACGATTCCGGTATTTGTGTGCCAGCCTTGGGCGGCGCGCCTGGCGTGCT